>JAILKT010000099.1 GCA_024693545.1 Lachnospiraceae bacterium
AGCATCCACACCCAAGACAATCATTAAGGAGGTTTTAGAGGTAATGTCGGAAGAGAACTTTGAGCAGATGCTGAACGATTCATTGAAAACAATACACAACGGGGAGGTAGTTGAAGGCACAGTTATCAGTGTTAAGGAAGATATGATCGCTCTTAATATTGATTACAAAGCAGATGGTATCATTACCAGAAGTGAATATACAAACGAGCCAGGTCTTGACCTCCGTACCGTTGTTAAGGAAGGAGACAAGATGCAGGTTAAGGTCCTTAAAGTCAACGATGGCGAAGGACAGGTTCTTCTTTCTTACCGTAAGCTCGCTGCAGAGCGCGGCAGCAAGAGACTTGAGGAGGCATTCGAAAAGGGTGAGATCCTTAAGGCTAAGGTTATTTCCGTTCTTGGCGGCGGAATATGTGTTTCGATAGACGAAACCAGAGTATTCATACCTGCAAGCCTTGTATCGGATGTCTATGAAAAAGATCTTGAGAAATACAAGGATCAGGAAATTGAATTTGTACTTTCTGAATTCAATCCCAGAAAGAGAAGGATCATCGGCGACAGAAAACAGATCCTTGCAGCTCGCAAGGCTGAGGCTATGAAAGCACTCTTTGAGAGAATTCATGTCGGAGATACAGTTGAAGGTACAGTTAAGAATATAACAGACTTTGGCGCATTTATCGATCTCGGCGGAGCAGACGGACTGCTTCATATTTCCGAGATGTCATGGGGAAGGATTGAGAATCCCAGAAGACTCTTTAAGGTTGGCGACAAGGTTAAGGCATTTATTAAGGATATTCAGGGCGAGAAAGTAGCTCTTTCGATGAAGTTCCCCGATCAGAATCCTTGGGCTGATGCAGAAACACGTTTCGCTCCCGGAACGGTAGTTACAGGTAAGGTCGTTCGTATGCCCGACTTCGGCGCATTCGTTGAGATCTATCCCGGTGTTGATGCACTCCTTCATGTATCACAGATCGCAAAAGAGCATATTGATAAGCCTTCAGATGTATTAAAGCTTGGCCAGGAAGTTACAGCTAAAATCGTTGACTTCTCACTCGCAGACAAGAAAATCAGCCTTAGCATCAAGGCTCTCCTTGCTCCCGAGCCTAAGGCAGAAGCTACCTCAGAGGAAGCAAAGATTGATGCGACCGAAGAGGGAGAGAGTGATGAGACTAATGCTTGATCATTCGTCATTTATGCTTGGCGTTATATGGGCATAAGATAAAGTTTACGGTTTTTTCCTCGCCGGTCCGTGCTTTACACGGACCGGTTACTTTGCAAAAAGAGACATTGGTGAGATTATGGAAGAAAACTACGAATATTTTAAAGGCGAGATATTTAAGCTGACGAGCATCGATCTTAATGCCTACAAAGAAGGGCAGATGCGCAGGCGCATCGACACCCTTATTCAAAAACATAAATGTAACTACGTTACATACGTCAACCTTATCAAAGCGGATAAGGTTAAATTTGAGGAATTTGTTAACTTTCTTACCATAAATGTTTCTGAATTCTGGCGTAATCCGGAACAGTGGAAGGTACTTGAGGAAAAAGTGGTTCCGACTCTGATCAAAATACCTTCCTTCAAGATTTGGAGTGCCGCATGTTCGACAGGCGATGAGCCATATTCGCTTGTTATGCTTTTATCGCGGTATCTGCCTCTCTCGAGGATAAAGATCTTAGCCACCGATATTGACAAACAGGTTCTTGAAAAGGCACGCGTCGGTCTTTATCATGAGAAGAGTCTTAAGGGTCTTCCGAAAGAGTTTATCGACAAGTATTTTGAAAAGAAAACAGATACGAGCTATCAGATAAGCAATGAGATAAAGAAGTGCGTTGAGTTTAAGGAGCATAATCTTTTAAAAGATCCGTATCCTTCAATGTGCGATCTTATTGTTTGCAGAAATGTTCTTATCTATTTCACGGAAGAAGCAAAGGATGAGATCTACGTTAAGTTTAATAAGGCACTTAAGACTGACGGCGTCTTATTCCTCGGCAGTACCGAACAGATCATTCAGCCGGGGAAGATCGGATTTGGTGTGATTTCATCATTCTTCTATCAGAAGAAGCAATAAATCGGGTAAAATGGGGTATGGGTGTAGCGTATGGAAAGGGTTGTTAAAATTGCACTCGATGTATCGGGTCCGGCAGAGCAGATTCCGGAGAAAATAGCCGGATGTGTTGACTCATGCTCGGAACATGAAGACGTAAACCTGGTCCTTCTCGGAGATAAAGGCTGCATTGAAAATGCACTTGCATCATACGGCCCGCTTAAGAACAGAATACAGATAGTAAATGTCTCTCAGGTAATAAATGAAACAGATGCACCCGTGCAGGCTGTTCGTGACAAGCAGGACAGCGCCCTTGTTAAGGGGCTGACCCTTGTCAAAAACAGTGAGGCGGGAGCTTTTTTATTTTCCGGATCACCGCAGGTACTGAAAGCAGGATCTCAGATGTTACTCGGGAAGATCGACAGACTCGGTAACGCACCGATGGCTACATTTGTTCCGGGGATCAATAAGCCGTTTCTTCTTATCGACAGCGGTTCTGCCGATACGAATGTAAGACCGTCTGATTTCGTTCTGTTTTCTCGCATGGGCTCGCTGTATATGCAGTATCTTTCGGCCGAACAGAGACCTGAGGTCAGGCTGTTAAGTGACGCGGCAATACCTGAAAACGGAGGAACTCTGTACAGGGACAGTTACGAACTTCTCAGAAGGTGTCGTGAAATAAATTTCGGCGGAACGATTAAACCGAGGGAGCTTCATTACGGAAAGGCCGACGTTATTGTTTGTGACGGTTTTGTGGGCCGACTTATGATCGATATGATCGATGGTTTTATAAAGGGTATTGCTTCAGTATCGGTTAAACGCAAACATTCTTTTTTTGGAAAAACAAGAGAAACCGATTATGACGGAATTATCACCAATCTTGATATTTCTGCGAGAGGACTTACGTTTTTTCCGGGGATAAAAGGTAATGTTATGTCTATATGCGAGAAACCGTATCGTGATACGATACAGAAGGCTATAGGTTATGCGTCACGACTCATAAAAGAGGATATCGAGGCAAGACTGATAAGTAATCTTAAGTTATGATCAAGGAGTGAAAAAGTTTTATATGGAGTTTGAGATTATTCAACAGATCGTAGCCCGTATAATGGGTACAGAGGTTGATTCGATCAGGGAAGACACTTCGTTTGCCGATGATCTCGGAGCAGATTCTCTTGATATATTTCAGATAATTATGGCAATCGAAGAACAATTTGAAGTTGAGATAAGTGATGAGGATGCACAGTCGATCGTTACGGTAGGAGATGCCGCCCGGCAGATCATCAGGCTTGGAGGTAGTAAGTGTGGAGGAGAAAGATTACAATAGTCTTGAGGAAAGACTTAAATATACATTCAGGGACAGGTCTTTGCTGGAGACCGCTCTTACTCACAGCTCGTATTCAAACGAATGTCTGCTGGGAGACCACGAGTGTTACGAAAGGCTGGAATTTCTCGGAGATGCTGTGCTTGAACTGATAGTATCTGAGTATTTATATAAAAATATGCCGGATAAAAGAGAAGGGGCACTTTCGGGCCTTCGTTCGCAACTTGTCTGTGAGCAGTCCCTTTCCGGACTTGTCAGAAAACTTAAGATAACGGACTATTTAATACTCGGAAAAGGTGAAGAAGGCTGCGGCGGTCGAAATAAAAATTCAATCCTTTGCGATGTATTTGAATCTGTACTCGGTGCTATCTATATAGACGGTGGATTTGAGGCGGCACGCATTTTCGTTAAAAGAGAAATACTTGATCAGTATGAAGAACTGCGTGTCAGAAATTATAAATCAGAGCTGCAGGAAAAAGTTGATATGAGCGATGATAAGGGAAGGATTGATTACAGAGTTCTCGAAGAATCCGGACCCGATCATGATAAGGTGTTTAAAGTCGGAGTATATATCGGCAATGAGCTCAAAGGAATAGGGGTAGGGAAAAATAAAAAAGAAGCCCAACAGCTTGCTGCTTCGGCGGCACTTGAAGGATAGAAAAACGTTCCCAAAGAAAACGGGTACGTACAGAAATTCCATTTTGGAAGGATAACAGGTTGATCTATGCATCTTAAAAATATAGTCATTCACGGATTCAAGTCTTTTGCACAGAAGATAAAGCTTGAGTTTCACGATGGTATTACAGCCATTGTGGGTCCTAACGGAAGCGGTAAGAGTAATATCGCCGATGCCGTCAGGTGGGTACTTGGAGAACAAAGTGCCAAACTTTTGCGTGGCTTCAATATGCAGGATGTCATTTTCTCAGGTTCTGAGGCAAGAGGCCCTTTAGGGTTTGCGTTTGTCGAAATTACATTTGATAACAGCGATCATAAGCTGCCGATTGCTTATGATGAGGTTAGTGTTGCCAGAAGAGTGTATCGTTCTGGTGAAAGTGAATATCTTATAAACGGAACCGTATGCAGACTTAAAGACGTAAACGAACTCTTTATGGATACCGGTATCGGCAAGGAAGGCTACTCGATCATCGGACAGGGACAGATTGACAGGATCCTGAGCACCAAGCCGGAAGACAGAAGAGAGCTTTTTGACGAGGCGGCCGGAATAGTAAAGTATAAAAAGAGAAAACAGATCGCGATAACAAATCTTGTTGAGGCCAATGACAATCTTCTCAGGGTTACTGATATTATCAGGGAGCTTGAGGCTCAGCTCGGACCGCTCGAAAAGCAGTCGGTCACAGCAAAGGAATACCTGAAGCTTCGTGATGAACTCAAAAACCTTGAGATCAATTCATTTCTTTACGAGTATGATAAATCAGATTCTCTCAGGAGATCGGTCGAAGAAAAGCTTCGTATTGTTGAGGAGGACTTAAACAATACGAAATCGGCGAATGAAAATACAAGAGCTGAGTATGACAGACTTGAGTCTATGCTTGAGGATTATGCGGGAGCCCTTGATGAGGGGCGATCATATAAGACCGAGCTGCTTGTCGGTATTGAGAAAAAAGAGGGAGAACTCAGGCTGATCGATCAACAGATCGCATCTCTTGAGGAAAACAAAAAAAGAACAGATGAAACAGCCGCGAGCTTCAGGATGGAACTGGCGGCCCGTGTTGATGAAGAAAAGGCCCTTCTGGAAGAAAAGAAAAATATCGATATAAAATCAAAAACCATTGCCGATTCGCTGGCTTTGGCAAATGAAAACCTTAAAAAGGTCGAAGATGAAATAGCAAAGATAACAGAAGGCGTCGGAGACTGTGATAAAGAACTGGTAAACCTCATTTCCGAAGAGGCTCTTATCAGGCAGGGCATAGAACGTAATAAGGCACTTATAGAACAGGTTACCATAAGGCGAAGCGAAAATGCTTCGAAGCTTTTGGCAAACGCAAGGTTACGGGAAGAATCGGAAGAGGCTGCCGGGGTTCTTGAGTCCAAGATCGCAAGCGCCGACAGTACCCTTGCTGCCAAGAAAGAAGAGCTTGCCGCTTTACTTGAGGATATCGCACAGAAGGGTGAAACGGCAAAGAAGATAATCGACAAGGTAAACGATCTGAGACAAAAGCAGACAGGTGTAAGGTCACGTCTTGAGATGTTTACCGATATGACGGAACGTTATGAGGGATATCAGGGTACCGTCAAAAAGGTTATGGAAATGACGGGAAGCTTTAAGGGAATAATCGGTCCCGTAGCTGATATCATTGATGTTGATAAAAAATATGAAACCGCCGTGGAAACAGCTCTGGGTGCTTCTATTCAGCATATTGTTGTCGAAGACGAGCAGACGGCAAAAAAGATAATCGAAAGACTGAAAAACGAAAAACTGGGCCGTGCCACTTTCCTTCCTCTCGACGGAATAGGCCGCAGAAATACGAACACGGATGAAAAAGTGTTCTCTGAAAAGGGAGTTATCGGTGATGCTTTTTCGCTGATCCGTACCGAAAAGAGATTTGAGCAGGTTCTCACTTTTCTTTTAAAAGCATTTGTTGTTGTCGATAATGTTGACAATGCGCTTGCACTTGCACGTAAATATGATCATAATCTCAGGATCGTAACACTTGACGGTGAACAGCTTGCACCGGGAGGTTCGATCGCGGGCGGTGCATTTAAGAATGCGGCTAATCTTCTGGGAAGAAAACGTATAATCGAGGAACTTGAGAATGAGATCAAAGATCTTGAAAAAAAGATCAGGGATGCTTCCGAGGAATACAGCGATATAAACAAAGAACGTCAGTCGGCAAAGGCGTTGAGCGAGGAATGCAGAACGCTTATAGGCAAAATGTCGATCGATTACAGTAATTTGAAAGTGAGCCTCGAAAATGAGCTCAAAAAGAAGAATGATGTGATCTTGTCAAACGCTGAACTTACGGAAGAAAAAGAAGAGCTCGACAAACAGATCGTGCTTATGAACGACAAGATAAAGGAAGCTCATGTATCTCTCGAAGAAAGCGGAAAACGTCACGAAGAGATATCGGCGAACAAAACTTCCCGAGAAGACGAACTGAATGAACTGGGTAAAAAGAAACAGCAGGCAGCCGACGGCGTGGCCGAGCTCAGGATCGACGAAGCGAACGTCGTCAAGGCGGCCGAATACATCGGAGAAAACCTTCTAAGAGTGGCTTCGGAAAAAGAACGTCTGAATACAGTGATCGGTGATTCCGACAAAGCAGACAACGAAGTTATGGCTACAATTGAGAGTTATAAAGAAAAAAGCATTTCGATGAAGCAGTCGATCGAAGACGACAGAAATAAGATCGTCGAACTCGATGCGAATATTGAAAGCCTTATAAACAAGCGTGAAAAGCTCACTCGCGAGCATAAGTCCTTCTTTGAAACATGGGAAAAGCTTAAAGAGAGAATAACGGATCTTGAAAAAGAAGGGCTGAGACTTTCGAATCAGCGTGACAGGATAGGTGAGTCACTTGACGGGTGGATCAGTCATATTTGGGAAGAATATGAGCTTACCGTTACAACCGCAAGAAAGTTCGCGGATGAAGATTTTAAATCATCTACGGCCAGAAAAGATATAACTGCGGTCAAAAGCGCAATAAAGGAACTCGGAGATGTCAATGTAAGCGCTATAGAGGATTATAAGTCTGTATCGGAAAGATACAATCTCCTGAATACTCAAAAAGAAGATCTTATCGCTTCCAAAGAATCGATCAATGAGATAATCACCGATCTCGATGATAAGATGCGTAAGCAGTTCGCTGAGCAGTTTGAAGCGATGAACAAGGAGTTTGACAAAGTATTTAAGGAACTCTTTGAGGGCGGTAAAGGCGCGATCGAGCTTGTGGAAGATGAGGATATTCTTGAAGCCGGGATAAGGATAATAGCGCAGCCGCCTGGAAAGAAACTGCAAAATATGATGCAGCTTTCAGGAGGAGAAAAGGCTCTTACGGCAATAGCACTGTTATTTGCGATACAAAATCTGAAACCTTCGCCGTTCTGTCTTCTTGACGAGATAGAGGCGGCGCTTGATGACTCAAACGTAGGCAGATTTGCATCATTCCTAAGAAAGCTCACGGGACATTCGCAGTTCATTATAATCACTCATCGTCGCGGTACCATGTCATGTGCTGATATTCTCTACGGTATTACTATGCAGGAGAAGGGTGTTTCAACTCTCGTGAGTGTCAAGATGATAGAAAGTGAACTTGAAAAGTAAGTTTTCTGAGTGTTGAATATAAAAGACAAGTATTGTATATTAATATCAGTAAGGATTTTATGGAGAAACAAATGGATAAGGAAAAGAAGAGCGGTTTTTTTGGGAGGCTTTTAAACGGGCTTTCGAAAACGCGAAAAAATATAGCGAGCAGTCTGAGCGGACTCTTTTCGTCTAAATTGGACGATGATTTTTACGAGGAGCTTGAGGAAATCCTTGTAATGGCCGATATAGGTTTGCAGGCATCCGAGGATATTATTGAAGAGCTTCGCGGTAAAGTTAAAGAATTGGGACTCAAAGATGCATCCGAGGTGAGAAAGCTTTTGGTTGATATCATTGCGGGGCAGATGAAAGTTGATGAGTCAGCGTATGATTACGAAGAAAAAGGCGGAGTTGTAATGGTCATCGGTGTCAACGGTGTCGGAAAAACAACTTCCATCGGAAAACTTGCGGCGCTTCTTAAAGAAAAGGGAAGACGTGTTATTCTTGCTGCGGCCGATACTTTCAGAGCAGGTGCCATCGATCAGCTGTCGGAGTGGTCTGACAGGGCAGGCGCTGTTCTGATCTCTCAAAGCGAAGGCTCGGACCCCGCGGCGGTTGTATTTGATGCACTTAATGCCGCAAAGGCGCGTAAGGCAGATGTTTTGATGATCGATACGGCGGGACGTCTCCATAACAAGAAGAATCTTATGGACGAACTCGCAAAGATAAACAGAGTTACCGACAGAGAGATGCCCGGAGCACATAGAGAAACATTTATCGTGCTTGATGCAACTACCGGTCAGAATGCACTTGTGCAGGCAAAGCAATTCAGTGAAGTAGCACCGGTTACCGGTATCATTCTCACCAAGCTTGACGGAACTGCCAAAGGTGGTATTGCGATAGCTATCGCGAAAGAGCTTTCAATCCCGGTTAAATATATCGGAGTCGGTGAAAAGCTCGGAGATTTACAGAGATTTAATCCTGGAGAGTTTGCTCAGGCACTGTTTGATGATAACAATGATAGCGAAGAATAAAAGCCTGAGTTGTCCGGTGATAATAGTTTGCCGGTCTTTGAACGAAAGTTCGGCAGATGATCTTATCGGAGGGAGAGTAGTATGGTATTAGGCGATTTCTCATATGCGACGGCAGGAATAATGCTCCTGCTTCTTGTTGCGTATTTTGCTCGGCGAAATACCCGTCAGCGATCAGGATTTTATTTTATTTCCTGTGTAATCTCTCTTTCTCTTGTTAATCTGATTAACGAGATAATAGTACATCAGACGGAAGATCTTTCAAATGTTGACATCGGAGCGCTTAAGACCAGTGTTTGTTTGTCGATGTTTTTCTTCTGTGCCTTTTATTTCGGAATCGTTTTCTACTTCTTTGAAATTCTCAGTGTCAGAAAGATCAAGCTGCCGGTTAAGATAATTTTGATCGCATTCGCGACCTTTGAGCTTATCGGTATTTCCATATCACCGTCTACGGATTTCTTCTTCAGCATTGAAAACGGGATAGTCTATGTTTCTACGTTGTATAATGTATTTTTCTCGATCGTGATCTGCGTTTTCGCAGTTTCCGTAGTCCTTTATCTGCATAAATACGGTCAGAATATCAGAAAATACCAGAGATATTCACTTCTTGCTTCGACAGTGACTCTCGGTATCGCATTTGTCAGCCAGTCTGTATTTCCCAGATATCAGCCGGGATGCGTGATAAGCGCTTTGGCTCTTATTCTGCTGTTTTCTTCCATTGAAGATGCTTCCGAGTTCTATTATCAGTATAATATGTGTTTCAACGAATATGCGTTCAAGCAGATCGCCGAGCGCAACTTCAGATACTATAATCTCGAAGGTCTTGTTTTTGCAGGCATTGTTGACTTTTCCATGATGAGTATGTACCTTCAGAGAGACATGACCGAGAGGATCGAAAATCGACTTGTTGCCGGTCTCGTAAAGGGTTTTGGAAAGAAAAACGTATTTTATCTCGATAACGGAATGTTTGTGATCGCAATATCCAGATTAAAGGAAGATACACCGGATGCGATTTATTCGGAGATACAAGAAATCTGTTCCGGAGTAGGCTCGATTTTGCCGTTGGAGCCGTATATTTCCATACTCAGAAAAGAAGATATAGAAACCGGCGAAGACTGTATAACAGCGGCAGAACTTTTTAAGTCGGATCCGCCCGAAACCGATTCGGGAAAACGTGTCTTTGAACTTAAAAAAGAGGATTTCAGGCTACACAGAAGAGAAAGAGCCGTTCTTGGTGCGATTGCCGACGGTCTTGCGGAGAACCATTTCGTTGTCGTATATCAGCCGATCTATGATGTTACCATAGATACATATGCATCATGTGAAGTACTTATGCGTCTTAACGATCCTGAACTCGGAGTGCTTTTCCCTGATGAGTTCATACCCGTTGCCGATAAATACGGACTGTCAGGGCAGATCGGCGACAGGATCTTTGAACTTGTTTGTAAAACACTGAAACGTCATAATCTTAAAGATCTCGGTACAATATTTATGCATATAAACATTTCCCAGTCCCAGTGTATCGGAAACAGGTTGTCTGACAGCATGGGGGCTATTTGCCGTAAATATGAGATCGACCCCAGAGTGTTCGGTATCGAGATTTCCGAGAATTCATGTATCAAGGACAAAGGCACTATTCTTGAAAATGTGCTGAGCCTTAAGAGAAAAGGTATGTCCTTTGCGATCGATAATTTCGGTTGTGTATTTTCAAGTGCCGATAAGATAACCGGATTTCCCGTTAAATACATTAAATTTGACAGAAAAACGATAATCAGCTCTACCATAGGACCCGAAAACAAATCGATCCTTATGCATCTTGTAAAGATGATTAAAGAACTCGGATACAAGGCTGTTGCGTGCGGTGTGGAAAGCGAAGAGCTTTACAGATCTTTGTATTCTATGGGATTTGATCTTTTCCAGGGCTATTATTTCTCAAAACCGCTTTACGAAGATGAGTATATTGAGTTTTTATCCGCACATGCAAGAAGATGAAAGGAGGTAGTGGGCCGTTATGTCATTATGTTTTGATCTGACAGCATTATTGGTTTCAGTGATCATGCTCTTCACGTATTACATAAGACGTAATATATTCATGAAGAGCGGCTATTACTATAGCCTTTATCTGAGTCTGCTTATCCTTTTGTCCGTATCGGAGATAGTTCTTGATCTGTCACATGCCGATATGGCATCCATGAGTCCGCGTTTTTGGTATTCCGTCAAAGTCATAGGAGTGTTCATCACATACTTTCTGACGTACATAGTGCTTCGGTACTTCTGGGCTGTAATGAACTTAAAGAAGATCGGTAAGGCATTCCGTATCGTTATACTCGTATATGTTTTGATAATGACCTTTATAATCGTTGCGACGCCGTTTACGGGATGGGTATTAAAATTTGAAAACGGGCAGGTGATCAGAGGCGTACTATATCTGGTGCCTTACTATGTCGGTCTGTTTACATTTGCGATAGTACTGATATCCGCATTCCTTTTCAGAGAAAAACTTTCGAAGTCCGGCTTGCTCGTTGTGCTGCTGAGTGTATTTTTCCTTGTCTGCGCGGGTGTTTGGCAGATATTATATGCGGATGAGCTTAATATCAAGCTTTTCCCTTACGCCTATATGATCGTCGGTATGCTCCTCTATACGACGCTTCAGGATCCGTATCTTTACTATTACAAATACAATCTTTGCTTTAATGAAAGATGTTTCCTTGACAGTGTTGATAATAAGCTGAGCGAGGGCAAGAAGTTCTCCGTATTTTTCCTTGGTATCGACAACATGGGTCTTGTGGTTGAGGCGCTTCCCGAAACAAAGAGGGTAGAGCTTGAAAACAGGATCATAAGCATGTTGCATGAAATATGCAAGAAGAAGAATGTGTTCATAGTAGATGAGCTTTCGTTTGCGATCATTACGACGCAAGACGTAAGGGAAGTAGTTGTGCGCGTGTCGAATCAGGTGGATAAGATATGTTTTGATCTCGATATGAAGAAATCACTTTCACCCATCATATATGCGTTCCGCTATGATGCATTTGATTCATTCGATCACATATACAAAGCTCTTTCTTATGTCAAGGACAAGAAGGACAGAGAGAATGAAAACGATATGATCGTATTCCTCAACACCTCGCGCTTTGATTATTATGACCGTGAACTTAAGGTTTATTCGGCCGTCATGAGGGCGATCAAGAATGAATCTTTCACTGTATATTTCCAGCCGATATTCAACAGCGACAATTCCGATTTCGTTTCGGCTGAGGCATTACTGCGTATCGAGGATAAGGATCTTGGACTTATTTATCCTTCGGAGTTTATCCCTGTTGCCGAAAAGAACGGTCTTATCAGCAAGCTGGGCGAGCTTGTGTTTAACCGTGTGTGCAGTATAGCGTCAAAATATAACCTTCATTCGCTCGGAATGGATTTTATTGACATAAACATTTCTTATCTGCAGTGTATCAGATCGGATATGGCTGACAGGATGATCGAGATAGCAAAGAAGTATCATCTTTCACCGGGATTTATCAACCTTGAGATCACGGACAAAGCTTTCCGTTTCGATGAGAACAGCACCTTGACGATGAATATTAAGAAACTCATGGATTTCGGAATGACATTTACGATAGACAATTTCGGAACGGCCGCTGCCAATGCCGAAAAGATCGTCAGATTCCCTGTCAGGTATGTCAAATTTGACAGATCGGTAATTTGGAATTCGCTGCTCAGTGACAAATGTAAGATCGTTACCGGAAACATGGTACGCATGATAAGAGACCTTAATCTTAAGGCCGTTGCCTGCGGTATTGAAACCGACAATCTGCTCGGTGTGATTGCCGATATGGATTTCAGCTTTTATCAGGGTTATTATTTCTCAAAGCCGATACCGGAAGATGAATTTGTTTATTTCCTGACGAGCCGTCTTTCGTAAGCGGTGTACTCGTGACTATTGCCGTGTGAGGCTTTGCTGAAGGGGTGAGAAAATGATCTTTAAGGATTCGGAACTTATATGGGAAAAAACGGAGTCTCATGAGATACTGAAGACTCCTATTTTTGATGTTTGTTCGCAGCATGAGAAAAACCTGACTCTCGGTGTGGAAGGAGATTATATTGCGATCGCAGCGCCTGTATGGGTAAGTGTGATCGCGGTCATCGACGGTAAGTTCGCTATGGTCAGACAGTACAGACATGCATACGGAAAGATCACAGTTGAATTTCCGGGAGGACTTGCGGATGACAGCGAAGATCCGGCATATGCGGCGGCAAGAGAACTTGAGGAAGAAACAGGGCTGAAAGCCGGAAAGATGAAGCTGCTTGCGGCGCTGAACCCGAATCCGGCCATTTTCAACAATAAGGTATATTTTTATCTTGCGGAGGAAATAAAAGATTCCGGCAAAAACAATACCGATGATGATGAGATATTAAACTGCATATATGTACCGGTGGAAGAGGTGATCTCATCGTTTGGCAGCAGTGAATACTGTCACGCATTTGTGGGAACGGCCATCGCACTTTATCTGAGAGAAACAAAACGGAATCCGTAAATGCAGATCCGGAATGAACGCATTTACTGATTCCGTTATTATTTCTGTTCAAATATATCTGATTACGTCAATTACCGCCGAAGAAGTTAGCGAAACTGAAACCTGTAGGCATCGGAAGTGTGATCATATAGACAGTGGCAATGATCAGACAAACAACGGCTATGCAAAGAACCGCGAAACGATTGGGGATCTTTTTAAATACGCCGATGATACCGAGCATAAACAGTACTATGGAATATATAACGTTTACAAGATTGAACGAATCACCGCTTGAATTGTCACGCTGACCTTCTTCAAGAAGTGACTGGGATTCTTCAAGAAGAGCATTGGCATTAGCGAAATACTCATCCATCATACCTTCAACTTCAAAAGGCGAGCTCATATCATCAGTCATTTTTTCAAACGCGTTTGCCATGATCTCGCTGCAGTTTTGCTCAATAAAAGAATTGAGTTTTTCTTCAATGAAAGCTGCTTCAAGCTCGTCTCCTTTTGCATGCGCAAGTTCCATATCAAAATTGTATTCCATCATGGTGTTCCAAGCGAGCTGATCGGAAAGATAAATCTGCATTCCTGCATTATATTCTGAATTTCCTTCCGAAGAAAGGTTGTTGCTTTTTGTATAATTGGTAGCCTGATTTCCGCCGTGCAGGGAACCGATCCAGGAAGCCCATGCTGTGAGGATTGCCGTAATACCAAGGAAAATTGCTACAAGAACTTCGACTTTTTTATCGCTCATGAAGCCTTTGGATTCTTCCTGCTTTTCTTCGGTGTTTTCAGCTGTGGATGTTTCTTTGATCTCTTCTGACATTTTATTAACCTCCGATATAAATTTATATACACAGATGAATTATAATGAAATGAAGTATGAATATCAAGCGATTATTTTCCGGCCGGAGTACTTTGCCTGCTACACCGGAGTTTAAGTGTAATAGGGGCTTATGATGCGGTAGAGTCTTCTGAGAGGAAGACCGACGATATTGTAGTAATCGCCTTCTATCGATGATATATAGGGAGCAAAAAGTCCCTGGATCGCATAAGACCCGGCTTTGTCGAAAGGCTCGCCGCTTGCTATATAGGCGTTGATCTCATTTTGTGAAAGGGAGTCAAAGGTCACGGTGCTTACTTCTGATTCGCTATATACGGAGGTTTCGCCGTCCCCGTTTCGAACTATTACGGCGATTCCCGTATGAACCTTGTGTGATCTGCCGGAGAGTGCGCCGAGCATACGGACGGCCTCATCCGCGCTGTGAGGCTTACCGAGTACCGAGCCGTCCAGATCCACAACGGTATCGGAACCGATCACGATAACGCTTTCGGATCCTGCGAGACTGCTGAAAACATCTTTTGCTTTAAGCATGGCAAGCTCTTTGACAAGTGATGAAGGATCCTTTGTCGCGGAGGTTTCATTTGCACCCGAAACCATGACTTCAAAAGGAATGCCGAGCTTTGCGAGAATCTCTCTTCGCCTCGGAGATGCCGAAGCAAGAATTAAACGCGGTCCTTTTGATAAAGACAAAACACCGGCTGCCGCATTCCTGATCTCTTTTTCGGAAGCGGAGGTCGTACCGCTTACCATCGCAGAGTTGCCGCCGCCTTTGATATCGATCTTTTCCTTTAGACCGGAAAGAAGTACGCGGGCATCGTTTCCGCCACCTATAATAAATCTGTATCCTTTTTCGTCGTTTCCGGTAAAGAAGAACACCGGAGCCGCTTCGGCGGGGACAGTGTCTGCCGGATGTCCCATGGAAGGAGAGGATGAAGGCTTTTCTGACTGTCCGGTTAGACTGTTTACACATCTTCTGGCTGTATTTTGATCTATATCCGGGCAAAAGAAAATTCGTGAACCGTCGGCAGAGGCTTTTTTCATAAGTATTTCGGCGATGGTTTCGTCTTTTGCATATATGGACTGTTTAGCAGCTGAAAGTGCGTCACACTGCTGCTTGACTTTTGCAGGAGTGTCGCCTTCCTTCGCCGAGAGAAGATGCATGATCTCAAGTTCGTCCATACGCAGTCTGCGCATAGATTTAAGTGCGGCAGCTCCGCATACTATTGTAAATCTGGTACCGCCCCTAAAATGCTCCGCGTTCATGATCTTTATAAGTCCGATGCAACCTGTTGTTTTTACATGAGGGGCACAGCAGGCGCAGGTATCCACGCCGGTAATGTCCACGATCCTGATCTTGTCGGGAAGGGGAAGAAGGTTTCTTGCGGAACGCTCGGAAGGGAGTGATGTTTGTTCGGCACCCGGAGAGAGGGCATTGCCTTCGTCATAGAATTTACTGCGGCAGGGCGTTTTCGAGAGCTCATTTCCGGATATGAACTTCGTTATGATCTCAATATTATCGGTAACAGCCTTGTTAGCCGTGTCCTCGATCAAACAGAGCTCATCGTCTGTAAAAGTTCCGGCTATATCAAATACGGTGCTCCCGCTTCGCAAATGAAAACCGACATTGTCTTTGTCGAAGAGCTTTTTAATGATCCCGCTCATTATATGCTCGGCCGTATGGTGCTGCATGTTTGAAAAACGCTTATCCCAGTCAAGGGTGCCGGTTACCGCGGAGCCGGCTTCGAGAGCCTTATCGGTCAAATGAGTTATGATGCCGTCACTTTCCTCGGATACATGTATCACATTGGCGGTAATATCGCCACACGTGATCGTTCCAGTATCACATTCCTGACCGCCGCCTTCGGGAAAGAACGCCGTTTCGTTCAGCACAACACGGTATAGCCCGTCTTTATCCGGGACTGTTTCGCAGCTTTCGACCTTAGCTTTGAATGTCCGTATCATCGAATCATCATAGTAGAGTTTTACGGTTTCCACTTTTTTTCTCCTTGATCTCTATATTGTATCTTCTTAAGAGAATACCACAAAAGAAATAACATTTACATAACAAAATAGTCCCCCCCCGTTGGGTGAATTTGAAAATTTGTTCGACATCTGATAATATGAAACAGGTCTAAAGTTTCTGATTCGAGAAGGAGCAAAATGTATGAATCTGAATTCGGAAATATCATCAATAAAAGGTGTCGGAGCGGTCAAAGCCGAAGCATTTAACAAGCTCGGGATCATGACCGTAAACGACCTTATCATGCATTTCCCCAGAGCATACGATATTTTCATGCCTCCGGTAAGTATCGGCAAGCTGCGTAACGGCTATGTCGAAACGATTGAAGTTACCGTTACTTCATCGGCAAGGATCATACCACAGAGCGGAAAGCGCAGTATAGTCATGCTGAATGTAAGGGAAGGCACCGAGACAGCAACGCTTATGTGGTTTAATATGCCTTTTATCAGAAAAACACTTGTCCCCGGCAAATGCCTATGCTTCAGAGGACGTGTTTCCATGCGCGGGAAAAGCACTTATATGGTTCAGCCGCAGGTCTACACCCCCATACAATATCAAAAGCTTTCAGGACTTATGCAGCCCGTATATAAGCTTTCTGCGGGCCTTACAAATGAGTTTATCCGAAAAACCATTTCCGGATTGTCTGCGGTCATAAAAAGCGAAGTAAAGGATTTTATCCCGCCCAAAGACAGAAAAGCATTTTCTGTAATGGAAAGATCTCAGGCTCTTATGTCAATTCATATGCCGCCCGGCGGAGAAGAATATCTTGAAGCAAGAAGAAGGCTTTCTTTCGACGAACTTTTGGGATTTGCATATGATATAAGAACGCTCAGAGATGAGGAAAGATTAAAGAAAAAGGTATGTTCGGATAAAGAGATCGGGATCTGTGATAAATTTTTAAAAGGACTGCCGTTTGAACCCACGAAAGCCCAGAAAGAGGCCATAGAAGATGTTGTCAGAGACATGACGGAGGATCTTTTCTCGACAAGGCTGATACAGGGTGACGTAGGCTGCGGAAAAACTTTGGTGGCCATGTACGCATTGCTTGCATGTGCGTTGACAGGGAAAAACGCATGCTGCCTTGCACCTACCCAGGTGCTTGCGACTCAGCATTACAGGGACATGAAGGAGGCATTTGAGCCCTACGGAGTTGAAGTTGTCCTATATGTGGGAGGACTGACGAAGAAGGAAAAAGAAGCGAGAAAGGCTCTTAAGGGGTGCGTGATAGTCGGAACTCATGCGATCCTCAGAGACGAGGCTATGATCGGCGACCCCGGCTGCGTGGTAATAGACGAACAGCATCGATTCGGTGTAAAACAAAGGGAGTACTTCATGCGTAAGAAGGAAAGACCTTATACTCTTGTTATGAGCGCAACGCCTATTCCCAGGTCACTCGCGATGGTAATGTACGGCGACAGAAATGTATCCGTGATAGATGAGATGCCGGCCGGAAGACTAAAGATTAAAAACTGTGTTGTCGGACCGGAAAAAAGAGATACCACTTACGATTTCATTGCTGCGCGTGTTGCGGAGGGAAGGCAGGCCTATGTCATATGTCCGATGATAGAAGAAAGCGAGGAGCTTGATGCTTCAAATGTTACGGATTATGCGGAAGAACTCAGAAAAATATATAAAGACAGGAATATAACGGTCGGATGTCTCCATGGAAGAATGAAGGCACAGGAAAAAGAAGAAGTCCTCGATGCATTTTACAGAGGAGAGACAGATGTTCTTGTTTCTACAACTGTAGTTGAAGTTGGAGTAAATGTTCCCAATGCCACGGTAATGGTGGTAGAAAACGCCGAGCGATTTGGCCTTGCACAGCTTCACCAGTTGCGCGGACGTATAGCCAGGAGTACATATCAGGGTTATTGTGTATTTATCAAAAATGCCTCAAGCGAGCTGATAGACAAAAGGCTTGAAATCCTTGTCAAATATAATGATGGAATGCTTGTGGCTCAGAAAGATCTTGAACTGAGAGGTCCGGGCGATATGTTTGGTGTACAGCAGAGCGGCGATATGACCTTCAGGATCGCCGACATAGTATCGGATTCACAGATCCTAAAGGATGCGATCGATTATATCGATTCTCTTGATGATAAGGGGATCATCAGCCTTTTGGAAAAGACAAAAGGAATCATATCTGTTAATACCACCGCGGATGTGTTATAATGACACCCAGATTAAACCAAAGTCAGAAACTTATCAAGCTTGCTTGAAATAAGTTTTTGACTTTGGGTTAACCGTTACACACACCGAGAAGAAGCGATTTACGAAGAAAATCGCGGGATTCGAGGTGTGTGGAAGGATTACGGGAGCAGCGAAGCTGCGAAGTAATCCGTGGGTGTCATATTTTTTTAACAAGAAGGAGCGAAAAATGGCGCATTCGTATTCAAGAGCACAACTTGATGCTATAGCCCGTGATAATTACGGACTTCTTGTTTCGTATTGCAATATTCTCGAATCCGAAGGCTACTGGAGTACTCCGGGCAGCATTCTGCATCAGTCGATCCGTTCGATCCTCGATATGTATGTACAGACCGTACTGATCCGTTTCGCTCTTTATTGTCAGAAACTCGGCTCCGAAGAAAGAAAATTTATTGCAAATGTCACGGATACAAACGTCTACGAGATATCCTCCGATGATGATGTCAGTGACAGAGTGCTGGCGGAAACCCAAAGATTTTATGAATCTCCGCCCATACTACTTCAGCTTTGCGGGCTGCGTGACAATCGCTGCGGATCGGGGCTTATCGGCCTTTTCTTTGACGCACTTCTGAATATAGAACTGTCAATGGCCTTTATCGATACAGTTAAAACCGGGTTTGTGGCTTCCTTTATACATGATTATTTTGTTAAGGTGGAGGCGTTCCTTGGATCGAGCTCGAATTACAGCGCTATTGTAAATGAAAGATATATTTTTAAGAAACTTTGCGATGATTCGCTTGAAAAGAGTGCGGGCTTTTTAAAGGAATCCGGAGAAAGCTTTGAAAATTATGTAAATACTTATATCTATTCCGGAACAGCAAGACCTCTTGCCGCGAGAGCCACGCTTACCTCCGAAACCGAAGAGGAGGAGGCCGCAGAGACCGCCGAAGTGAAGGAAGAGCCAAAACAGGAAGAAAAGAAACAGGAAAGTCCGCTCGAAAAACTTTTGATCGAACTTAACAGCCTTGTGGGACTTGCCTCAGTCAAAGAAGAAGTGAATACGCTCATAAATCTTATCAAAGTCAGAAATATGCGTAAGGAGCGCGGCCTTCCGCTGATGGATATGAGTTTCCATATGGTATTTATGGGAAATCCCGGAACCGGAAAGACAACGGTTGCAAGACTTATTTCTAAAATATATAAAGAACTGGGACTTCTTTCAAAAGGAACGCTTGTTGAAACAGACCGATCCGGTCTTGTTGCGGGATATGTCGGTCAGACGGCCCTCAAGGTTCGAGACGTGGTTCACAAAGCACTTGGCGGAGTACTTTTTATTGATGAGGCATATTCGCTTGCTTCGGATACTCAAAACGACTTCGGTGATGAAGCTATAGAAACGCTTGTCAAACTTATGGAAGATCACAGAGATGATCTTGTGGTCATAGTTGCGGGCTATACCGATGATATGAAGAGATTTCTGAAGAGAAACCAGGGACTTGTGTCACGTTTTAATAAATATTTTTATTTTAACGATTATGATGATGAAGAGCTTCTTGCCATACTTGTTTCGATGGCAAAGGGGGCCGGATATGAGTTCTCGGAAGGGGCTTTGGCGAAGACCGAAAAAATACTTTCAAAGATGGATTCCAATGAGAAATATAAATTCGGAAATGCCAGAGGGATACGTAATATGTTTGAAAGAATGGTCACATCACAGGCCAACAGAGTCTGTATGATCGATGACCCCGGAGTGGAGGAACTTTGCAGCATCCTGGAAGAGGATGTACACTGAAAAATAAAATAATTCGCAGAGGAAAAAGAAAGCACTCCGTGAGCTTTCTTTTAGGAGGGAAAACAATATGGCGGCGGTTGCTTATATCGCTCTATGCATACTTACGGGATATGTGATATCTACCGCGGTACTGCCTTTGAAGCATGCCGAAACGGTCAGTTTTAAGGGGATGGACACCGGTCTTTCACAGCTTTTTTACAGGCTCCCGCTCTGGTTCATTACCGGAACGATGACGCTGACATGGCTGACGTATATTATCGCATGTATTATGTCGGAACAGAACGATCCGCTGTTTTTGGCTAATACGATAGTATTTGCGACAGCGTTTGCCGGCATTGTGTTTGGGTTCATCATTTTGTTCAGAAAGAAAAGGATCCCGTTTCTCAGTGAGTTCGGAAAAATATCTCATAATGAGATAATTTCTGTGATCCTGATTGTTTCCGTTGTATGTTATCTGATGTATCTTACATTCCACATAAACGGCAACGAACTCTTTACGGGCGGAAGTGTATTCAGTGATTTTACGCCCCATCTTTCAATGATCAGATCGTTTTCGCGTATGGACAATTTCCCGACCGTTTATACTGTAGTTGCCGGAGACGATGTGAGATATCACTTTATGTTTGAATTCCTTGTCGGAAACCTTGAATATCTGGGTATGAGGATCGATGTGGCATTTAATACGGTAAGTGCGATGAGCCTTATCTCGATGTTCAGCCTTATTTACGTGCTGGCTGTAAGGATCACCGGACGAAAGCTTGCGGGCGGTCTTACCGTTCTTTTTGTAGCATTCCGCAGCTCGTGGACATTCTTCACATATCTTGCGGGATTTTCGGATTACGGTTCCATGATAAAGGGTATCGCCGGAAACGAGGAATTTATCGGAATCACCGCCAATGAGGACTGGGGCCTTTGGAACCTCAACGTATATCTTAACCAGAGACACTTTTCATTTTCCATATGCGTGATGATCATTGCTTTATTGATCTTTATGCCTGCGCTTGAACAGACATTTGAAGAAATGAAGGGAAAATGGTCGATTAAAAACTTTTTTACGGTCGATCTTTTCTCAAAAAAAGGTTTTGCGGCACAGGAGGTAGCGGCGCCTGTATTTGCCGGGCTCCTGCTCGGAGCGACGGCTTTCTTTAACGGCGCGGTGCTGATCGGAACATTTGTTATCCTGTTTGTTATGGCCGTAGTATCAATGCGCAGGTTTGAATATCTGATTTGTGCGGTTATAGCGCTCGGCCTTTCTCTTGTCCAAAGCTCTGTATTTGTAAACGGGTCTGTCCTGAGCACTTCTGTAAGGCCGGGCTTCCTTAGTGAATCAACTACGATATTCGGGATCGGAGAGTATCTTTTCCTTCTTCTCGGAATACTTCCGTTTATACTACTATGTGCATTTATAAAGAGTGATACATGTGCAAGGTGGATGATGATAAGCGCAGGCTGTCTTATCGCACTTTCGTTTGTTTTCTCGCTTACGCCCGATATAGCGGTAAATCATAAGTATATAATGCTCGCGATCATGATACTTGATATATATGCGGCCGGGTTTATCTGTAATATGCTGAGTGACAAACGGATCACGGTCAGGCTCACGGCTGTTTTGGCCGGTATATTTATGACGGTGACCGGCATTTTTGATTTCTCCACCATCCTTAATAAAAACACGGATGACAATGCGATAGTTACGGAAAACGACAACAAGATCATGCAGTTTGTAAATGAGAACTGCAGCAGCGAAGATGTATTTCTGACTGCCAATTATTTCCTTGACGGAGGAGAAGGAAGCTATATGATCCTTTCCGGTGCATCTCTGTATCTGGCCTGGCAGTACTACGGATGGTCCGCAGGTTATGATACGGAACAGCGGGATCTCGTGGCGGCAAACATTTATGATGCGCAGGAGCCCGAAATACTTAAGCAAATGGTACGAGCGGCGGGAATAGATTATATCGTTGTCGCTCCCGCAAACAGGACAAGCGAGTACTACGAGCTGAACGAGGAAATGATCTCGTCTGTTTATCCTGCCGCTTTCTCGATAGGAGAAGGCGAAGAAAAGGTT
This sequence comes from Lachnospiraceae bacterium, assembly GCA_024693545.1. Taxonomy (GTDB): domain Bacteria; phylum Bacillota; class Clostridia; order Lachnospirales; family Lachnospiraceae; genus RUG11977. The sequence continues at coordinate 22,051 of JAILKT010000099.1, forward strand.
ACGATATACAAAACGGGAGACGTTAAGTAATTAATACTTGTAGTAAAAAAGGAGAAGGTTATGGAAAAGCTGTATGCGATCATTCCCGCATATAATGAGCAGGACAATATCAGGAAAGTTATCCGTGACTGGTATGATGTTATAGCGGCAACGGGTCCTGAAAGCCGACTTGTCGTTATCGATGACGGAAGCAGGGACGATACCTTTAAGATCATGCAGGAAGAAGCGGCTGACAAGCCTGCTTTGATCGCACTTCACAAAGATAATTCCGGTCACGGCGCCACAATACTGTTCGGATATCGTTATGCGCTCGAAAACGGAGCAAGCTTTATTTTTCAGACGGATTCCGACGGGCAGACGCTTCCCTCAGAATTTGATCTTTTTTACAAAAGACGTTATGAATACGAGTATCTTATAGGACACAGGAAGAACAGACAGGACGGCTTTTTCAGGATCGTCACCAACAGAGTTCTGCGCTATGTGGTCAGGGCGGTATTCTCGATCGATCTTAAAGATATAAACACCCCTTACAGACTTATGACGGCTCCGCTTCTCGAAGATTGTCTCAGGTATATTCCGAATGATTTCAATCTTTCCAACGTATTGCTTACCGTCGTGGCGGCGAGAAGAGGATATACGGGCCTTTATATACCTGTTACGTTCAGAAACAGACAGGGAGGAAAGAACTCGATAAACGTTAAAAAGATTTTTAAGATCGGCATAAAAGCACTTAAGGATTTTACAGCCGTTAATAAATCGCTTGAAAACTGAGTAGGAGTTATCGGATGAGAAGGTTTTACGGAACTGCCCTTTTTAAATACGGTTTTTTGATAATGTTATATGTGGCTGTCTTTGGGATGGCGGCAGTTCTGTTCGGCAGCGATTTTTCACGCTTTTTCGGTTGGTGTTGGACACTTGTGGCCGCCGGTATCATTTTCTTTCCGGTATCGTTTCTTATCTTCGGAAGGTTTCGTGATTGCGGAATACTCTTTTCGATGATACTCGGAACAGGGTTTATGAGCTGGCTTTCATGGTTCCTTTCTTCTGTCGGGTTTATACCTTTTAACGGCTGGGGATGCGTGATGATACTCCTCATATGCGCCGGCTGCAATATCGGATTCATTCTGGCGGTTCGAAAGATCAAGGGAAGCTTCATCCCCGATGATTACGATTTTAAATCGAAAATTGTTCCCATGCTGATCACGGGCCTCGTATTCCTGGTCTCTTTTACGGTATGGACGTACATAAGGGGCTTTAAACCCGAAGCGCTCGGCTCGACCGAAAGTGTCATGGACTATGCGTTTATGAAGTCTATGGACAAAGCGAATTATATGCCCGCCACTGATATGTGGATGTCGGGAATGAGTTTCAATTATTATTATGTAGGTCAGTTTATCGCTACATTCTTATCAAAGCTTTCGGGTGTGGGAGTCGGGTACGGCTATAATTTAATGCTTATGACCGAAGCGGCGCTTGCCTTTTCGGTTCCTTACAGCCTTATAATGACTGTATTTTCGGAGTATCTCGACCTGAAGAGGATCAAAAGAAAAGTTTCTTCGTACGGTGCGGGGATCCTTTCCGGTATTGCTGTCTGCCTGTGCGGTAATTTCCATTACCTGGTATTTTACTATGTGGTCCCGATACTTCGCGATATACTCGGACTGAGCGAGCTGCAAAAGAATAATCCGGATATTGCATTGCCTCAGTATTTTTTCCCGAATTCTACCAGATACATAGGCTATATGCCGACAACCAACGATAAAACCATCCATGAATTTCCGTCATATTCGTTTGTGCTCGGGGATCTTCACGCACATGTCATAAACATTATGTTTGTCCTGTGTGTGGCCGGGATATTGTACGCCTATATCTTAAATCACAGAGAAATGATGAGGCTTGCGGCTGTCGGACGTGTGATGAAGGCTGATAAAAATGCCGAGCATACATTGTTCGGGATCGAGCATTTCTTTAAAAAGGTATTCGATCCGTGTGTTATAGCGACGGCCTTTTTCATCGGACTTTTTCATATGACAAATTACTGGGATTATCCGATATATTTTGTTGTTTCGGGTGCAGTTATACTGTATGTGAATTTTGTTTCTGAGGGAGCCCGTCTTTCGGGCGTTATATTGACGGCTTTTCATGCGGCGATAGTTGTTATAATCTCAAAGCTCGTATGTCTTCCGTTTACGTTGTCGTTTGATCAGATATCATCTGAAATAATGGCCGTTACGGACAGAACACCACTTTATCAGTTCATTATTCTCTGGGGGTTCCCGTTCCTCGTAGCCATTGTCTTTATAGTCACCTTAATAAAGAGTTTCAGGAATTCCGGAACATTTACCGGATCTTTTGGGGAAAGTACCGCGAAAAGAGCGGCACAGGTATCGCCGGAGGAAGGTACCGCGAAAAGAGCGGCAAAGGTATCGCCGGAGGAGGGCACCGCGAAAAGAAGTGCTCCGGTGCGGTTCCTGCTGCAGACGTCTCACAGTGACATATTTATTTTGATACTGGTTTTATGTGCGATGGGACTTTGCCTGATCCCCGAAGTTGTTTATGTAAAGGATATATATTCCGGTGATTATAAACGTGCAAATACAATGTTTAAGATCACCTATCAGGCATTTATCCTTTTCGGAATGTCTATGGGATATATTATTGCCGGATTACTTTTGTTCGGCAAAAAGAAATTAAGGGTGTTCGGCGTAGTATGTCTTTGTTTGCTGCTTCTGAGTGCCGGATATGTAAAGGTGGCCTCGGATTCATGGTTCTTCTCCGGAGAAAAGACATTTACAGGGCTTTCATCCGACGAATTCCTTGAGACCTCGGATAACGACGAATACGAAGCTATCGTTTTCCTAAACGAAAATACGGAAGGCAGACCTGTCATCATTGAGGCAAACGGGGACAGCTACAGCACAGATTGCCGTTTCTCGGCGTGGACGGGACTTCCGACGGTGCTCGGCTGGAAAACGCACGAATGGCTTTGGAGATCATCAGGTAATGAGGGTTATCCGGCAGTACTTTCGGAAAGAGAGAACGACATCAGATCCTTCTACACGGCACATGATACGGAGACGATGAGGAAGGTGATCGATAAGTATGATATTTCATACATTATCATTGGACAAACAGAAAAGAATAAGTACGGCGAAAACCTAAGTACCGACCTTCTGCTCATGCTTGGTGACACGGTCTTCGGCAATGATACCGTCAGGATCGTAAAAGTTGACAGATGAACGAAGGGATGGTTCCCATACCCCGTATTTAATTGACATTAAAATCTCATATAGTTATAATTACTTAAATGTATCGTAGAGAGGCAACCGTATGAGAGTTATTTCAGGCACAGCCAACCGGCATAAGCTGGTTTCACCCAAGGGATTAAAGGTTCGCCCCACCACAGACAGGATCAAAGAAACACTTTTCAATATCCTCGCACCGAGGATATTCGATATATGGTTCCTTGATCTTTTTGCGGGAAGCGGGGGTATCGGAATCGAAGCACTCAGCCGAGGTGCTGCGGGGTGTGTGTTTGTCGATAACGACAGGGAAGCAATGAAATGTATCAAAGAAAACCTTGATGCATGCAGGCTTTCGGGCAGAGCCGAGACGTTGTTTTCCGATGCATCGAGAGCAGTTATGGGTCTGAAAGCCCGGGGAAAAAAATTCGATATTATTTTTATGGATCCCCCTTACGGCAAAGGAATCGAGAAGGAAGTCCTCAGTGTGATGAGGGATGATATCCTGGCGGATGACGGTCTTATCATTGTCGAGGCCGAAGCGGAAACCGATTTCGGATATCTGACTGAGCTTGGCTTAAAAGAGGTAAGGGTTAAGGAGTACGGATCCAACAAGCATATATTTATAGAGAGGATATAACGGAACTTATGAAAATCGGTCTTTATCCGGGGACGTTTGATCCCGTGACACTCGGTCACAGGGATATTATAATCAGAGCATCAAGTCTGGTTGACAAGCTTGTTATCGGAGTTCTTAACAATTCGGCTAAAAATCCGTGGTTTTCGGTTGAAGAACGAATGGAACTCTTGCGAAAGGTTACAAAGGATATGCAGGGAGTCGTTGTTGATTCCTTTGACGGACTGACTGTTGATTTCGGTAATAAGATCGGGGCGAGTGTCATAGTCAGAGGACTGAGAGCCGTAACCGATTTTGAGTACGAACTTCAGATCGCTCAGATAAATCACAGACTTAGTCCCAATATTGATACTGTATTTTTTACAACCAGTGTCGAATATTCATATGTTAGTTCAAGTATTGCCAAGGAAGTTGCAAAATACGGAGGGGACATAAGCGGTCTTGTTCCGGAGGAAATAAGAGACGATCTCAGGGCAAAATGCAGACAGCTTGCCAAAGGGGTACAATAACAGGAGTTTATAGGAGGTAATACCATGGCTGTGACAAGGATAGAGACGATAATCAATTCGATATTTGATTTTCTTGATCAGTGCAAGCCACTGAGGCTTTCACAGGGAAATATCAGCGTTCCCAGAAACGAGCTGTATGCTCTTCTTGATGATCTTAAGGCGCACACGCCCGACGAGATCAAGAGGTATCAGAAGATCATTGCCAACAGGGAGGATATCATTTTACAGGCACGCGAAAAAGCTGCACAGATCGAGCAGGAAGCTAACGAGCGCGCAAAGATGCTTATTGATGAAACCGAGATAATGCAGAAGGCTTACGCACAGGCAAACGAAACCATTCAGACAGCCAAGACGACTTCAGAGCAGCTTGTAAAGAGGGCTTCCGAGGATGCCGAAACGATCAGGACAGGAGTCCTTGCGTATGCAAACGATATGCTTGCACAGGTTGTTGAGGTTATGGAGCGTGCTCACACCGAGTCTAAGACTCTTTCGGAAGGCCTTGTATCAACCCTCGGAAAGAACCTTGCCATTTTGAAGGAAAACAAGGATGAGCTTGTTAAAGAGCTTAATCCCATAAACAAAGTACCCGGCAGCGGCGATCGCGGGGAAGAACTCGATTATACCGAAGCAGATTTTAATGATAACAAATAAGATCGGCCGATTGAGCCGATGCAAAATGCATCCGGCAATAAACGGAGCGGAAGATCGCTTCGTTACAGGAGAAATAGATGAAGGTTGAAGCAGTCATTCCGGCCTATAAGCCCGATGAAAAACTGATAAGGGCGGTCAAAGCGCTTAATTCGCAGACAATGAAGCCGGAAAAGATTCGGATCATTCTGACTAAGTCCCTGGAAGGCGAGAAAGAAGAACTTTTGGCTCGTTTACCGAAAGGAACCGTAGTAGAAGAGATCGAAAAAAAATATTTCTCTCACGGCGGGACAAGACAATATGCGGTTGACTCCGGTGAAGCCGCATATATTCTTTTTATGTCACAGGATGCGGTGCCGGCAGACAGATATATGGTCCGGAACCTGTTTGACGCGCTGCAGAAAAAAGATGCTGCCGTAGCATATGCGAGACAGATACCTTACAGCACGTCGTCGGATGTTGAGAAATATTCCAGAAGATATAACTATCCGTCATACAGCATGTCGAAAACAAAAGCGGATCTTCCGCACATGGGTATCAAGACATACTTTTGCTCAGATGCCTGTGCCATGTATAATGTCGATATTCATAATGAACTCGGCGGATTCGATGTTACCGCCGATTTTAACGAAGACATGCTTTATGCCTGCAAAGCGATAAACTGCGGATGCAGTGTGGAATATGTTTCCGACGCTCATGTGTATCATTCGCATGATTTTACCCTTAAGGAGCAATTTCGCAGATATAGGAATGTGGCACGTTCGCAGAAACAGCATAGGGAAGAATTCAGGGGAGTAAAGTCGGAATCGGAAGGTATAAAGTATCTCCTCAAGGGGATGAGATATTTTATCTACAGATGTAACTTTAAGGCAGCCTTTGGACTGATCGCTACAAGCGCGATCAAATATCTTGGCTTTTTAGCGGGGAAGATCGGCCATGAACAGGATTGAGATAATCTTATCTACATATAACGGGGAAGAATATTTAAGAGAGCAGCTTGACTCGATAATCAGGAGCTCTTTTAAGAATTGGCACATAAGCGTTTCCGACGATTGTTCGACTGACTCTACGTGCGATATCCTTCGTGAATACGTTCAAAAGTATTCGTCTAAAATATCCATGCATATCAACGATTCAAATATGGGTTCGACCGCCAATTTCCTGACGGCGCTCAAGAGGGCCGCAAAGGAAGAAACGCCGGAAGGGGAGCAGACATATTTCATGTTCTGCGACCAGGATGATGTATGGCTTAAGGACAAACTCTATGTTACCCTTAAAGCGATGAAAAGACTTGAACGCAAGATCGGGAGTGTCAAGCCGTCGCTTATATTCACCGATGCGGTGCTTGCGGGACAGGATCTTTCATATATAGAAAATTCGTTTTATAAAGCCGGACATCGCAGCGTGCGAAACCTTTCAGTATCGAGACTGCTTATAGAAAACAGATGTATCGGCTGTACAATAATGATGAACCGTGCTCTCGTCGAACTGCTCGGAAACAATTACGAAAACGTCAGATATCATGACTGGTGGGTTGCACTCATCGCTTCGTCATTCGGAGGCATAAGGTTCCTTAACGTACCTACACTTTTATATCGCCAGCACAGCGGTAACCAGGTGGGTCAGGGTGATTTTGCGTCATACGTCAAGGGAAGAATGTCTCGTAAGAGTGATATAGAGAACAGACTAAATGATACGATCGCACAGGCACAGGCATTTTATGAATGCTACAAGGGAAGGCTCGGATACAAAAATGCCATGATTATCAATGAGTTTTCGAGACTTTCTTCTAAATCGTTTTTTATGAAGAGATTTTTGATACTCAGATACAGATTTTTTAAGTCGGGTATCATACGAAACATTGCACTTCTGCTGTTTATATGAGAGTATGAGTGTGTTTCGGAAGTAATGCCGTAATGCCGGCGCGAACGGAGGTGGCGGATTGTTCGGTTACGTCAGGATCGATAAGAACGAACTTAAAGTCAGAGATTATGATACATATAGCGCATATTACTGCGGACTCTGCCGTGTGCTTAAGGAAAACTACGGGATAAGGGGACAGCTAACCCTTGGTTATGATATGGTTTTTCTTACCATCCTGCTGACAGGTCTTTACGAGCCGGAAGACGCACGACATGAAGGAAGGTGTCCGGTTCACCCCTTGAACCGCCATGTCTCACTTACGAATAATTTTACGAAATACGGCGCAAGCATGAACGTGTTGCTTTCATACTACAAATGCATTGACGATGTGAAGGACGAGAGGAGTGTGAAAGCCGCCGTTATGGCAAAGCTTTTGAAAAAAGACGCTTATATAGCAGGCAGGGCGTATCCCGAACAGAAAAAGAGCATTGTGAAAGAACTGAAAAAGCTTTCGGAGTATGAAAAACGCGGGAACAAAAACATAGACGAGGTTGCCGGCTGCTTCGGACGACTTACGGCCTCGATGTTTGTTTTCAGACATGACGAATGGGAAAAATATCTTTCACGTATAGGCTTTTTCCTCGGAAAATTCATATATATCGCGGATGCACTATGTGATCTTAAAGAAGATGAAAAGAACGGCAGATATAATCCTTTTATCGGATCGAAAATGACCGATAAAGAAAAGAACGGTCTTCTAAGGATGATGGCAGGAGAATGCACGGACGCATATGAGATGCTCCCCATAATCAGAAACAAGGCAATACTTGACAATATCCTTTATTCCGGCATATTTATATATCAATACGACAAGAAAAGGGAAAAGAAAAAGAAAAAGCCCTTACCCGGGCGCAGAGAAAATTAATAACGAAAGGTATAAGAATGGATCCTTATCAAATACTCGGTGTTTCGCCGAATGCTGACGAAGAAACAATAAAAAAAGCATACAGAAATCTCAGCAAGCAGTATCATCCCGATAATAATCCGGGAAACAAGGCAGCCGAAGAACGTTTCAAGACAGTACAGGCTGCTTACGAGAAGATCATGGATATGAGAAAAAACGGTTCATACACATCATATCGAGATATGAACGATTCGGATTATTCTTCATTCTTTGGTTTTAATGCGGGACGAAATGCGGGCGATGACTCGGGCGAGCTTATGCGTGCAGCCGAGTTTGTAAGGAGCGGAAGATATTATGATGCCGCACGTATCCTTGATTCGATACAGTATCGAGGAGGAGACTGGTATTACCTTTCCGCGATATGCCAGTACAATCTCGGAAACAACAGTGTAGCGCTTGATTATGCAAGACGGGCTTATTCGATCGATCCTCAGAATTATAATTACAGAGATCTTGTCGAAAGGATGGAAGGCTCGGCAAACAGATACGAAAACAGATATGACTCATACGATCATAGTTCTTCTGTGAGCAACGCCTGCTGCAGAATGATCATTTGCAATGCCGCACTTAATATATGCTGTGGCGGAGGGCTACGATGTTAAAGAAGATTACCGCCCTGTTATCGGTTCTTGCGATGACGGTGCCCCTTATGTGCGGGTGCGTTTCATCGGGTGCGAATACAGGTCCTTCAAATAATCCGGGTGAAGACAGAAAGTCCGTTTCAAGGACTTTCTTTATGTTTGAGACGATAGTGACGGCTACCATATACGGTAGTGAAGACGGGAAACTTGTTGAGGCTTGCGGGGAATTCCTTAAGAAGTATGACGATATTTTTTCGGCTACAAGACAGACGAGCGAGCTTTATAAGATAAATAACAGTCCCGATACCGAAACGGAGATAAGTGAGGATCTGTACATTACGATAAAAAGGTCACTTGAAATGTGTGAGCAGAGCGAGGGCCGCTTTGATATAACCGTCAGGCCCGTGTCACAGCTGTGGGATTTTGCAGCCGAAGAGTTTGTACCTCCGGCTGATGAGATGATAAAAAGTGCTCTTGAGAATGTATCTTACGGGAAAATAGGCGTCAGAAGCGAAAACGGCAGATATTTCCTTCACCGGGATAACAGCAGTATAATGATCGACCTCGGCGCGGTCTCAAAGGGTTATATAAGCGATAAGCTGAGGGAATATGCTTTATCGATAGGTATCAGAAGCGCTGTTTTTGATATCGCCGGCAATATTATGTGTGTCGGAGGAAAGGATTACGGCGGGGATGCACAGGATTTTCAGATCGGCATATATGACCCCGTTGACAGTGAGGGAAACGATCCCGTTATAGTAAATGTCAGAGACAAATGTGTTATCTCATCGGGAGTATATCAAAGAAATGCGGAATATAACGGCAGGACTTATCATCATATACTGGATGCGAGAACGGGCATGCCGGCTGAGGGCGACCTTGTGTCGGTGAACGTTGTGTGCGATGAGGGTCTTATGGGGGATATGCTTTCAACGGGGCTTTTCCTTATGGGCGAAGAAGGGATCGTGCCTGAGCTTCCTGAGGGAGTTGCGGCTTTATACATATATAAGGACGGAACAAGAAAATACTACGGAAACTTTGATGATTTGCTGAAGAAGGCATGATATGAAGGTAGTGTTCCCATGTACCATTCCGAATATTATGCATAAATCATGCTGAAATTAATGAATATACATTAGTGAATATCCCTGAAAACAGTGCATTTTTATGTTGACATGTGTATAAAAGAGTATATAATGGTGTATAAATATTCATTTGAGGTACATAAATATGGCAAAAAAAGTATTTGTAGACGGAAGTGAAGGAACGACCGGACTGCGTATATTCGAGCGTTTTGAAGGCAGAAATGACATAGAGATTTTGAAGATAGACAGCGAACTTCGAAAGGATCCCACCGAAAGGGCAAAGCTCATCAATGCATCCGACGTGACATTTCTGTGTCTTCCCGATGCGGCAGCGATCGAAGCGGTTTCTCTTTGTACAAACCCCGATACGATCATCATAGATACATCAACGGCTCACAGAACGAGCGAGGGGTGGACATACGGATTCCCCGAGCTTGATAAGGAGCACAGAGATGCGGTAAAGGCATCAAAAAGGATTGCGAATCCCGGATGCCATGCAAGCGGATTTGTGTCGCTTGTATATCCGCTTGTTAAATCGGGAATGATCCCCGCCGACACAAGACTTTGCTGTTTCTCGCTTACCGGATACAGCGGAGGGGGAAAGAAGAAGATTGCCGAATATCAGAGCGAAGACAGAGACCCCGAGCTCTGCAGTCCGAGGCAGTACGGACTTGGACAGAATCATAAGCATTTAAAGGAAATGCAGAAGATATGCGGTCTGGAGAAAGCTCCGATGTTTTCACCCATAATCTGCGACTTTTACAGCGGTATGGAAGTATCGGTATATTTATACAGAGAGATGTTTGATAAAGAGGTACTTCCGGAGACTTTAAACGCATTCTATCAAAAGTATTACGAAGGATCAAAGCTTGTAAGAGTGACAAATAACGGAATTGCCGAAGAACTCGGCGGATTTATCGGATCGAACAATCTTTCCGGTAAGGATTATCTTGAGATCATTGTTACGGGTAACGAAGACAGGATAGTGGTTACTTCGAGATTTGACAATCTCGGTAAGGGCGCAAGTGCGGCGGCTGTACAGAGCATGAATATCGCGCTCGGCTTTGATGAGACGACGGGTCTTGTTACCGAGTGACCTTAAATATAATTAACTGATATGCTGCCGGGACTGCCGGCGGAAAGGACAGGAGATCATTATGAAACATATAGAAGGCGGTATCTGTGCGGCCAAAGGGTTTAAAGCGGCAGGAATCCACTGCGGGATACGGGAAGGCCGCGTTAAGAAGGACTTCGCGCTTATTGTCAGCGAGAAAAAGGCGGCAGCGGCCGGCGTGTTCACTCAGAATCTTGTTAAGGGAGCACCTGTCGTGCTCTCAATGCAGAATCTTAAAGACGGTCATGCAACAGCCGTTATATGTAACAGCGGAAATGCCAATACATGCAATGCAAACGGAATGGAGATCGCACGCGGTATGTGTGATCTTGTGGGAAGGTATCTTCCGATCGATCCCGAAGATGTCATAGTTGCATCGACAGGTGTTATCGGTCAGGAGATGAGTATCGGACCGATGGCTATGGGTATGAAAATGCTCGTCGATTCCTTAAGCGATTCACCGCAGGCTTCGAGAGATGCTGCAGAAGCGATCATGACTACCGATACTAAGCTTAAGGAGATCGCAGTTGAGTTTGAACTGTCGGGAAAGACGTGCAGAATGGGTGCCATAAGCAAAGGATCGGGAATGATCCATCCCAATATGGCAACAATGCTCTGTTTCATGACATGTGACGTGGCAATAAGCCCCGCACTTCTTCAGAAGGCTCTCAGCGAAAATGTGGCGGATACATACAACATGGTAAGCGTGGACAGAGATACATCGACGAATGATACGCTCACCATTATGTGTAACGGTATGGCGGAAAATGATGTGATAATCGATGAAGGCGCTGATTACGAAGAATTTAAAAAGGCTCTTTGGGAATGCACGTCATATCTCGCACGCGCTACGGCAGCGGACGGAGAGGGAGCGACAAAGCTTATAGAATGCACGGTTACGGGGGCGAAGGACAAGGCTGCGGCCAAAGTGCTTGCTAAATCGGTTATATGCTCACCGCTTGTTAAGGCGATGATATTCGGTCGTGATGCCAACTGCGGCAGAGTAATGTGTGCGCTCGGTTACGCAGGAGTTCCGTTTGACGTAAGAGATACAAGTGTTACGCTCAGATCAAAGCTCGGCTCGGTCCTTGTGTGCCACAACGGCAACGGGCTCGCATTTGATGAAGACAGAGCTCTGATGGTGCTCGGTGATGACGAGATATACATTGATATCAGCGTAGGTGACGGTGAAGGACAGGCAACGGCATGGGGATGCGACCTTACCTATGATTACGTTAAGATCAACGGGGACTACAGAACCTGAAAGCCCTGCGCTGCAACAGGAATACACGGTAACTACACTCATAAAGGAGAAAACATATGGATACCTTCGACAAAGAGAACATAATCAGCTCAATGCAGACAGACATACTTGTGCATGCGCTTCCTTATATCCAGAAATACACAAACAAGATAGTTGTTGTTAAATACGGCGGAAATGCGATGATCAACGAAGAACTCAAGAACAGTGTAATGCAGGATATAGTTCTTCTTTCACTGATCGGCATAAAGGTAGTGCTTGTTCACGGCGGAGGTCCCGAAATATCGGAAATGCTCAAAGCCGTGGGAAAGGAATCAAAGTTTGTCAACGGACTTCGCGTGACCGACGCGGAAACAGCCCAGATAGCGCTTATGGTCCTTGCGGGCAAGATCAACAAGAATCTCGTAAATATCATCGGCAGCCTCGGCGGAAAGGCGATCGGACTTTGCGGACTTGATGCGGGGATGATCGAGGCGGAGAAGTATGATGAGAATCTCGGTTTTGTCGGAAAGATAACGCATATAAATCAAAAGCCTATACTTGATATCCTTGAGAAAGGCTATATCCCCGTTATCTCGACGGTAGGCTACGACAACGAAGGTAATGTATATAACATAAACGCGGACACGGCAGCGGCAAGGATAGCAGGCAAGCTTACTGCAGAGAGCCTTATATCAATGACTGACATAGACGGCATACTCAGAGACAAGGATGACCCTTCAACGCTCATAAAAAAGATCAATGCATCGGAAGCACCTCAGCTTATGCGTGAAGGAGTCATTTCGGGAGGTATGATCCCCAAAGTCGATTGCTGTATCGAAGCCATCCGAAGAGGTGTCCGAAAGGTATTTATCATTAACGGAACAACGCCTCATTCGATACTTGTTGAAATACTTACCGATGAAGGTATCGGTACGATGTTTGTGTGAACGGATTGCCCTTTTCAGCGCGGCGAAGGCGTTCAAACGATTCAAAAGTAACAGTGTTAAGCGGACAGAGAATGTCCGTTTTGGTTCAAACAATATATAGTTTATAAAAACAAGAGGTAGTGCAATGGAAGAGATCAAGGTTTTGGATAATGATTATATAGCACATACATACGGAAGGTTCGATGTCCTTGTCACCAAGGGAAAAGGCTCTCTTATGTATGACGAAAAAGGCAGGGAATATATAGATCTCGGTTCGGGTATCGCGGTAAATTCGTTCGGTATCTGTGATGATGAGTGGAAAGACGCCGTTATCGACCAGCTCGGAAAGGTATCGCATACATCTAATCTGTACTTTAGTTCACCTCAGGCAAAGCTTGCTAAAATGCTTTGCGAAAGGACCGGAATGAAAAAGGTGTTCTTTTCAAATTCGGGTGCAGAGGCAAATGAGTGTGCGATCAAAGTTGCAAGAAAATACAGCAGCGACAAGTACGGGGAAGGTCGTTCCACGATCATCACGCTTGTAAACAGTTTCCACGGCAGGACGATCACAACTTTGTCGGCGACGGGTCAGGATGTATTTCATAAGCATTTCGGTCCGTTTACGGAAGGATTTAAGTATGCACATGCGGGAGACATAGAGGAACTTAATAAAATTGTCAATGACGGCGGTATTTGTGGTATAATGATTGAACTTGTACAGGGTGAGGGCGGAGTTATCCCACTTGACAGGGCATATGTAGATGCAATTGCAAAAATCTGCAAAGAAAAAGACATTCTTTTGATCGTCGATGAAGTACAGACCGGCAACGGACGTACCGGTAAGCTCTATGCATTCGAAAATTACGGTATAAAGCCTGATATCTTTTCGACTGCCAAAGGTCTTGCGGGCGGTCTTCCGTTCGGAGCCTGCGTTATGGGCGAAAAAACGGAAAACACACTCGGTAAGGGAGATCACGGATCGACATTCGGAGGAAATCCCATATGTGCAGCCGGAGCACTTTCGATACTTTCGAGAATTGACGATAAGTTACTCGATGGCGTTACGAAGAGGTCCGAATTTATCAGAAAGAAGCTTGAAGCAGTTCCCGAAATCGAATCGGTAACGGGACTCGGACTTATGCTGGGCATTAGTGTTAATGGAGCGGCAGCGGGCGATGTTGTGGCAAAGGCTATCGAAAAGGGATGTATTATGCTTACTGCAAAAACGAAAGTAAGACTTCTCCCGGCTCTAAATATTCCGATGGATGTACTTGAAAAAGGACTTGATATTCTCATAGAGTCGATCAGGGAGTGTGTTTCGGAAAAGTAAGCTGTGGGAAATGATCCGTTCCGGAAGCGGAAGAACTTGTCACATAGGCGTTTATCAGGGAAATGGGGATAAAAGAAGGTATATACAGAATCAGGAGGTTTTCGCGGTGAAACATTTATTAAAATTACAGGATCTTTCAAGTGAAGAGATCACGGAAATATTGAATCTTGCGGATCAGCTTAAATATGAGAACAAGCACAGGATCCCGCATCAGCATCTGAAAGGTCAGACACTCGGCATGATCTTTACAAAATCATCCACACGTACACGTGTCTCCTTTGAGGTAGGCATGTACCAGCTCGGAGGAAGCGCACTTTTCCTTTCGAAGGATGATATTCAGCTTGGACGCGGAGAGCCTATCCGCGATACAGCAAGAGTTCTTTCGCGCTATGTGGACGGAATTATGATCCGTACATATGCACAGAGTGACGTGGAAGAACTTGCTTCGTTCGGATCGATACCGATCATAAACGGGCTCACGGACTATTGCCATCCCTGTCAGGTGCTTGCCGATCTTATGACGATCAGGGAGTTTAAGAAGAGCCTTAAAGGCCTTAAGCTTGCCTTTATCGGCGACGGAAACAATATGGCCAATTCGCTCATAGCAGGCGGAATACTTACCGGAATGGAAGTCGCAGTCGGATGTCCCGATACATATCGTCCCGATGCCGCTCTTTGTGACTGGGCATCCGGGAAGGGCAACCTTACGATCACGGACGATATCTATGCCGCAGCAAAAGATGCGGATGTAATATATACCGATGTTTGGGCTTCTATGGGTCAGGAAGATGAGGCTAAGGAGCGTGCCAAGGTATTTAAGGACTTCTGCGTTGATGATAAGCTTATGAGTACCACAGCCAAGGACTGCATGATCCTTCACTGTCTGCCCGCACATCGCGGTGAGGAGATCACCGATGAAGTATTCGAGGCACATGCTAAGGAAATCTTTGAAGAAGCGGAAAACAGACTTCATGCTCAAAAGGCCGTTATGGTCAAGCTGATGAAAAAATAAAGATCAATTGTTCCGGTCGGTGAACGGTCGAAGAAGATAATTTCGGGAGGTTAAATATGCGCAGAGTAATGTCTATACTTGTTGAGAATACATCCGGTGTTCTGAGCCGTGTATCGGGGCTTTTCAGCAGGAGAGGCTATAACATCGCAAGCCTTACCGTAGCCGAGACGCAGGACCCGAAGCAGTCGCGTATGACGGTAGTGGCGGACGGCGATGAGCAGATCCTTACCCAGATCCAGAACCAGCTCGAAAAACTTGAAGATGTGATCAGCATTACAACACTGACGAGCCGCGAATCGGTTTGCCGCGAACTTATGCTCATAAAAGTTGCGGCTGATATAAAAAAACGTGGTGCCATCATGACGATCGCAGATATTTTTCATGCAAAAGTAGTTGATGTTTCGAACGATTCGATTATGATGGAACTGACAGGAAATCAGGATAAGCTTGACTCATTCCTTAAGCTTTTGGTAGATTATAAGATAATCGAAATGGTCAGAACCGGTGTTACAGGTCTTATGCGTGCCGATTCTACCGATTATTCCGACAATATATGAGAAATATGATGCGCCGGAATTCGGCCCGGAATAGGTCAGCCGATGCTGAACCAAATCCAGCGCACGAGTCTCGGGAGCGAGACCTGAAGAATGTAAATGGTATAATAAAGGAGAAAACAAGATGAGTGATTGTACGCATGACTGCGGAACCTGCGGTGAAGAATGTGCATTCAGGGATATGCCTAATATGGACAGCTTCAAGGTTAAAGCAAACGAACACAGCAGTATTAAGAAGATCATCGGTGTTGTCAGCGGAAAGGGAGGCGTAGGTAAATCCTTCGTTTCATCCTTCCTTGCCGTTCAGATGAAGAGAAAAGGATATAAAGTCGGCATTTTGGATGCGGATGTAACGGGACCTTCCATACCCTCGGCTTTCGGCCTTAAAGGAAAGCTTTACGGTTCCGAATATGGTATCCTTCCGTGCACAACACAGCAGGGGATCGATATCATTTCGGTAAACATGATGCTTGAGGATCAGGAAAAGCCGGTTGTTTGGAGAGGACCTGTTATAGCGGGTGTTGTTAAACAGTTTTATACCGACGTTGTCTGGTCGGATGTGGATTTCCTTTTTGTTGATATGCCGCCCGGAACCGGAGATGTTCCGCTTACAGTATTCCAGAGTCTTCCCGTTGACGGGATTATTGTTGTAACAAGTCCTCAGGAACTTGTTTCGATGGTCGTTGCCAAGGCTGTAAACATGGCCGGAGAGATGAATATCCCGATCATCGGTATTATTGAGAACTACAGTTACATCGAGTGTCCCGATTGCGGCAGGAAGATTGAGCTGTTCGGCAAGAGCCATGTTGATGAGATGGCAGCCAAGTTCGGACTTGAAGTACTTGAAAAGCTCCCTCTGAATCCTCATATCGCCAAGGCTGTTGATGAAGGACTTATCGAGCTTTATGAGAGCGATATCCTTAATGCAACGGCTCAGAAGCTGGAAGAAAGATTTGTAATGAACGAAGAGTGATCGAATGACTATATTGTTCCGAAAGGAAGGATATAGTCATTTGAATGAAAAATAATTATTTACAGGACGTATATGGACAAGAGCAGAATAAGAAATTTTTCCATAATAGCCCATATTGATCACGGCAAATCAACACTTGCCGACAGGATCATTGAGATGACGGGATTGCTTACAGAACGCGAGATGCAGGACCGTGTGCTTGATAATATGGATCTTGAGAGGGAGCGCGGGATCACCATTAAAGCGCAGACCATAAGAACCGTTTATAATGCAAAGGACGGTAACGAATATATACTGAATCTTATTGATACACCGGGACATGTTGATTTTAACTATGAGGTCTCGCGTTCCCTTGCAGCCTGTGAGGGTGCGGTACTTGTTGTCGATGCGGCACAGGGGATCGAGGCTCAGACACTTGCCAACGTATATCTTGCCATTGATCATGATCTTGAGATCGTTCCGGTTATAAACAAGATCGATCTTCCGAGCGCAGAGCCCCGGCGGGTGATCGAGGAGATTGAAGATGTTATCGGGATCGAGGCACAGGATGCGCCTCAGATCTCAGCAAAAAACGGCATAAATATTGAAGATGTTCTTGAGGCTATCGTTAAGAAAATCCCGCCTCCCACGGGTGATGACAGTGCTCCTCTTAAGGGACTCATATTTGACTCACTTTACGATTCCTACAGAGGCGTTATTGTGTTCATGCGCGTAATGGACGGAACTGTAAGAGCCGGTACAAGGATCAGAATGATGGCTACGGGAGCCGAAGCTGATGTTGTTGAGGTCGGGATATTCGGGCCGGGAACATTTGTACCTTGTGAAGAACTTACAGCAGGTTGTGTCGGTTACATTACTGCGAGCCTTAAGAATGTCGCAGACACTCATGTCGGTGATACGGTGACCGAAGCCCTCAGGCCCGCCAAAGAAGCACTTCCGGGCTACAAAAAGGTACTTCCGATGGTTTACTGCGGTATGTATCCGGCTGACGGTTCAAAATATCAGGACCTCAGGGATGCACTCGAAAAGCTGCAGCTTAACGACGCTTCACTTATGTATGAACCGGAAACGTCGATAGCTCTCGGTTTTGGCTTCAGATGCGGATTTCTCGGCCTGCTCCATCTTGAGATAATCGAGGAGAGACTCGAAAGAGAGTACGGTCTTGATCTTGTTACAACGGCACCAAGCGTTATTTACAAGGTGTTCAAGACAAACGGTGAAATGATCACCATTACAAATCCCGCAAATATGCCCGATCCTTCGGAAATCGAGCACATGGAGGAGCCGTTTGTCAATGCCGATATAATCGTTACCAAGGAATTTGTCGGTCAGATAATGACGCTGTGTCAGGACAGAAGAGGTGTTTATAAGAGTATTGAGTACATTGAGTCAAATCGTGCGCTCATCAAATATGAGCTGCCGCTCAATGAGATCATTTATGATTTCTTCGATGCTCTCAAGTCACGGTCTAAGGGCTATGCATCCTTTGATTATGAGCTTAAAGGATATGTTCCGTCAAAGCTTGTAAAGCTTGACATCCTCATCAATAAAGAAGAGGTTGATGCTCTTTCGTTCATAATTCATGCGGACAACGCCTATGAGCGCGCCAGGAAGATGTGCGAAAAGCTTAAGGATGAGATACCACGGCAGCTCTTTGAGATCCCGATCCAGGCTACTATCGGAAGCAAGATCATCGCGAGGGAAACTGTTCGGGCTATGCGTAAAGATGTTCTTGCAAAGTGCTACGGCGGTGATATCACAAGAAAGAAGAAGCTGCT
>JAILKT010000118.1 GCA_024693545.1 Lachnospiraceae bacterium
ATATAGAAGACTTCGGCACATTTAATTCTTTTGAGAAAAAATACCGTCTTCAGGGACTTGACTACGGAGTTCAGTTTGATATATCGGTAGACGGATCCGACTGGCTCTATGATCCCAATTCATGGGATGATTTTGATATGTGGGATCAGGATAGTATTCCGGACGGTTTGCCTGTCAAAGAGTATTTTGGACTTTGCTGGCATGACAATCTTACCAATATGAGTTTGCTTGATCCTTCGTCTTTAAATAATAATCCCGGAATTATGGAAGGATGTTACGATGAAGGCGATGATGATAATTGGGGATATATTTATCTCGATGATCATACCATCAATACAAGGTATCGCTATTTTATCGAATACAATCCTATCGATGATCTTGATGAAGACGGCGAACGTGTCGGCCTCAGATATGTCTGGTCCGATTGGTCCGATGAAGTATCTTTCGGAAAAGACGGTAATTATATTCCTTTAAAAATGCCTGAAACTTTTTCGGCGCCTGTTATATCCGAGATTCATTTTGACGATGAAGGAGCATTATATCATCATGTTTCTTTTGCAGAGGACATAACCGATACAGAGCTTTCACTTTACGTTAACGGCGGTGCTTTCCAGCCGATATATTATTATACCGAAGCATGTATAAACGATCCTTCGGAAAAGAATTTCTTTGAAGCATATACGGCAAATCCGGTTTGGATGTCAGACGGCAACAGGATGTCAGATCTTTCTGATTATGAAGATGACATTATACTCGATGATGATCTCAGAATCCTTTTCAGAGGATCTCTTGTCAGTGAATTGCTCGAAAAAACATCCGATTACGGATATGCGGTTCCTCAGGTTAAAGGCTTAAAGGCAAGTAAGGTTAAGAATAACCAGATGAAGCTTTCATGGAAAGCAGTGGAAGATGCTGATTTTTACGAGATCTATGACAGCGATAACAAACTTGTTGCAACTACAAAGAAGACAAATTATACGGTTAAGAAATTAAAGGCAAATACAAAATATACCTTTAAGGTCCGCGCTGTCTATAACAAAAATTTTGTCGGCTTGTTCGCAAAGGTCAGCAAGAAAACAAAAAAATAAATAATGTTGTTGATTATTGATAAAGATTATTATAAAATATCCGTGTCTGTTTTGCGGTGACTTAATGTAATGTATAAACAGTCAGATAAGCGGAACGATTTGCCGCTTTATAAATTTTCAGGAGGATTTATATGATTTCAGCAGGTGAATTTAGAAACGGCATGACACTTGAGATTGACGGTAAGGTTTGTCAGGTTGTGGAATTCCAGCATGTTAAACCCGGAAAGGGCGCAGCTTTTGTAAGAACAAAGCTCAGAGATATTATTAACGGTGGTGTTACAGAAACTACCTTCCGTCCTACAGACAAGTATCCGCCCGCACATATTGAGAAAAGCGATATGCAGTATCTTTACGCAGACGGTGATATGTTCCACTTTATGAATACAGAAAACTATGAGCAGATAGCTCTTAATAATGATGAAGTAGGCGATTCGCTCAAGTTTGTTAAAGAAAACGACATGGTTAAGATGCTTTCATATCAGGGTAAGGTTTTCTCTGTAGAGCCCCCTATGTTTGCGGAACTTGAGATCACAGATACAGAGCCCGGCTTTAAGGGTGACACCGCTACAGGTGCCAGCAAGCCTGCTACTGTTGAAACAGGTGCTCAGGTTATGGTTCCTCTCTTTGTTGAACGTGGTGACAGGATTCAGATCGACACCAGAAGCGGAGAGTACTTAAAGAGAATCTGATAATTGAACAATAAAAATGCTCGTCTCAAAGGCGGGCATTTTTTATTGACAATAAAAATTCAGATGTCTGATAATGTTTTTCAGTATGGCGGCCGAATTGTCGAGGTCATAAATGAGGAACAGATCATATGCATAACTTATCTGTTCGTCGATATAATAGGGTAATGATCGCTCGAAGAGACTGTTGAATGCTTCTTCACATTTGTCTATTTCTATACGTTCGAGCATTTTGATCAGAAGTTCAAATTCCTGCTTCAAATCTGTTATTTGTGTGAAGTTGTTCTTCATTCGACCTCCTTTCTGATTGCTGATTTTGCAATCACTTTTTCTATTACCTACTATAACACAAGTGTTAAAGACATTCAAGCAATCTGTATGTTTTTGTGATTATTTTATACAATTTATAAAATTTTGAAGGCAAAATCAACAAAAAGAAAAGACAAACGAGGATTCTTTATATACGCCTATAATTCTCGTGCTTTTCAAAAAGCGTTATCCATGTTAAAATGTCATACAGATAACGACAGTAATAAAGGAGATTTTATAGATGAATACTAATGAACAGGATAATGGATTGATATCTGAGAGTCAGATCAAGATTTCAGACGATGTTGTTGCAACTATCAGTGGGCTTGCAGCTTCCGAAGTTGAGGGCGTTGATTCGATGGCGGGAAATATTACCAACGAAATAGTCGGAAAGC
Organism: Lachnospiraceae bacterium; assembly: GCA_024693545.1. Classification (GTDB taxonomy): domain Bacteria; phylum Bacillota; class Clostridia; order Lachnospirales; family Lachnospiraceae; genus RUG11977. The sequence continues at coordinate 2,479 of JAILKT010000118.1, forward strand.
TTGGGATCAAAAACAGTTCTAAAGGTGTTAAGATCGCTATTGACGGAGATGAAGTTACTGCAGATCTTTTTATAAATATCAGATACGGATTCAGGATTCCGGAAGTGACTTCGCAGATTCAGGACAAGGTTAAAAATGCGATTGAGAACATGACAGGACTTAAGGTAATTGCTGTTAATATTCATGTGGTTGAGATAATCGTTTGATTCGTTTCGTGCCTTACACGATATGATAAAAAAGGCTTACTACATTTACTCTGTTATTGAGGTGCACCATGACAAGAAGAGAACTGAGAGACCATCTTATTAAGATGCTTTATATGCGTGAATTCCATGAAAGAGATGAGATTGAAGAGCAGAACAGTCTTTATTTTTCTCTGTTTTCGGGAATTTCCGATGATAAAGTCGTAAAGGAGATAGATGACCGTTATAAACAGGTTGTCGATAAACTCGGTGTTATTGACAGTATTATTTCGAGAGTATCCAAAGGTTGGAAGCTTTCACGTATAGGAAGGATGGATCTTAACATTCTCAGATTGGCTGCATATGAAATATCTTATGATGATGAAGTCCCTGACAAGGTTGCTGTAAACGAAGCTGTTGAACTGGCTAAAGAGTATGGATGTAATGAATCGTCATACGGTTTTATTAACGGAATACTCTCAAGCCTTATTAAAGAAAAAACGGGAAAATGACAAATATAAACAAAAAAGTCTATACTGTATCACAGGTTAATTCATATATTAAGCGAATCTTTGACACCAATACTTATCTTAGGTACATAAGCATCGGCGGTGAGGTATCTAATTGCAGATATTCCGATGCCGGACATATATATTTCACACTCAAAGATAAGGGCGGACAGCTTGCATGTGCTATGTTTGCCGGCAGGCGTGCCGGTCTTTCTTTTATCTTAAAAGACGGGATGAGTGTTATTGTATCGGGTCAGATCGGGGTATATGAACGTGACGGCAAATATATGATGTATGCCGACAGGATCGAACAGGAAGGGCTTGGAGCCCTGTATGAAGAATTTGAAAAGCTTAAGGCAAAGCTGTCCGCAGAAGGGCTTTTTGATCCCGAAAAAAAGAAAAAGATACCCGAATATCCGGCGAAGATCGGTGTTATAACAGCACGTACCGCTGCTGCACTACAGGATATAATAAGGATTTCGAGAACAAGAAATCCTTATGTTCAGCTGATTCTTTCGCCCGCTACCGTACAGGGCGTCGATGCGCCGGAATCTGTATGCAAAGCTCTCGGCAGAGTTTTAAGGGAAAAGCCTGATGTTGTCATAATAGCCAGGGGCGGAGGCTCATACGAGGATCTGTTCTGCTTTAATGATGAACGTATTGTCAGGGCTGTCTCGGACTGTCCGGTTCCTGTTATAAGTGCGATAGGACATGAGACGGACACAACACTCATAGACCTTGTTGCCGATGTGAGAGTTCCAACGCCGACTGCGGCTGCGCAGCTGGCTGTTTTTGACCTTAAACGCTTTGATGACACTGTCGATACGTTCAGATCAAGAATAACGCGTATCATGAATGATCGAATAATGCTGGCGAAACATAAGCATGAAGCATTTAAAGCAAAAATAGCCTCGAAGGCTCCGTCAAGAATGATCGATAATATGCACATCAGACTTGACGGTATTGAAGCGAAGATCAAGCAGGTCTTTATGAATCAAAGAAACGCTGCTTACCTGAGACTTGAGAAGGATACCGGACTTTTAAAAGCAAATTCACCTCTGAGTATGCTGGAAAAGGGATTTTCTTATGTGACGGATGAAAACGGCAGGAATCTTTCCAAAGCCGAGCAGTTTAAAAAGGATCAGAAAATCTCACTTCGCGTAAGCGACGGTAACGTTGATGCTATCGTTACCGAGTGCGTTAAATTACCGGAAGAATAAAATACATGAGTTTAATGTGTTGCAACCCGGTCGGGTGTTCACTACAGTCTTGATTTCGAAAGGATAGTATCATGGCACAGACTAAATTAAAAGAAAAGACAGAAGAAAAGAGTATTAATGTCTGTTTCGAAGAACTTGAACAACTTATAGAAGAAATGGAAGATCCCTCTCAAAGTCTTGAGGAGTCCTTTGAAAAATACAAAAAAGGAGTTACTCTGATAAAGGAATGCTCCGAAAAGATCGAACGTGTTGAAAAAGAGCTTAGGATCATTGAAGAATCTGATAATAAGCATGAAGAACAGGCATAAATGAAACGCTGCGATTATCGGCGGAGAGGAAGTAAGAACAGTGATCGATATAAATACCATAGAACAGCTTCTTGAGGAATGGATGCCTCATGAGGATGAAGGATACGGCCTTTTAAGCGAAGCAATGAGATACAGTGTGCTCGGAGGCGGTAAAAGACTCAGGGCCATTATGCTGATCGAAAGCTTCAGGCTTTTTTCCGGAGATACGGAACTGGAGAGATATACAGCCTGTCCTTTTGCATGTGCGATTGAATGCATTCACGGATATTCACTGGTTCATGACGATCTTCCCGCAATGGATAATGATGAGTTCAGACGAGGTTCACTCACGACACATAAGCGTTACGGACATGCAATGGGCATTCTGACAGGTGATGCACTTCTCAATTACTCTGTTGAGATTATCGCCCGAGCCGGTGAATTGCTCGAAAAGAATAAGCCTGATTATTATGTGGATAATATTCGTAATTTTATGCATGCTACTTCCATACTTTACGCAAATGCCGGCGCGTTCGGGATGATAGGCGGACAGGTTCTTGATGTCGAAGGTTTCGGCGAGGGGGCAGTACCCGATGAGGATATGCTTTCAAAGCTTTGCGAGTTAAAAACTTCAAGACTTTTTCAGGCGGCACTTTGTTGTGGCGCAATTCTTGCGGGTGCCGATAAAAATGATGTTTCTCTTCTTGAAGATATCGGATGCAAGATGGGACTGGCGTTTCAGATAAGGGATGATATTCTTGACGTGACCGCTTCGTTTGAAGAGACAGGTAAAGATGCAGGAAGTGACGAAAAAAACAACAAATCAACGTTTGTTTCTGTTTTCGGTATTGAAAAAGCAAAAGAAAAGGTGAAAGAGCTTTATTCCGAGATACTTGATATGCTTGGAAAGCTTCCCGGAGATAAAAACGCATTTAAAACAATTTTTGAAAAGCTGTATTCGATTTAAATTTTTGGAAGGTACATGTATATGAGTATCCTTGATTCTATCAATGAAGTAGGAGATATAAAAAAGGTTGATCCGGCAGATTATAAAGAACTCGCGAGGGAGATAAGGAGCTTCCTGGTCAATAAAGTGAGTGTTACCGGAGGCCATCTCGCTTCAAATCTCGGCGTTGTGGAGCTTACAATGGCGCTTCATTTGTTTCTTGATCTTCCTAAGGATAAGCTTATTTTTGATGTGGGACATCAGTCGTATACTCATAAGATCCTTACGGGGCGTAAGGACAGATTTGAGTCGCTTCGTACTTTCGGCGGACTTTCGGGTTTCCCCAAGACTTCGGAAAGTGATTGTGATGCGTTTAATACAGGACACAGCTCTACATCTGTTTCGGTAGCGGACGGTATGGTTAAGGCACGTGATCTTATGGGAGAAGATTACAGGGTTGTTGCCCTTATCGGTGACGGCGCGCTCAGCGGAGGAATGGCATATGAGGCTTTAAATAATGCAGGTCGATTTAAATCCAATATGATAATCGTTCTTAATGATAATAAAATGTCGATTTCCGAAAATGTCGGAGGGATGGCTGCGTATCTCGGAAAACTTCGTACCAACGCCAAATATACATCTGTAAAATCTTCCCTTGAGAAAGGCTTATCTTCAATCCCGGGAATCGGCGATGATCTTGTCAGCAAGATCAGGAATTCCAAAAATACGATAAAAAGTCTTTTTGTCAAAGGTATGTTCTTTGAAAACATGGGCATTACTTATATAGGACCGATCGACGGACATAACATTCCTCTTATGCTTGAAGCGTTTGAGGCTGCGGGAAGAAGCAAGAATCCCGTGCTTGTCCATGTTGTTACAAAGAAGGGTAAGGGGTACAGACCTGCCGAGGTCAATCCGAGGATGTTTCACGGTGTCGATCCGTTTATAAAAAGAACGGGAAGATCGAAAAATAAAGGCTCCGATAAGACATATACCGATATATTTGCCGATGCCATCATTGAGGAAGCAGCAAAAAACGACAAGGTAGTGGCCGTTTGCGCCGCCATGTCGGACGGAACCGGACTAAACAGGTTCAGAGATTATTATCCGGGCAGATTTTTTGATGTCGGAATATCCGAGGAACATGCCGTTACATTTGCGGCAGGAATGGCAAAATCAGGGTTGAGACCCGTGGTGGCCATTTATTCGACATTCCTTCAGAGGTCTTATGACCAGATACTTCATGATGTGGCGCTTAACAATCTGCCTGTTGTATTTGCCGTAGACAGAGCAGGCATCGTCGGTAGGGACGGAGACACACATCAAGGTATATTCGACCTCTCTTTCCTGACTTCGATACCCGGTCTTACCGTCATGGCTCCGAAAAACGGAGCGGAGCTTAAAGAAGCTCTCGGCTTTGCCTTAAATCATAACGGACCGGTTGCCATAAGATATCCGAGGCATAAAGCCACACATAAGCTTGAAGAATTTAATGCGCCGATAGAGTACGGAAAATCCGAGATTATACGTCCGATAGCCCCTGTTACGGTGTTTGCGGTCGGAAGGATGGTTAAGGTAATGGCCGAAATTCTCGCTCGTCTTGAGGATGAAACGGGAAAAAAGACAGGCCTCATAAACGTCAGATTCATAAATCCGATCGATAAAGAAACGCTTATGTCGGCTGCCGCGAAGTCCGATCATATAATCACATGTGAAGAAAATGTCAGAAGAGGAGGCTTCGGTGAAGCCGTTTCGCTCATACTCCTTGAAAACGGCTATAAAGGAAAGTTCCTCGATCTGTCGCTTCCCGATGAATTTCTTGCTCACGGAAGCCCTAATGACATAAGAGACAGTATAGGTTTTGATCCCGAATCGCTTTATAATAAGCTGAAATCCTTTATTTCGAAGTAAAAGTCTTGACGTGAGGCTGTTTTGTGATATAATAGTTGCGTGCTTTTAGGAAATAGCCATCACTTTTATGCACAATTCATAACCGGAGGGAGGTTAGGTGTGAGGCTATGTCGAATGTAATAGTAAAAGAAAACGAGACACTGGACAGTGCTCTTCGCAGATTTAAGAGAAATTGCGCGAAGGCCGGCATCCAGCAGGAGATTCGCAAGAGAGAGCATTACGAGAAGCCCAGCGTTAGACGTAAGAAGAAGTCTGAGGCTGCACGT
>JAILKT010000161.1 GCA_024693545.1 Lachnospiraceae bacterium
CTGGATCTCAACATCATAACCTTTTTCCTTAAGCTGCTTAACCATGTTGTCGCCGTCCTGATTCCATCTCTGGAGATCCTTGGTGGGCATCGAAACGCCGACCTTCTTGTCAGATGATGAACCGCAGGCGGTAAGCATTGCCACTACCATAACAAGGCTCATTAATAAGCAAAGTGCCTTTTTCATAATTTTGTAACCTCCCTTTTTTTATGACAGTACCGGTGATCGGCACTGCCTTTGTGAGTAAGTTTGTATTGCTACAAGGGCATAATACCATAACGTTTGTAGGATTATCTTTTTATCGACAGCAAATTTTTAACAGATTTTTAATCTATCTTAAAAAGGTAATTAGCATTTTTTTGCTTCTGCTAGACAATTTTTGCTTTCATGTACTATTGTTCCGTCGTGTTTGGCTGCTCTGAGGTTCATTGTGAGACACGTCCTGCTTTTTGCCATATGAAGTACAAAAATAAGTTGATTTTTACGCCTGTTTTTACTATTATGGATGTATCTGATTATCGAAACCTCACCGGACGGTTTCCGAAAAAAATAATAAATGCGTCTTTAAACGCATTTATACAGGAGGATACTAATGAAAACCACACATTGTTCCAATCTTCTCAAATACATCCTTATGGTATTTTCATTTCTTCTTATTTTTGCCTGCATCTTTCCTTTTTATGAGGTAGACAATGAAGAACTGACCGCCAGATACGGAGAAGAGACAACCACCGCAATTATCACCGAGTTAAATACACACGTTGATCCGGCTGACAGTGCGAGCGACTTATACTTCAACGGCAAGGTCGGCGTTCTTAATTATATCACCGGCAGCACCGGCAAAGTTGTTTCCGGAACTCTTGCTTTCTATTCCTACGTAATGCTTTTCATTCCCATCCTCATGTTTGTTGTATTCTTCCTTTGGAGATGGATTCCGGATTCAATTACCGGAATAATAGTTGCCATTCTTTCACTGATCGAATTTATTTTTTCTCTTCTGTTCGGCAGTGCAGCTGCGAGCGCATTTAGTGAAGGATTTCCGAATCTGGCACAGTATGATGTTTTTGATTCCCACATCATGCTCATAATCACGATCGTTGCTTCCATCGTCATTTTCCTGCTTTCTGTATTCCTTGCATTATGGGACAAGATATTCGCAGTAAAGGGCGACGTCAAGGAGACGGCATAAGTTCAGGTACATTAAGATAAACATCTTCTTTAAGATGGAAACCGCTTCCGATTATCACTTCGTTCATGTTATCTTTTGTTACACTGATAGGTTCCATGGCGATATACGGAACATTAAATGTTCCATCATTTATCCTTTTAACATCATCGGCCTCCAGCCTTTCCCCTTTAGCAAGGGCGATCGCACAGGAGGCCGCTCTTTTTGCCAGCTTTTCCACCGGCTTGTAAACCGTCATAAGCTGAGTTCCCTCCACGATTCTCTGGCAAGCCTCAAGATCGGCGTCCTGCCCCACAACATTTACATTTCCCGCAAGTCTCATTTCTGCAAGTACGGGTATAACTGCACCGGCGATCGAATCATTACCGCACATGATCCCGGAAACATTTTTTGCGATTGCCTCGTTTTTATAAACATACTCAGACGCGATCTCAGCCTTCCAATTGTCCGCATGCATACGACCGCTCACGGTCATTCCTTTTTCTTCGCAAACTTTCAAAAAACCCTCTTCAAGAAGTGATACATTGTTATCCTTCGGAGAGCCGCCGAGCATCATTACACTTCCTCCCGATTTCTCCATGTTTTCATACAGAGCTTCACCCATCATTCTTCCTACCATGGCATTATCAAAAGAAATATACAGATCAACAGCGGAATCGTTTAATAATCTGTCATATGCTATAACCTTGACACCGGCCTTTCTCGCGTCGTTAACGACCTCGGAAAGACTTCCGGAATCAATGCATATGATAACGACAACATCCATCCCGGCTTCAATGAAATATTCTATCTGTTCCTTTTGTTTTTCAACATCACCGTTGGCACTTTGAACATTAACTTCGGCGCCGAGTTCCTTCGCAGTAGATACAAAAACATCCCTGTCTCTTTGCCAGCGCTCGATTACGAACGAATCAAAGCTCATGCCTATCTTGATCGAATCGTCTTCCTCATTGTTCGCTTCAAAAACAGGTAATTCGGAATTTTCACAGCCCACAAGTGCCAAACACATTACCATGATAAATAAGAGGATTTTTTTCATGTCATCTTCCCTCCCGCAAGTCCGTTATCCCTGTACTCCGTAGGTGTTACGCCTACATTTTTCTTAAATGACCTGCTGAAATAATTCGGGTCCTGGTACCCTATCATTAAGCAGATCTCCTTCATACTGTATCCCGGATTTGTAAGCAATTCTTTTGCATGCTCCATTCTTATCGAGGTCAGGTATTCGATAAAATTTTCGCCCGTTTCCTCTTTGAAAAGCCTGCTGAAATAATACGGGCTTATGTCAACAGCTCTTGACACATCCTCAAGCGATATATTGCGGCTGTAGTTTTCCCGGATATAGCCTTTTGCCATATCGACAACGCTTATGGCACGTTCCGCACGTTTATTTTCTATGTTTGTACATGCTTCACCGATCTTGAGCAGGAACCATTCTCTGAGTTTTTCAACAAGATCCGTAGCCAGTACTTCGGGAAGATAATCCTGTCTCGACTCAAATCTATATGTCATTCCTCCGTTTTCATAAGCGAGTTTTTCCGCAAAAAGGACGAATTCAATGATCTTGAGTCTTATATTGTTAATGTCGGAGTCCTTCATCCATTCAAAAAACTTATCCGCTTCCCTGACTGCTCCTTCTTTGTTACCCCTTCTTATTTCTTCAAAAAGCCTTTCTTCCGTCTCCACGGGATAGTCGTCCGTATAATTACAGCCTATGGGAAGATCGTCGGCATGAGCAACACTTCCTGTTGTGAAAAGCAGTGCCTTGACAGCCTCATTGTATGATACCGACATGGCATTTATAGGGCCCACTCCTCCGATGCCGATACGAAGACGTATGCCAAACTTTCTGCGTGTGAAATGAACGATCTCCCTTATTCGTTCGATCAGGGCCGCCCTGTCGTTATAATCCATTCTTGTACTGCTGTGAGGTACAAGTACCGCGATCTTGTTGGACATAACCGTTCCCACGGCACATTCAAGACTGTCTTTTAAAATGTCACGTATTTCCTTATAATTTCTAAGCATCCTCACGCCGCTTCCGACCGCATTCGTCATATGGCTGCCTTCCTGTTCGTCTCCGCAGACCATTACCATCATATATGCATAATCGGATTTCATATCCAAAAGCGACTTATAGCTTTCGATATCATCTTCAAAATACTCTTTAAACAGAATGTTATAGATCAAGCCGTTTTCAAGGATCGGAACGACTGTCTCAAGCTTTTCTTTGATGATGAGGTTTTCACTTCTTTTTTGACGTTCATCCGCCACCTGATCCATGGCCGCATGAAGGAGTGAAACCATTTTTTCTCTGTTCATGGGCTTTGTAACATAGTCAAGTACCCCGAGTTTAATGGCTTCCTGAGCATAATCAAACTTGTCATACGCGGACATAACAATGAATATTACCGAAGAATTCGTTCTTCTTATCTCTCTCATTGCCTCTATTCCGTTTATCCCCGGCATCTGAATGTCCATTACGGCGATATCCGGCCTGAAGCTTTCCGCAAGCTCAATGACACTTCTTCCTGTCTTTGCCGTAGCTATCTCACACTCATTACCGAATTCTTTTTCGATTATGAATCTGAGCGAATCAAGTACTATTCCTTCGTCATCGGCAAGCATTATCTTATACATAAAAAACCTCTTTCAACATAGTGTGATAATTGTTATACATCCAGATATATATCAAACCTGGTTCCCTTTCCTTCGCCTTCGCTGGTGATCGAGATCGGATCGCTTTCACCCGTAAAGAGTCTCAGTCTTGCAATAACATTGTCGAGAGCGATCCCACCTCCCGATGACTTGGGATCGTGCTTTAAACTTCCGTTCAAAATATCGGCGATCATATCCTGTGAGAGTCCTTTGCCGTTATCGCTTATGCTCACGCAGACAATATCGTCTATTCTGAATACTTCAAGACTTATACATCCGTCTCCGAGCATCTCTCTGATCCCGTGATTGACACAGTTTTCAACGATCGGTTGAAGGATCATGCTCGGCATAGGCGTATCAAGGACCGATTCATCAAGCTTCTTATTGTACCTGATATCACCGCTGAACCTTACATTCAATATATAAATATAATTGTCGATCAGCTCGATCTCCTCGCGAATTGTAACTATATCCGATCCCTTTTTTACATTGTACCTGAAGAAGTTTGCTACATGCTGAATATATCCGTTGGTTTTATCGGCACCTTCCATCATTGCGAGCTGAGCTCCCGCATTAAGCGTATTAAACAGAAAGTGCGGATTGATCTGAGCCTGAAGGTACTTGAGCTGTGCTTCCTTAAGATGCGCCTGCATAAGCAGTTCGTTCTCCCTCAGTCTTCGCTCTGCCGCCGAGCTCTCCCTGAGTTTGTCAATATAGTCTCTGATGCTGACCGTCATCTGGTTAAATGCCTCCGTAACGACTCCGACTTCGTCGTCGTTTACTACCTCAAGCGGAGGTATCTCGAAATTTCCGCGTCCGACTTCACCGGCCTTTTCGGTAAGATTCTGAAGGGGCCTGATGACCGCAAGCGTAAGTCTCGTTACAACGATTATGTTACCGATGATTACCAACACAAGCACAAGGTTACTGATCGTTTCAAACCTTCGGAAAGCCGACAAAAGCTTTGTGTAATTTCCCGAATTCTCGGCGAACTGTTCGTTATTGAGACTGTAGATCGCAGATTCTATATAGTCATATAGCCTTGTGGCATTTTCATACCTGATACGGTATTTTTCGACATTTCTGCCACGCTTATATTCTATGGTGAGATTCACTTCATCTATATATTCCCTGCACATCCTCTTAATATTTCTTTCCATCCGTGAGAACGGGAGTGAGGAAATATCATCATCAAGCTGGACCAAAAGATCCCTCAGTTCCTGCTCGCTCCTGTAATATTCCGTGAGCACGTCACTGTTCTTGGTGTTCAGGTATTCCGTCATGTTGTTCTGAACGTGCGATATCGAGTCCATAAGTTCTTCAAGGAACAGATTATCCTTGTAAACCATATCCATCCTGTCCGACAGATTGTTGATACCGAACATCAAAACTATATTTACAAAAAGGATTATTATGTTCGCAAGCAATGAAATGCCGATCATCTTATTCTTTATCGATACTTTACGAAGAAACGCTTTAACCTTCATTCGGCGCCTCCTTCAGATACTCCGAAACATTCGAAGCATCTATCATTAGTGATTCGGCAGTAAAATACTGACTCGTATGACCGAGTTCGCTGAATTCGGCAAGAGCCCCGACACAGGAGCTTCCGAGCTGATCCGTATCAACGGATATGGTAGCCTCGATAACATTCCTGTCTATGGCATTCAGGATCGCTTCCGAGTCATGATATCCGAGTACGGTGATGACGCCTACTCTGTTGTAGTCAACGACTGCCTGATAGGCGCTGGTGGTTTCTGTCTCCGAAAGACAGACTATGATATCGGGCACAAGCGATTCATCCCCGAAAACGAGTTCCCTTACACCTTCCTGTGTTGAAAAAGAATTTGATTCATCGATCGGAACAAGCGTGACTTCTACCTTCCTTAAGTCTGTATCGTTCAATCTGACACCGTTTTCGACAGTTTCCTGTATTCCGATGCATAGGATGTTCTGTCCGGCTTCCTCCGAATAACTGTCAACCAAAACAGCCACCTTTACCGTTTCCCCTGCACCCTTCTTGGTCTTTGCGAGCTTGACGATCCTTTCACCGTATTCACGGCCTATATTGTAATTATTTATACCCACAAAACTGCACCGATCCGATGAAGGGCAGTCCGATACAAGCGTAACAACCGGGATTTTCTTGTCTGTGGCAAGTGAAATGAGTTCCTTCATTTCCTCGCTTTCGTCCGCAGAAACTATTATCCCGTCAACAGATTCGGCGATCGCGATCCTGAGCTGATCCTCACGCGAATAGCGTCTGAGCATGCTCTTTCCGAGCCACTCCACATATATATTTTTCTCCTCGCCCGCTTTTCGCGCGCTTTCATAAACCTCGTTCCAGAAAGAAGACTCCTGTTCGGGGGCAATCATGACATAGTATTTTTCGTATAGCTTTTCTTGTTCGGGATCTTCAACTGAAGTCAGAAAATTAAAGAATATAATGACCATCGCGGTCACTGTGACCAAAAAGAAAACGGTAACGATGACGCCGGTCGGTATTCCCGACTTTTTTACGCCTTCTCTGGTTTCGTTACCGTTCTTCTTTTCATTCATGAAACGTTTACTCCTGATGATGTGGTTTTCGCATCACATGCTGTCTGAGCGTTTTGATCTTTCACGGATCAGAACACATATGACATATCATGCGTTTTATTGATAATAGGTACCCATGTTTCATAATCAACTATTCCGTCAGGCTCAAGGCCGTTGTCGCTCTGAAAACTCTTAACTGCCTCAACAAGTTCATCATCGTATTTCTTGCCCGATTCATTTTTTAGATATCCGAGCTTCTTAAGTCGCTGCCTGAGATTTAAAACCACCTTGGCAGTTGCCTTTTTGCCTGCTTTAAGGATGGGGAACGGTTCGTCGCTATCGTATTGCAGGAATTCAAGTCCGAAATACTGGAAATGCATTGTATCCGAGCATATGTCAAATTCTCCGCCCCAGTTCCATCCGTATGCCTTAAACACATCTATAACATTATCCGAGATGCAGAAGGGATTACTCTTATCGCGCAGATCGTTTCCTTTACCCAGATACAGATCGTTGTCATAATCTCCGTTATTGATATCGATCGCGACACCAAACGAGTGAGCCGAGAGGATATTAAGATCCACAAGTCCCGATCCACCGACCTTTCTGTACATAAATCCAACCAAATATTTGATCGGGAACTGCTCTTCCAACATGAAAATGTCACTGAATATACATTTTACACTGTCTGCAAGCGACTCGTTTATAGTCATCGTACCCGATACCGCTTTCCTGTCCCCGTTTTTATCGATAACCCAATAAGGTACCTGAAATGTTGACATTCGATTATATGCTTTGCCTTCACTCGAATACTTCTCGGGCTTGTCGCTCATTGTATATGCTTTATAAGGTTTCCCCGTAATATATTCATATCGCGCATCGTTACTCTCCAAAGGTATTGATCGCGCTCCCTTGACAACGTCTTCGTCATAATACTGTTTGCTTGTCACCAAAAGCGTTGCGACCTTTTCGGGTACATTTGCGGGAATATCAGGGCGCTCTTCCTCAGACAGCTCAAAGACTGGTCTGAATCCTTGAACTGTTTCTTCTTCGATCACGGGTTCATCCGCGGTCAAATCAACTACATTCTCCTCTCCCATTTTCTCTTCGATTGACTGTGTTTCGATCTCGTTTTCAGGTTCCCCGGTTTCCTCGGCATTCCCCCCGGAAATGTCCCCGTCATCGATCTCGGGTTCATTATTACTGCCTTCTTCCTCATTTATGGGAATCGTCACGGTCGTAACATCGTCATCGTTTTGTACCTCCGATCCCATGTTTTCTTCTGAGATCGGTACATCCTCATAGGTCGCAGCATCAGTTTTTTTATCTTCCGCTCTGGTTCCTATCGTTCCGCAGGCAATTATCAGCACCATCAGGATCGACGTCAGCGACACCAGAGCTTTCTGCTGTGGTTTCACCCTATTCATTTTTGTTTCTTTTTTTCCTTTCCCAATCAGATCAGATACTGACTGATCGTTTCAAACAATTCTTTTTCACCTACCGGTTTCAATAACTGCGAATTCATACCGCCTTTTGTTGAACGCTCCATATCATCGAGTGATGTATTGGCGGAAAGTGCAATGATCGGAATGATCTGAGCATCTGCCTTATTACTCTCTCTGATCCTTCGCGTAGCTTCAATGCCGTCCATAACCGGCATCTGAATATCCATAAATATCATATCATAATAAAACGGCTCGTGTGATAAATACATATCGAGCGCTTCGCGTCCGTTAATGGCATTTTCGGAAGCGAGCCCCCTGTATCCCAAAATCGTCGCGAGTATTTCGCCCATAAGAACATTATCCTCGGCAATGAGGATCCTTCTGCCTATGTATATCTCGCTGACGCCTTTTTCTTCCTCTTCTTCCGAAGCAATCGCAACAGGCTTATCAACATTGATCCTGGCGGGGATCATAAACACGAATTCCGTGCCTCCGCCGATCTGTGAATATACATCCATCGTTCCGTGCATCAGTCTGATCAAATGCTTGGCGATAAAAGTCCCGAGTCCCTGCGGTGCCCCTTTGTTTAATCGGTTCGGGTTATACGGCTCTAATATGAACCGTCTTGTTTCTTCATCCATACCACAACCGTTATCACGAACACGGAACATGATCATTCCACGTGTGCGCGCATTTTCATCAATAGATATGGAAACCTTTATCCTTCCGCCTTCATCGGAATATTTGCTGGCATTCGAGATCAGATGTCCGATGATCCTCAGGATTTTTGTTATGTCTGAATATATAATCATACCACTCTCGTACTCAAATTCAAGTATCTGTCTCTTGACTTCGCACAGAGGGCCATATACCTTTCTTACATCTTCCTCAAGATCCGACGGTTTAAACCACGACATGTCAACGAGAAGCCTGTCACCGTTAATGAGCGCCGAATCCACGCAGCTGCTCATGCTGTCCAGTAATTGCCGTACCGCCTTATCGAGACGATCGAGGCACTGCGATGCAATTTCGGGATTATCAATATTATGTCTCAGTATCGTTGACATTCCGGTTATAGAATTTATAGGCACCCTAAGTTCATGTGAAATATTTGTAAGGAACTGGCTTGTTGCATTTCCTGCCTCGGATACCATGTTTTCAGCTTCCGCCAGGATAAAACGCCTTGCCTCATTTCTCTTTTCTCTCGCAACGATCGTATAAAGTATCTTCGCCAATTCTCTCATTAAAGAGATCTCGGATTCTTTCCACTCACGAGGTCCGCGCCTGTACGCAAAAACGAGTTCTCCGACGTAATCTCTTCCGCTTGACATAGCACATGAAACAAATGCCGTAACACCGGCTGTTTCGACCATTTCACGGCTCATAGTTTCAAGGTCCTCGTCCGATGTATCGTCCACACGATAAACACGAGTTTCCTCGTTATAAGGATTGACCTTAAACCAATTCTCATTGTCACGATAATCCATTACCAGTCTTCGATCCCCAAGATTGACAGAGGCATCCCAGACATTATCCGTTTCAAGCAAGAACGGTGTTTCACTCGTTCTGAAAGTAAGGAGAGCATCAAGATCCAGAGCCCGTCCGAAACGCTCAAAGACGGCCCTGATAGCTGTATCTCCTTCTTTTTCTGTAAAAGTCTTATATGCATAGTTAAGGAGTTCGTTTTTTACGGTATCTTCCATAAATCCACCTCTTATGATCTTTCATGACGCCGCAGATGCACAACCGGCCACCGACACTACACTCTTTTTACAGGTATTTTTTCATATTCCGTTCGCTGTCTCTCGCAAATGCACTGGCCATAAGTCCCTTTTCTTTATAGTGCTCCGCAAGCAGAATGGCAAACGTTAGCGATCTGTGTTGCCCACCGGTACATCCGAGTCCCACAACAAGCTGAGATCTTCCTTCCCTGTTGTACATGGGTATCGCACTGTCCAAATAGGCTATTATCCTTTCAAGCAATTCTCTGGATTCCGGGTATGACATTACAAAATCTCTTACCTCATGGTCCTTGCCCGTCTTTGTTTTCAGTTCATCCACATAAAACGGATTCGGGAGGCATCTTACATCAAAAACTATATCGCAATCTGCCGGTATCCCGTATTTGTATCCAAAAGCCGTAAACGAGATCGACAGGCCATGTTTTTCGTTTTCCGGAAGGAATTCGTTTATTTTTTCTTTTAACTCTCCCGTAGTCAAAAGCGATGTATCGATTATATAATCGGCTTTCGACTTTATCTGTTCAAGTATATCACGTTCTTTGTTAATGGCGCCCTGAAGGTCCAGTTTGGTATCTGTCATCATAAGCGGATGCAGACGCCTTGACTCTTTATATCTCTTCACAAGGACCGAATTATCACAATCAAGGAAGACGATCTTAAGATCCACAGACCCGGAAAGCGATTCGAGCGTGCTGAGCGCTCCGTCCGACATTTCGGTATTCCTGACATCAACCGTTATGCAAACCTTGCTTGAAAAATCATCAAGACGCAGGATCAGATTCATAAATTCGGGCAGTATCTTTACCGGAAGATTATCAAGACAATAATATCCGTTATCTTCCAGGATATCGAGCGCCTTCGTCTTACCCGAACCACTCATTCCGGTCACAATGATAACTCTCATTCTTTACTTCCTTTCAGTTCAAAAAAGTTTCTATATGTCCGAGTGCCTTTCCCAGCGGATCGTCCTTCATATCGATCCAGATCATGTCTTTCCTCTTCCTGAACCATGTCATCTGTTCTTTTGCGAGATGCCTGATCTCTTTGAACAATTCCTCATAGAACTGTTCGTACGTGAGTTTTCCCTGAAGATATAAAAGTATGTATCTGTATTCAAGCCCGAGCCTGTAGAGAAAATCATCGCTTACTCCTGCTGCTCTGAGATCCTCAACCTCTCCGATCATGTTTTGGTTTAACCGCCTTTTAAGTCGTTCTTCTATTCTTTCATAGAGTTCCGCCCTCGGCCAGGTCACTCCAAGAACAAGCGTTTCATAACGCCTATGTGCACTGTTTTCAAGTTTCTTCCCCGTAAGGACCTTTTCAGCAGCCCTCTCAAGTCTCCTTTTATTATGTGGATCGAGTTTCCCGGCTCCGTCGGGGTCCGATCCTTTTATCAGTTCAAAGAGCTCCCCACAGGTCATTTTTTCAACACGCTCCCGTATATCCGCAACGGGTTCACCCGGTTCAAGCTCGTAGCCGTCAACAACAGCATTTATATACAATCCCGTTCCGCCCGTGAGAAGCGGTCTATTTTTTCGGTTGCAGACATCGTCTATCGCTGCATATGCAAGTCTCTGATACTGAGCGAGAGAGAAATATGTGTCCGGCTCGACCACATCGATCAGATGGTGAGGCACGCCCTGCATTTCAGCGGGACTAATCTTTCCGCTGCCGAGATCAAGGCCCTTAAATACCTGTCTTGAATCTGCCGAGATAACTTCTCCGTCAGTCGCTTTTGCGATTTTAACTGCAAGATCGCTCTTTCCGGATGCATTTGTTCCGGCAATAACCACAAGCTTTTCCATATCGTCTGTGTCTCCTGCTGCCGGTCATTTTGGTCTTCCGGCACTCTTCGCCCTGTCATCTGTTGCTATACGTGCCATCACCCGTTTTCTGACTGCGAAATATGTGATGACATGTACAAGGAATGTTGCTATCCATGAGATAGGGTATGACACGTAGATGGTATCAACCAGATGAAACTCCGGTATATTAAAGACAAGCGCGATCCACACCAGTCTGACACCTACCACACCGACGAGCGATACGATCATGGGCATAAACGAATACCCGAGTCCTCTCATCGCACCGACCATAACGTCCATCATCCCGCATGTAAAATAAAGTGTTTCGATAAAGTATATTCTCTTCATCCCGGCTTCGATCACCGGGCCGCTTGAGGTATATATCCCCAGAAGAGTTCTGCCGAATACAACTTCAAACATTCCGAGACCAAGCCCCGCAACTATAACGCATATGAGTCCCCATCTGAGGATCCTGCCCATTCTTTCGGCTTTTCCGGCTCCGTAGTTCTGGCTCATAAACGAAAGCGTGGTGTGGTGGAAGGAATTCATTGCCACATATACGAAGCCTTCAAGATTCATAGCCGCAGAATTACCCGAAACAACCACATTACCGAAACTGTTTACCGATGACTGAATGATCACATTCGAAAACGAGAAAATACATCCCTGAAGCCCGGCCGGCAGACCTACTATCATGATCTGGCCAAGTTCTTTGAAATCCACTCCGAGCTTCCTCAGGCTGAGCCTTATCGATCCTTTATCTTTCATAAGGCATCCGACAACAAGACCTGCGCTCAGGCACTGTGACAATACGGTTGCGATCGCCACTCCGGCGACGTCCATTTCAAAGCAAACTACAAAAATGATGTTGAGCAGAACGTTGACAAGACCCGCTATCCCGAGGAATATCATCGGACGCGTTGTATCTCCGACAGCACGCAGGAGCGCGCTGCCGAAATTATATATGAGAGTGGCGATAATACCGCCAAAATATATCTGAAGGTAAAGCGTCGCTTTGCCGAGCTGCTCCGCAGGTGTGCCCATAAGCGTCAGCAGTCTGCCCGAAAGAACCGTTCCTATAACGGTCAGGATGATACCCCCGACAACAGCAACAACCATCGATGTATGAACTGTTTTTGAAAGCTGTTCTTCCTGCTTTGCGCCGTAGTGTCTGGCGGCCATAACATTCGATCCGATCGACAACCCGATAAAAAGGTTTGTTATAAGATTTATGAGCGAGCTTGTACATCCGACCGCTCCGAGAGAATCATCGCCCGCAAACTGTCCGACGATGATAATGTCGGCAGCGTTGAAGAGCAGCTGCAATATACCCGAAAGCATGAGGGGTATCGCAAATTTCAGCATCTTCGGAAGGATTGCCCCCTCACACATATCTATTTCAAATTTATTATTTGCCATATGATAATTCTTTGCATCCGGTCTGATTGGCTTATGCCCCGAACGCAAGACAGAAATGTTTCTGTCAGTTCTTTGAGAACTCTACCAGTTCAAGCCCCTTGTTTCGCTCAAGCACCGTTTTTATGCTCCACGCATGTGCAAAGAGCAGGAGCGGATTGCCTTTCAGATCTTTCACCCTCTTGGTGTCGGAAGTGACCGAAAGATCCGATACATTGGTAACATTTTCGGGCATCTTGCCGATCCATCTGATAAACTCATACGGCAGTGTCTCCATCGCGATCTCTACTCCGTATTCGGACTGAAGTCTGAATTTAAGGACATCGAATTGAAGAACGCCCACAACTCCGACTATGATCTCCTCCATTCCGGTGTTGTATTCCTGAAATATCTGGATCGCGCCTTCCTGAGCTATCTGCATGATACCTTTCATGAACTGCTTACGCTTCATGGTATCGACCTGTCTTACTTTTGCGAAATGTTCGGGCGCAAATGTCGGTATCCCTTCATAGCAGATCTTATCGGAAGGATCGCACACGGTATCTCCGATAGAGAATATTCCCGGATCGAAAACACCTATAATGTCGCCTGCATATGCTTCGTCTATACCTTTTCTCTCTTCGGCCATGAGCTGCTGCGGACGGGAAAGCCTGATCTTTTTATTGCCCTGAACATGGAACACTTCCTTTTGAGCATCAAATCTTCCCGATCCGATCCTCATAAATGCGATCCTGTCGCGATGTGCCTTGTTCATGTTTGCCTGTATCTTAAAGACAAATGCCGAGAATTTCTCTCCGAAAGGATCTACGGTTCCCTCCGCTGTTTCTCTCGAAAGCGGGGGCGGTGTGAGTTTCAGGAAATATCGCAGGAAATTTTCAACACCGAAATTGTTAAGCGCCGAGCCAAAGAATACAGGTGTGAGATCTCCTCTGCGAACTCTGTCGATATCAAACGCATCGGTTGCGCCTTCGATAAGTTCGATCTCTTCTCTGAGTCTTTCATGAGCGTCTTTACCGATCAGCTCATCAAGAGAAGGACTCCCAAGTTCTGCTTCGATACCTTCTACGGTCTTCATGCCGGCGCTTGAAGCAATATATCTGTTTACATGCTTTGTCTGTCTGTCATAAACACCCTTAAATCCCTTGCCGGAGCCGATGGGCCAGTCCATGGGGCACGTCCTTATGCCGAGAACGGTCTCGATCTCATCAAGCAGTTCATATGTATCACGTGCCTCACGGTCCATCTTGTTTATAAATGTAAAGATAGGTATATGTCTCATGACACATACCTTAAAAAGCTTAATAGTCTGGGCTTCTACACCCTTTGATCCATCAATGACCATGACGGCCGAATCGGCCGCCATGAGTGTTCGATAAGTATCTTCAGAGAAATCCTGGTGTCCCGGTGTATCAAGAATGTTTATACAAAAACCGTCGTAGTTAAACTGCATAACGGATGATGTAACCGAAATACCTCTTTCTTTCTCAATCTCCATCCAGTCAGATACTGCATGTCTGGCTGTCTTCTTTGCTTTTACGGAGCCTGCCAGATTAATTGCCCCGCCGTATAACAGGAGTTTCTCCGTGAGTGTCGTCTTTCCTGCATCCGGGTGTGAGATTATCGCAAAAGTCCTTCTCCTTTTGATCTCATCGATTATGTTGTTCATCAAAAAAACCTCTTACTGATTATTTTTCTGCCTCAACTTCCTCGGGAAGTTCCGATGTACAATGAGGACATCTTGTAGCTTTGATCGGGATCTCACTTAAGCAGTAAGGGCACTTCTTTGTTGTGGGAACGGGAGCAGGCTCACCTTTCTTCTTAACAAGACCCTTGCTGATATCATTCATCTTGTTGATCGCCTTAACGATAAGGAATACAACGATCGCCATGATGAGGAAGTGAATAAGAGCTGTAATAAAATTACCGTAATTAAGTGTTGAAAGACCAAGTTCTTTCGCCTCTGCAAGAGTTGCAGGTTTTGCAATGTTATCGGGATTGCTCAGAATCACATACATATTCGAGAAATCCGTATCGCCTACTATGAGACTGATAACAGGCATAAAAACATCATTAACAAGTGATGTTACGATACTGTTAAATGCGGTACCGATGATCATGCCGACAGCAAGATCGATCATATTACCGCGGGTAATAAATTTTTTAAACTCTTTAATCATGATCCGCGTCCTTTCTATTTTTGATAGGATATTATCCTAGTGTGATTATAAGCGTTCCTGCTCTATTTTTCAATAAAATTCAAGTCTCACCTGCAAGACCGGGCGCAGTATCCGGGTCAGCACCGGCTGACATCTTCCAAACCGGCTCTCCGTTCATCCTTACAGAGATAAAAGACCTGCATCTCTCATGCAGGTCAAAATCATCCGTTATAAAAGCAGGGCCGGCCGAACGGCTGTATTTCTCTGTTCTGTTATCAGATATCCTTTTTCTTGCCGCTTGCTCCGGAAGCATTATCAGTCGTTCCGGCTGCGTTTACAAAACCGAGTTCCTCGTCCGAAAGCTCCTTTCCAAAGGGCTCGATCAAACTTCCCCCCGAGAAAAGTCTGCCACGCAGAGTTTCCTTGAAATCAGTTTCCTTTGAAAAATCGGCTTTGCTAAATAGTTTCTCAAGATCATCCATGTGTGACCCCTTTCCCGCTGTCGATCATTGCCTGTATCTGTCAGGACAACAACTCACGTAGCGTATTTTTATCAGTGAGGGTTTCGCATTTTTTCAAAAGTCGTCTGTACCTCTCACAAACCGCCTTGGAAGATATGCCGAGTTTCTCCGCTATCTCCGTATTTTTCATTTCCATGAAGAAACGCATACTGATAAGTTCACGTTCTTCGTTAGACAGAAGCGCCAGTATCCTGTGTGCTTCCCTGTTTATATCATCCTTTTCAACATTGTACTCATCTTCAACCGGGAAATCTTTCATGTCCTCGTTTGCCATAAGGACATTGCGCGTGCGCGCCCCCGATCTGTAATAATCGATCAGCCTGTTTCTGGCTATGGTGCATATCCAGGTCTTTATCGAAGCCTTCTCAGGATTGAACCTGCCATAGTTTTCCATGGCTCTGAAAAAAACGTCACTTACCAGGTCCTCAGTTTCCGCTCTGTTCAGCGTTCTGGCGTAAATAATGTTATATATATATGAAAAATACTCATTATATACTTCCTCGAACGTCACCGGTTTTCCCTCCTGATCACATAATACGTCTTACATCCTTTTAGTCCACGATTTATCCCTATTCGATTATCCCATCAGACAAAAAATATGTCAATATTTCATTCATTTTTCTACTACAGTGCAAATATTCAAATTGTTTGTTGCTCTTACACCTCGATTCTGTGATAATAATTATGTAGTGTTTAGATCTGCATGTTTTTAATGCGGCCATGACATAAAAACAATAACACCCAAGAGGACAAAAATGGACAGATTTGATCTCTACAGGGCGGA
>JAILKT010000008.1 GCA_024693545.1 Lachnospiraceae bacterium
AACGCAGAACGCATCAACGTACACAGCCCCGGAAAGGCCTGACTTTCCCGAAGACCTTACCGACATCACGATCATAGGCGATGAGGGTAGAAAGACAATCGCGAACGGAATGATCGTTGACTGTTATGCCGAGGGCGAAGGTTATCATTTCACCATAATCGAGAAGCCTTACCGGATGGTACTCGAAGAAAAGCTGTCCGAGCAGGACGACATTATTTGCGAGCTTTTACTTAACGCGTGAAAGGAGAAAAACATGATTGCTTTTTACCACTTATACGAAAGACAGATCAAGAGGAAGACCTACACAGAGGAGCTTATCACCACAATGGTTGACGATGCTTTTACAAAGGGAAGGCTGACCGCTTCAGAGCATAGCGACCTGCTCACTCTGATCGCGGAATACTACGCACCCGAGGAATAAACAAAAAATCGAAAAGGACAAAATTATGGACAGTGAGATAGCAGTTGCATTGATAGGTTTAGGCGGGGTGGTAGTTGTTGCAATCATTAACATCATCACAACGCTCATTTCAAATCGGAAACAATCCGAAAAAACAGCGGCAGAGTTCGACAAACGCATAAGCCTTTGCGAACAGGCCGTGAACGCAAAAATCGACATGCAGCAGGCAGTCGTCGAAGTTAAAATTGACACGCTCACAGCGGAAGTAAGAGAGCACAACAATTTTGCGAAACGAATGCCGGTGGTCGAGGAACAGATAAAAGTAGCAAATCATAGAATAGAAGACCTTGAAAAGAAGGTGATGGTATGAAGTTAGATTTAAAATCAATAGTAACGCTTATTGTAACGTCAGTTTTGTGCGTGTCGTTTTTGGGTGTAGTGGCCGCTACGATTTTCGGGATTATCGAACCGTCAGCGACCATCGTTGTAGTAATCACGCAGACGTTCACATCTATCGTGATGGCTGTATATGCGTTCTACTTTAGCAAAAAGAAGGACGAGAAGAAAGAAGGCCCAAATGAAAACTAAAAGAATAGTCATCCTCGGCCATGCGGTCGGGGATGAACGCGGCAAGAAGTCAGGCGGACAGCTCGGCAGCCAGAGCAGCGAAGAGCTTCGGTTGCAGGAGTGGTACAACCGTTCACTTGGATGGACGAGCGTGCTGAGAGCGAAGAATAAGAGTCTCAGGGCAAAGATCGCGCTCTTCATGCTCAAACTTGTCCTGAACATTTGCATCGGTTACGACCAGTTAAAAAGGACAACGCTCTTTCTGCTGGCCAACAACACAGGATGGAACATCAACAAGATAAACAAGCCGTGTGCGACAGACTGTTCGGCACTTGTATCCGTAGTCCTTAACTTTTGCGGAGTGAAGATTTCAAAAGATATCTATACCGGTAACATGGTCAGCATGATCATGGCAACAGGACTATTCAAGGAGCTGACCGATAAAAAATACCTCACAAGCTCTGACTATCTGGAAGAGGGCGATATACTTGTCGGACCCGGACATACCGCTGCCGTCGTGGAAGTGAAAGAAATACCCAAGCTCGAACGCACGCTCATGAACACATCACCGGCACTTAAAGGCGATGATGTGAAAGCTCTGCAGACTGTTCTTAAGGAACACGGTTTTTATAACGGATCCATCAACGGCACGTTCTCATCGAGAACAGAGAAAGCGCTCATCAGGTATCAGTCAACACACGGCTTGACCGCTGACGGTATATGCGGGAAGAAGTCGGCAGAATCGCTCGGCTTCTTTTGGAATTAGCATATTCCCTTCCTATTATATAAATCCTTTCGAGAAAAGACTCCTCGCTCTTATATGGGCGGGGAGACTTTTCTTTTGTACGACACTTGTACGACACTTGATGAGTTTGAGAAAAATGGCCAAAATCGCAAACGCAGTATTCATGCGGGTTGCGTACGACACCTGTACGACACCAAAACAGACCAAAAAAGACCAAAAAAGACGCATTTTTTGAAAAATAAAAATCCCTTGAAACGTTGAAATTTCAAGGGATTTAGCCTCATGAGCCACTCGGGACTCGAACCCGAGACAACTTGATTAAAAGTCAATATTGGAAACCTCGAAAACCAATACAGGAGCGAACTTCGGAAAAACTGTACGACACTTGTACGACATTAAGAAAAAATTGCATTAAGTTTTTCAGCCGTGTTTTCTTTCCGTTCGTCAAGATGTGCATATATCCTGGTTATCATCGCCGTGCTTGAGTGTCCCATGAGACGCGCAGCCATCTTAAGCGATATATTCGAATAGTAAAGCATCGTTGCGTAGTTATGCCGGAATAAATGAGGCGTGAGCTCGGCAGCGGAGGGAGCGATCTCGGAAAGCTTCCTTGTTATATTCCCCCAAAATCTCCGGAAAGATCCTTCCGTCATCAAAGCATTATGCTCGCCCATGCCAAAAAGAAAACCGCTATGACCTGAGACGTATGACGACAGAGCTGATAAGCACGCATCCGGCAGCGGAATAGTCCGCAAGCTTGTGTCAGTCTTGGCGGCTTTTTCAAGGATAGCATCGTTACCGTCACGGATCCGAACCTGAGAGACGGTCAATGTCTTTTCCTTCAGATCGAGAGAGCCTGCCGTCAGAGCGAGAGTTTCTTCTTTCCTCAGCCCTGTATAGTAAAGTATCAAAACGAATAATCGTTCCTTATCGGTCAGATCGGCAGTGAAGAGAGCTGAAATCTCTTCCTGAGTGAGCGCTCGCTTCTTCGATGGCGGCTTCTTAGGGAGAGTCAGCTTGCTCGGCTTAAGAACTCCGACAGGGACAAGACCTTCATCCTCTGCCGCCGCCACGATCTGGCGAAGAGTCAGCCTGATCTTGTTGCTTGTTTCGTATCGGTCAACGAATGAAGCCATCAACTCCAGCAGATCGGATTGTTTAATCTCGGTGAAATACAGATCGCCGATGACTGGGTTGATATAATGCTCGATGGTAAAGTTATACATGTATCGCGTATTGAGACTCTTGCCGGCCTTGTGCGTGTCGAGCCACTTCCGCGCATATGTCGAGAAAGTTATCTCTTCCGTCACCTTTGGAGCCGCTGCAAGCCATTCCTGCCGAGCGGCAAAGATGTTCTTTTCAAGCTCTGCTTTTGAAACCGCATATATAGATTTGCGGACAAGCTTTCCATCCGGATCACGGCCGAGCGTGATTTTGCGCTCGTACAGATTTCTGTTTTTCTTCTTCATAGACGGTACCTCATTTCAGAATCAAGATAAGATCATCATCGTATTTAGCCACTTGACCGGACATATCGTAAAACTTTACCGAAGGGAAGAAAAGGGAATCTTCAATATAAAACTCATGTAATGAGTTAATGGTAGCTTTGCAGATGTTCTCGCAATAAGACAGCTTTTTATCGTTACTCATAGAGTTCCAAATGTCGCCGTTGACAAAGACCTTGAAAACACCATCCTTATAATTCCAATCGGTAAGCTTGTAATATTCTTGGATGTTGGCATATCGTTCACGAAAACCGTCTTCATCTCTTTTTATATTCTTATAGATAGTATTTCCGAGAGCCGACAACGAGACGATTATGATGATACCAAAAACGATTATTGTGATCCATAGTTTCATTTTTTGATCGCTACTGGTTTCTTTTTTATCACTCATTTTTTGTCTCCTTTACATCTTTTATCTTAGCCAACGCATAAGCAAGCAGATGAAGCTTGCCGTCTTTACCTTCTTGCCGGTACTCCTCAATTAAGAGCTTTTCGTTTTCGTCAAAATAATCACATACATCATTCTGGCCGGTAATCGAAGGAAGGGAAACGCGCAGATAATCAGCTATCGCTTGTATCTTATCGAACTTCGGGTTACTTCTCCCTGATTTCCAATCTGAAAAGATCGACCTGGGAATACCGGTGGCTTTTGAAACTTTTGAGTCGTTCAGGCCACGAGAATCACGGATTTTTGCGTAATTGTTGTACATAATACTCACTCCTTTCAAAAAAAATTCGAATATCCGTAATTTTTTTATTGACAAGTACGCTTTTCCGCAGTATTATGTACACATAAGTTACGGAAAAACGAAATATTTACGGAAATGTTAAGCACTTGGCGGCTGCTTGTTTCAATAAATATATCGGAAATCCGTAAGAATTTCAATAGAGGTTTTGGAGAAAAAATTGAAAGGCGGTGAAAAAATGGTTGATGCAGCAAGATATGAGCGTTACGAGAACGCAAGAAATGCAAAAGGAATGACTGATTATCAGGTCGCAAATGTTACGGGCATCGCACCGAGCATCCTCTGCGACTGGAAAAACAATCGTTCGGAGCCCAAGGCTGAAAAGATGGTCAGAATTGCCCAGTGCCTTGACATAACTGCAGAGTATTTAATCGTTGGCGAGGTGTGAACATCATGACAATAGCAGAGACAGACAGAGAAATCAGAACAATAGTTGAAAAACATCATGTATACGGAGCTTATGTAGTAATCAACGCTCTGGTGAGAGCAGCGAAAAACGAGAAGTGGCTCTCAAAACGTGAAATTGAAAAAATGCTCGATCACGCATTTGAACAAGAAGAGCAGTGCGACCAAACACTGAGGAAGGAGGCAAGCTATGGAGCAGAAATATTACAAGGTAACAAAAATCGCTGAGATTTTCGGAATCCCTGCCAAGACGATCCGGGACATGTGCCACGCAAGAGGGCAGCGGTTTGCCTTCCGACCGGTCAAAAATGGGAACTGGCTAATAGACCGGGCAAAGTTTGAAAAGCACCTGGAACACAAGACGGAATAATTCCTACATATAAGAAAGGAGAAAAAATGAAAACAGGAAGCAAAAAGAAGACAGATGACACAATGACGATCGCTGACGCACTCAAGTGGCTTTCACTTGGGTATGAGATCAACATAGACAACGGAGAGGTCACGAACATACAGAAAAGGAAAGAGCCTCACGCTGGGGAGTCGTGAGGCGCCGTTTACACTGTGATATGCAAGTAACTACGGGACAAATACTTAACTTTTAAGTACAAAAAAATTATATCACAGGCATCTAAAAAAGTCAATAAAATCAAGGGTTTGAGACCCTTTTGAAAGGTTCATAAAACTATTAACTTTCCGACACGTGTCACTCAATTTAGGAGATGAAAAATGCCTTATGTTGAATCGATCACTAAGGCGGGTAGAACAATCGAGATAGAGAGGTACTACACATCAAGGTATGGTCAGAGAGGTCAGAGCAGAGGGGAGAGGGTGAAGCCCACTCCGGAGGAAGCTCTCCGCATTAACAATCGGATAGCAGAGAAGAAGCTTCGAAGGCTCATAAACGAGAACTTCGTTCCGGGAGACTATCACACAGTGCTCTCATATGCGAAGGCAAGAGGGGAGCCTCATAGGCAGCGGGAGGAAATGAAGGATGATATAGCCAAGTTTCTCCGGGCGCTCCGCAAAGAGTACCGAACAAGAGGGCAAGATCTGAAGTACATCCACGTACCCGAAGTCGGGGCGAGGGGAGCAAGGCATCATCATCTTGTACTCAACAAGCTCGATCCCGAAGTCATCCAGAAGTGCTGGCCGCACGGAAGGATCCATGTAAATCCTCTCGATAGCTCCGGGAACTACAAAGACCTCGCGGCATATCTGATCAAGTATTCATCCAGGAAACATCCTGAGGATGAAAAACTATCCGGGAAGAGATGGAACGCTTCGAAAAATCTCAGACACCCGCAACCAAAAATCAAGATCATATCGCAACGATCCTGGTACCGGACCGAAGCGACAATCCCGAACAAGTATCGGGGCAAATATATCATAGACAAAGATAGCATAGCAGTTGGGATCCACAATCCCGAGTACAGCGGATACGGATATTTCCGCTTCACGCTGGTGCAGCTATGTTGAAAGGAGAACAAATGGCACTGATTAAAGGTAAGGCTGCCAAGAACGTCCTGCAGGGGATGAGAAACAAGGCAGCGGGTGAGCACTTCGAGAACCTGATCATGGAAGCGCTCAAATATTATGCAAACAAAGGCTTGGCGATCATCACCAAGACACCGGAGCCGATGCGTCCGATCAAGTCACTCGGCAATGGCAAATTTGTCGCACATTACACCAAGAAGGCACAAGTCGATTTCTCTGGCACGCTCCACAATGGACGCGCGATCCGATTTGAAGCGAAGCACACTGACACGGACCGCTTCACCAGAGACCGCTTGACGAACAAGCAGATGGAGGATCTTCGAAAACATCACGAAATGGGCGCATAT
This sequence comes from Lachnospiraceae bacterium, assembly GCA_024693545.1. Taxonomy (GTDB): domain Bacteria; phylum Bacillota; class Clostridia; order Lachnospirales; family Lachnospiraceae; genus RUG11977. The sequence continues at coordinate 6,210 of JAILKT010000008.1, forward strand.
TGTGCCGTGATGATCTGCTTCGGGATCGACCATGTTTATAGGATCCCGTGGATCATCTGGGAGAACATGAAGCTCGTATTTGGCCGGAACTACATAACCGAGGAAGACGTCAAGAACTTCGGGGTTGAGACAGAGATCACCGGACTCAAGGCAATCCTCAGATACACAAAAGAAGAACCGAACGGAGTATTTGGCTCAATACCTGCAGAGGGAGGGACGACATGGCAGGCGATGACAATAACAGATTAACGATGCAGCTCGAGCAGATCGTCAATGACTTCTGCGACAACTATTGCAAATATCCCGGAATATGGGATGAAGAAAAAGAAGGTTGTGAGCTGAGTGAAAGCGACATTTGTGCGAACTGTCCGCTTTCAAGGATTTAGAGAAAAGGAGATTTCATATGGCAAAGAAGTTAGCTATACCCGAGACGGAAGAACAGAACTATCAGTCAAGCAAGATCGTCATGATAAGCACGATGTGCCTGTCACATCATCCGGAGAATCCCCGTAAGAACATCGGAGACATTGCGGAGCTCACGGAGAGCATCAAGAAAAACGGCATCATGCAGAACCTCACGGTTATACCGGCAACGCCCAAAGAGAAAGACTACTACTGCGATGGAGAAGCTGAAGACTACGAAAAGGATCCGAACAACCATCTTTATCGTGTCCTTATCGGCAATCGCCGAATGGAAGCGGCAAAGGCAGCGGGGATCAAGGAGCTTCCCTGTAGGATCGTAACAAAGATTTCGTTCAGAAAACAGCTCGGTATCATGCTCGAAGAGAACATGCAGAGGACGGACCTGACTATCAGGGAGCAGGCTGAAGGCTTTCAGCTCATGTTCGACCTGGGAGAGACGATTGAGACGATCGAAAAGAAAACGGGCTTCAGCGAGACGACCATCAGACACAGACTGAACATTGCGAAGCTTAACAAGAAGGAGCTCGACAAGAAAGAGAAAGAGTTTCAGCTCTCGCTTTCCGATCTGTATGCACTCGAGCAGATCAAGGATGTGAAGGCACGCAATAAGGTACTGAGCGAGGCAACATCGTCAGAGAACCTTAAGAGAAAAATAGAGATAGCTGTCATGGAAGAAAAGAGAGAAGCAAACAAAGCTGTATGGCTTGAGATGTTCAAAGCCAGAGGGATCACTGAGGAACCCGAACTGACAAGTGATTGGGGGCAGAAATATCGCGAGGTCAAATATATCAGCCTTGATGAAAAGCCGGCAAAGCAGCTCAAAATAGACGGAGTCGAAAAAGGTGAGCTGCTCTTCTGGTGCCAAAGATACGGCAGCTTAAAGATCGCAACAAAGAAAAAAGCAGCCAAAGATGAGAAAAAGAAGCTCACTCCGGAGGAGCTCAAACGCAAAGAGGAAGAGAAGAAACGTAAACAAATTAAAGAGTTGACAAAGTTATGTGTGAAAGAATTTCACGAATGTGTAATCGGGATCGTCGAAGGTAAGTATACGACACAAGAAAACGAGTCTGTGAGCGTTACAAAGGTATGGGAAGCAGTAAGAGCGAACATCGACAACGCAGGCGAAAACGATTTTTACAAAGTGCTTACCGGGAAAAATTACTGGGAGCTCGAAGAAGAAAAGAGAAAAGAAATTAAATTGAAATTCGAATACATGAACACAATCAAGCAGATGCTCATACTTGTAGTCGGATCACTCGAAGGTATAGATATGTGCTCATGGAACGGTGAACCGAAGCAGGAAAACCTCCGGCGCATGAGAGCAACTGAAAACGCTCTCGAACCTTATGGTTTCTTTTGGCCAAACGAGGAGCTTGAGAGCATCGCACTCGGAACGAGTGAGCTTTACAGCAAAAGAGCAGAGGCAGCGGACGAAGACGCTGACGATTAAGGAGGTGACACATGAACGAGCAAATGACAATCAATGATTTAATAGCCGCGGATAAGATCGTCCTGCCACAGACGGCAGAAGAAGCGAAAAAGACGTTAAAAGAAAAAATACAAGCACGAAACAAAGCGCAGGCTCTTATCAATGACGCAAAAGCGAGATACATCAAAGAGAAGACCAGAGCACGGAGCAAGAAGGCAGCGGAGGAGAAAGACGCGATCCTCAACTCTCCGAGATTCGACAAACTCAAAGAGTACGAAAGGCGGCAAGACATCCAGGAATGTTACGGTTGGGACATCATCGACGAAGCTGAACGAGACAAACTCGAAGAGCTTTGGGATGAACGCGAAGCAATCCGGAGTAAGACCGTCGATGGAATATATAACGATCTCGTGACGGATGCACTCTTTGAAGCAATCAAGGCAATCGTTGATCTCTCGGAAGATGAGATCGAAAAGTGCGAAATGACAGTCAAGGAATACAAAGAGCAACGCAAGCAGGCAGAGATCGAAGCAAAAGAGTGGATGGACAGACAAAATCAGGCATACATGAAACTGACGAAGGGAGAAGCAAATGGATGAACAATTAGCAGGACAGATGAACCTTGAAGAATGGACTAGCACCATAAACAAGCGT
>JAILKT010000083.1 GCA_024693545.1 Lachnospiraceae bacterium
ACAGTTCTCTTCATATGGAACCTCCTGATCAAAATTATTGTTCATAATATAGCATATTATGAACAAAAACTCAATATCTCGAATGATGTATTTGCAAAAATATTCGTTTTATTTAACAAATCAAGCCTTAGCAAAATGAATATTGTTTTAAATAAGAATTATTATAGATTTATATAACTGTAGAAAAAGTACGCGATACGCCTTTCTTTTGCGGCATAGGCGCTGAGAGATTCGTTTGATCGCATAAGAGAACTGAGCATATCCGGGCTGATCTCTTTACCCGAATATGAAATCTCTTCATATAAAGTGATAAAATCCATGAGCTCTGTGGGAATCTTTTCTTTGCTTTGCTTAGTGAATTCCGAAAGTGTTTCGCCCGGTGCGGGCTTTGAGCCGAGAAAACGGAGCAGACGCATATTTGCGTGACAGAGAGAAACTGCCTTGTCCTCAAGAGAAAGTTTTTTAAAGCGTCTGCCGGCGATACCCTTGTAGAGAAGAACTGCAGCGGGAAGGAGAAGGAGACACATGATCACGGGGATTATGATAAGTGCCGGTGAAGAATCTTCATCGGGAATATCTTCTTCGCCGGGTTCTTCCGAAACCGGAGTGTTTACCCAGTCGGTCGTGAAAGCATCGATGCTGCCTTTTGACAGAGTCGCAAGGTAAGCAGCACGTTCCGCAGCAGTCTGCCAGACGGAATCGGACGCATATCCGGGAGTGCCGTCAAAGCAGATGAAACCGAAACCCTCGAAGTATATTTCGGCCCATGAATGAGCGTTGTGGTTGTTGACGGTGGTTCCGCCGGTTGTTGACGGGGATACGCAGAAACCTTCCACATAACGTGCGGGAAGGCCTTCGGCGCGGGCAAGCAGGACCATGGCCGTTGCAAAGTGACTGCAGTAACCGGCGGGATTATCAAGCATGAACCAATCGAGGAATGCTTCGGGTGAATCGATCGTCTCCGGAAGGGGGCCGGGATCGAGCGTATATCTGAACTGCGAAAGAAGGGCCTCAGCCCTGAGCATTTTCTCATAGACGCAGGAGCTTCCTTCGTAAAGAGCGTCGAGTTTGCCGCGCAGTTCGGGTGAGATCATGACCGGGCGGCAGTAATTTTTCCTGATCTTTTCTATATAGGAAAGGTATTCTTCGTAGGGGTAATCTCGCTTGCTTTTCAGGAATAAGTCGGTTACCGTTTCTTCCCAAACCTCGCTTGAGAGGGGGGCGCCGGTGTGGCTCATGAAATCGATAAAATCCTTATGATTCTTGTTGAGCGTAATGGCCGAAAAATCGTAGGTCGTGCCGATACCCTTTTTTTCGCCGAAAACAATATTATCGTTATCCGGATTTGAACTGAGCAGTGCGCCGTGCGAGAGGGCATAGTCGTACTTGCCCGGAAGGAGAGCATAGCGGGTGTTCAGGTTTGAATATGTGACGGAAACGTTTATCGAACGCATATGGTCCGAAAGTGTTTTTACACCCGAAATGATCAGGGAACCGCGCGATTCGAAGCCGTCGAGGATATATCTGCGGCCGATCCCGCTGTCATCGACCGTGTTCGTCCAGGCATTTCCGTTGAATTCATTGTATCCGCATGCGCCGAGGTTGAGAGAAGGAGTGTTTTTTCTTGTAAATGATACGGAAAACATTTCCTCTGAGTCCGAACCGTCTTCGATCTTTCCGTTGAGTCCGGCGTTGCTCGAAGAAAAACCGATCGTTAAGTCCATATAGTCTTCGTCATCCGAGGCAAAGTACTGGCCGATCCTTGTAGCCGTATCTTTCATAAATTGCCAGATCCTCTTTGAAACGGGCCAGCCGTAGGGATCTTCGGAGGAGGGGCTCGCAGCGACAAAGAAAGCGATAAGTATCAAAAAAGGAATAATGCTTACCATATGCCTGCGTCCGTCCGTATCGCCTTCTTTTTTCCAGTACTGCTGTACCTCGCGGGTAACTGTGATGAGTATTATCGTGAAGAGCATGGTGGATGTGAGTGCACCTGGATCGCTGCCTATGATAATGAGATATACGATGACGGCGATTGAGGCACCTGCAGCGACAAACCGGAGCGTGCGGAACGTCGAAAGGAGCTCGCCGGCTGCATAAGCTGACAGTGAGATGAGAAACACGAGCGCTACCCATAGGCGTTCCGAAAAGAATTCGAGCCTTTCTTCTTTATCGACTGCGAAAAAGATTCCTGTTGAAGTTGCCACGGTCGCAGCGATCATAACGAGCCTGATCTTGAGTGAACCGTGCCTGAAAACAGCAAAGACCGCAAGAAAAACGAGGGAGATAATGACGGGACCGAAGGAGGTGTCTTCGGGGCAGAAAAGAGGGAAGAGCTGCGCAGCGCATATGATGCTTATGGGAAGCGCATATATCAGTGAGCTGATCATCGCTGTGAGCATATCGTTTTCCTCCTTTCGAATGATTGTTGTGAGGCCTGTGCGTGAGGTTGTTATATGTGCTTTTTGTTGCCGCCGGAAGTGTTACAGGTATTCTTTGAGTTCCCCATCGGGCGGAATGATCTTGAGCTCCGTGAGGGCGGGAAGGGTGTCGCCGACGCTCACCGGGGGATCGTCGGTTATGAGACAGACCATTACGGGGGTTCCGCTTCGTCCGAGCTTGTCGCAGAGCGCATAGGCTTCGGGCGTCCATTCACCGGTTACCATATAGATGCAGGACGCATTGAGGAGCGAAGGAGAGCTTTCCACATCAAGAAGAAGCATTCTGAAATCCTCTTCGGGACGAAAGGCAAACGAAGATATTTCCGTATAGAAATTATCGAAAGAGTCGCTTCCTTCGAGAACACGTTCAACGGGACCGTTCTGACGGGTGACGCTTCTGACGGTCACTGATTCGCTGACGAAGTAAAGAGCGAGGGCGAGGAGTGTTTCGAGTATTTTGTTCTCAACAGGAAGGAAAACGCGTTCGTCATCACTGAGTCTGTGGGAGTCGCTTACGATCACTACGGACGGCTCTTCGGGTCCGATGTGCTTCATGACCATGGGGCGTCCGAGCGCTGCGGTAGCTTTCCAATGGATGTCACGGATACTGTCGCCGGGAATATAGTCCCGAACGGCGAAGTCTCGTTCCGAAGAGACAGCGTGCGACTGATGGGGTGAAACGTGAGAGACGTCGAAACCGCTCAGCTTATCGAGCCTGATGAGCCTCGGATTTACATTGACTACAAGCGGATTCTTAGTGTAGGTGAAAGAGAAGAGCCGCAGGTAGTCTTCGATCTTTACGGCTTTGATACCGATACTGTAGCTGCCGCGGTAACGACAGGTAAGCGTGGTTTCGCGGGATATGCCGTCGCCGCGCTGAAGCTCATATTCCGTAAGGTCGGACAGACCGTTTATGCTTGAAAAGTCGGAGTAAAAAAGGACACGGACACCCGAATATGTAAAAAGGTTTTCATTCCTGAGTATAAATCTGAAGGAGGTCGGATCGCCGGCTACAATAGTTCGGGATGAGAGATCCTGGTAAATCTTGAACGTAAACAGGACGTAAAGGAGATAGATGAGGGAGACAAGAGGAACAGAAACCGTAAGGAAAAAGAAACCGTAGCTGACAGAACCGCCCCTAAATGAAATGAGCACAAGGGACAGAACAAAAAGTAAAAGAAGGATAAGTCGGTTTCTGCGCATATACGTTAAGTCCTTGATAGTTAATATGAGGCGCCTATGCCCGGCGGCTGAGGGCTATGTACGGAAGGTGAGGCGCCTATGCCCGGCGGCTGAGGGGATGTAAGCTCAGGCGGTGGGAACAGTTTCGGTCAGGATGAGCGAAGGAAGGATCCTGTCGACATCCTCGCGCCCGATCTTTGCCTCAGGGGTGAGGATCACTCTGTGGTGAAGGATGTTTTGCGCCACAGCTTTTACGTCGTCGGGCTTGACAAAATCACGACCGGACAGATACGCCCGCGCCTGTGAGGCTTTGGTGAGGTCGAGGAATGCTCTGGGACTTGCACCGAGTGCGAAACGTTTTTCCTGTCTGGTTCGCGATATGATACCGCCAATGTAATCGAGCACGCAGTCTTCCACATGGACGCTGCGGGCTTTTGTCCGAAGGTTTAATACGTCCGAGGCAGAGCACACGGGAGTGACGTCCCCGACAGTCTTTCCTGCGAGCATATTCTTTGCCAGAGCCGCTTCTGTTTCGGGTGAAGGGTATCCGAGTGAAAGCTTCATCATAAATCTGTCAATCTGTGCCTCGGGGAGAGGATAGGTTCCGAGAAATTCCACGGGATTTTGGGTGGCGATGACCATAAACGGTTCGGGGAGTTTGTATATCTGCCCGTCAACGCTCACCTGACCTTCGGCCATGGCTTCGAGAAGGGCTGCCTGTGTCTTCGGGGAGGTTCTGTTTATCTCATCGGCGAGAATGATCTGCCTCATCACGGCTCCCTCACGGTACTCGAATTCGCCTGTCTTCATATTAAATACGGAAAGACCGACTACGTCGCCGGGAAGAGTATCGGGAGTAAACTGGATACGGCCGAAGGAGCAATCGAGCGATGCCGCGAGTGTTTTTGCGAGCGTCGTTTTCCCGACACCCGGCACATCTTCGAGGAGGATGTGACCGCCTGCAAGAAGGCATATGAGTACATCATTGACTACATCGGGTTTACCGATGAAATATGATTCTATTGATTCACGAAGTTTATTCAGCATATGTGTCTCCTTATTTCAGATTAATCTCAGACTTATTTCTCCGGAGGAAAGTGTTTTGATCTCACCCGTGTCGGCGAGTTTTACGATAAGTTCGCCTTCGCTGCCTATATCAATGGCCCGCGCAGAGTGGGGAGTGCCGTTTTCTGTATACGTTATATCATGTCCCAGCACCACTGACCGCTTCTTATAGTCATCGATCGGATCATAGGCGGGATCGAGATGTTCTGTAACAGCCCGGTAGATTTCGGATGAAATGCGCTTTATCGTTTTTTCGGAGATCTCTGTGAGGGAATGTGCAGATCTCGTCAGACCGAGGATGCTGCCTGCCGTATCTTTGATATCGCCGGGAAACTCATCGGTACTGATGTTTATTCCGACGCCTATGAGGATGTGCGTGGGAAGTCCGTCTTCCCCGGCTATCGCCTCG
>JAILKT010000105.1 GCA_024693545.1 Lachnospiraceae bacterium
ATGGTAATGATGGGAAAGATCGACGGTGAGACACTCGATGATGCGGTTGATTATCTTAAGCTCCTTTCACCTGAATTTAAGATTATTTATTCCGAAGAATACAGTGATGATGTTGAAAAGGGTATTGTATTTGATCAGGAAATCCCTGCCGGAACATCTATCAACAAATATAGCGAGATCAAGTTCAAGGTCAGCAGCGGCGGAGAAGAATTTGAACTTGAAGATGTAGCAGGAAAGGGAAAGAACGCAGCAATAAAGCTTTTGAAGGGTTATAAGCTTAACGCTACAATACTTGAAGAATACAGTGATGAAGTACCCGAAGGTGATGTTGTCCGTACCGAACCGGAAGCAGGTTCATTCGTTTCAAAGGATACCGAGATCATGGTTTATGTGAGCCTCGGACCCGAAATTAAGACTGTTTCGGTTCCCAGCCTTCTGGGCATGACAAAAAAAGAGGCAAAGAAAGCGGTCAGTGACAGTTTCCTTATCCTCGGCAATGCTTCGGAAGACTATTCCGACGCATACGGAAAGGGTCTTATCTGTGCGCAGTCCATATCGGCAGGTGAGGTAGTAGGTAAGGATACTGTGATCAACTATACGGTGAGTCTCGGCAGCATGCCGGTTACAGAGCCGGAGCCCGAACCCGAAAGCGGGGACACCGGAGCTTCGGAGCCGGTTGGCTGAAAATAGTAAAGTATTAATCGGGGCCATAATGCTTGTCCCGATATAAACAGGAGTGTATGAGAGGAAAAATCATCAAGGGAGTCGGCGGATTCTATTATGTTTTATGCCGGGATAAGGTTTATACCTGTAAGGCAAGGGGAATCTTTCGAAGTGAGGGTAAAAAACCGCTTGTAGGTGACGACGTCGAGATCGAAGTGATCGACGCTTCTGCTGATGAAGGCAGTATTGAAAGGATCCTTGAAAGAAAGAACGAACTTATCAGGCCTGCAGCGGCCAATGTTGACGGTGCGCTTGTTATGTTTGCGGCAGCCAGTCCGGCGCCGAATTTCGGAATACTCGACAATTTCCTTGTCATGATGAAAAGACAGGATATTGATACGGTAATTTGCTTTAATAAAGCGGACATTGTAACCGGCAGTGAACTGATGAAACTTGGTGATATATATAAAAAGTGCGGACATAAAGTGCTTTTTACAAGTGTACTTGAGAAAGAAGGAGTGGAAGAGGTAAGAAGACTCCTCAAGGGTAAGACTACGATTCTTGCCGGTCCGTCCGGAGTCGGAAAGTCTTCGCTTACAAACCTTTTGGCACCGGGCGCAAATATGGAAACCGGTGAACTCAGCAAAAAGGTTATGAGAGGAAAACAAACCACGAGGCATACAGAGCTTATCCGGATCGATGAAGATACATATATTTGTGACACGCCAGGATTTACCTCATTGTATGTCGATGATATGCCTGCCCGTGATCTGAAATCATATTTTTCGGAATTTGAAGATTATGAAGGCAAGTGCAGATTCCTTTCGTGTATGCATATCAATGAACCTTCATGCGCTGTCAGGGATGCGGCTGAAAACGGAAGTATAAGCAAGATCCGTTATGATAATTATGTGCGTATGTACGGCGAATTGTCACGTAAAACAAATTATACCGGAAAGGTTAGGTAATATAATAATGAACAAGCTTGCACCATCGATTCTCGCTGCGGATTTTAATATTCTCGGGGAGCAGATAAGGGAAGTGAGCGATGCGGGAGCAAATTATCTTCATATTGACGTTATGGACGGAATGTTTGTACCGAGTATTTCATTCGGACTGCCTGTCATAGAGTCGATCAGGAGAAATACAGACATTTTCTTTGATTGTCATTTGATGATCATGGATCCCGACAGGTATCTCACTAATTTTGCCCGGGTAGGTGCCGACAGCATTACGGTTCATGTCGAGGCGTGCAAGGATCCGGTTGCCACAATAAAAGCCATTAAGTCACTCGGACTTAAAAGCGGAATAACACTTTGCCCCGAAACGCCGCTTGAGAACATAGAATGTGTACTTGAGCTTGTAGATATGGTGCTTATCATGTCTGTACATCCGGGATTCGGAGGACAGTCATTTATGCCGTCCTCATTTGAAAAGATCGAAAAGCTCAGGGACATGATAAAAAAGAGGGGATTAAATACCGATATCGAGGTTGACGGAGGGATAAATCTTAACAATCTCGGGCTCGTTCTTGACAGCGGAGCAAATGTTATTGTATCCGGAAGCAGTATCTTTAACGGTAACATACAGGACAATATCAGACAATTTAAGAAGATCATGAGTGAACACAATTAAGTAACAGAAAGACGGTGTATTCAGAGTGATCGTATCGAAGATCGGAGGTGGTGATAATGCTGTTATTTGCAGATGGCCTTGATGAGGGCTCATCTATTGATATTCTTATCAAACGTAACGGTTCCACCTATAAGATCATGAGCTTTGTAGCAAAGATCGAAGATGATAAACTCTTTATAAATCCGATATCAAGCAAAAAGGGACTTTTTCAATTCCGCTTTACGGATGTTGTTGACATTGTGTTTAAGCACGGTGCGCAGACATGGAGATGGAATAATGTTAAAGCCATGCTTTACAAGGACAAAGAGGGAACAATCTATCATACGTTCACACCGACACAGAGAGCAATTCTGACGAACAGGAGAAATACCTACAGACTTATTGTAAGCATCAGAACAAAGATAACCTACCAGTACAAGGTGGATCTTGAGGCTCAGATCGAAGATGAAGATGCGGAAGAAAACGCAGCTGCTGCGGTAAACGACAACTTCGCCGAGAAAAAATCCGAAGCGGAAAAGAAAGGTGTGATCTTCGGCGGAGAACCCGCAAAAGACGGTGACAACGAAAAAGAGAAGAAAAAAGCACCCGAATTTTCGACTTTTGCTTTTATAAATGATCTGAGCGAAGGCGGTGCATCGATTTCAGCCGATGTCGAACTCGGAATGGGAGATGTGATCGGATTAAACCTGGAGTATAAGAACACCGAAGTTACAGCCAAGGGCACGATCGTCAGGATCATTGAGGAAAATACCAAACGAGGTAAGTTTCAGTACGGCATTAGATATTATGAAAAAAGTAAAAATTATGTTCAGTTCCTTTTTGATGAGCAAAGAAAATATATAAATGATATGAAGAAATAACTGTCCGGGAAAAAGGTATGGAGAAATATACCCGGAAAGATCATAAGTTGGCACTAACGGGTAATGTATGGGGAAATTATTTTTACCGAGGTGAGGAAAAATGACTAAGGAAGTTTGGATCGGTCTGATCATACCGTTCCTGGGTACATCGCTCGGAGCAGCGTGTGTACTTTTTATGAAAAATAAACTCAGGAAACCTGTTGAGAGGGCTCTCAACGGATTTGCGGCCGGAGTCATGGTTGCAGCATCTATTTGGAGTCTTATAGTTCCCGCGATCGAGCAGAGTGAGGATAAAGGGGGCTGGGCATTTCTTCCCGCTTTTATCGGTTTTTGGATCGGAGTGTTATTTCTCCTTGTTTTGGACAGCGTTATCCCTCATTTGCATTTGAATGCCGAAAAGGCAGAGGGAAGACAGTCAAAGCTAAAAAGAACAACGATGATGGTACTTGCGGTCACACTTCATAATATACCCGAAGGTATGGCAGTAGGAGTTGTGCTGGCGGGGCTTGTATCGGGAAGTGAGATGATCACGCTCGGAGGCGCATTTGCATTATCGATCGGTATAGCTATTCAGAACTTCCCTGAGGGCGCGATCATATCCATGCCGCTTCATGCAGAAGGAACAACAAAGAAAAAAGCATTCTTCTTCGGAGTACTTTCAGGTGCTGTTGAGCCGATCGGTGCTTTACTGACGATCTTCGCGGCATCGGCATTTGTCCCTGCAATGCCTTATTTACTCAGTTTCGCTGCAGGCGCGATGATGTACGTTGTTGTAGAGGAGCTTATACCGGAAATGTCTGAAGGAGAGCATTCCAATGTGGGCGTAATCATGTTTTCGGTAGGCTTTACGCTTATGATGGCCTTGGATGTGGCACTGGGATAATAAGAGAGTATTTTTATTTATGATATAAACAAGAAAAAGGTTTTTAATTGCTAAATTGCAATTCAAAAACCTTTTTTGATTAACAGAGAAAAATCATGTTGAAATGTATCAACTAATGAAATATAATTTAAGTGAAATCACGAAAACAGAAATATTGCTATGCCATAAAGTATAAATACGTTATCGATAAAATAAAAAATGACGTTTTGTGGTATGAGGGCCTGCTAATGAAAATTAATGAAAAACTCTTTAAGACAATTATCGATACAGCTCAGGATTGCGTGTTTTGGAAAGATAAAGACAGGCGATTTGTCGGTGTGAATAAAGCATTCCTTGATTTCTACGGATTTGAATCAGATGAGATACTTATCGGTAAAAATGATGAAGAAATGGGTTGGCACAGCGATCCGGAACCTTATAAAAGGGATGAACTTGAGGTTCTTGAGGGAAAGAATACATATAAGGTCCGGGGGAAATGTATTATCAGAGGCGAAGAGCGGGATATTATAGCATCAAAAAGGCCTATATACGACGGTGATAAGATAATAGGTCTTTCGGGAAGCTTTGTGGATATTACCGATGTTGTAAAGCGGGCAAACCGACTTGAAGGATCGCAGGTAATGTACACAATGGACAAGCTTCGAAGATTTCCTTTCTTTGATAAGATCATAGATGAAACAGGACTTGATGAACTTCTTGATCCGCTTACCGGGATACTTTCGCGTGCATGGGCGATCAGATTTGTTCAGTCATTGATCGAAGAAAAGACTCCGTTTACGTTTTCTATAATCGATCTCGATAATTTTAAAAGTATCAACGACAGTTACGGGCACAGCGCGGGCGATAAGGTTCTGGCAAGGGTTGCCAAAGGGCTTGCGGATATTTCGGACGGATTTGGACTCGCGGGAAGATTCGGCGGCGACGAATTACTTTTTATAGATCTCAAAAATATATCTTTTAATGATAAAAAAAAGTTTTATAATGATCTTTACGAAGGGTCTTTCGCATTGAGGATCAATGAGCGTTTTGAAGGCGGAGAGGCTTTAATAACGGGTACTTCCGGATGTGCATCATTTCCGGAAGATGCAGACAATTTTAATGAACTTTTCGGGATAATCGATAAAATGCTTTATCTCGGGAAAAACAAAGGGCGAAACTGTTATACTATATACGACGAAAGCAGACATAAAGACATAGAGATCCGAAAGCTTAATAAAGACGGGCTGTTTTCTGTTATGCATGAGATCAGAGAAATTACGGAAAAAGAGAAATCTGTGGAGGACAAACTCTCTTCCGTATTCCCGATACTTAAGGAAATGATCCAGATAAAGGAGCTCCTGTATGTAAACAAAGAAGGTCTGATGTGCGGTACAAAAGATAAAACGATATGCGAAAATGCAAAAGATATCGAAAAGATCGTTAAAGGTGATATCTATAATGAAAATACGCTCGAACCCATCAAGAAACATTCACCTGTATTTTATAGGTCTCTCATAAAGAATGGCTTTGAATCGGTTATGGTCGTACGTGTAAAAAAAGGCAATGAAACAATCGGATATATCGTTTGTGCAGTAAGAAGAAGTCTCAGAATTTGGCAGGACAGCGAATGTGCGCTTGTGTATTATGTTTCCGGACTTATATCTCAGTGAGAGAATACACCCGCTTCTTTAAGAGGGGGATTATGATAAAATTATCTCAGTGGAGGTTAAGTCTCTCAATGAGATAAACGCACGCGAGGATGTGCAGTGAAGCGACTTGCGAATATCATAAACCTTATGGAGGAGCCGGCAGATGATCGGGCGTAAACACGGAATATATGGATGAGATAAAAAGATTGCGGGAACTTGCGGACAGAAGCTTTAATAACGGGCAGTTTACTTTTACGGATTTTCTTTCTGTTGCTGAACTTGAAATCTATTATGAAAATGAAAAAGAACTGAGGTTTGCATCACCGAAGCTGTTCGGAGGATGCGATCTGTCCGAACGAAAGATGATACGTTTCGGAAATGAGGAAGAACTCGGCTATTCTCAGGAATTTCCCATTACCGCGCTTTCTGTAAAACCTCTTTTGAACAAATTTGCCGATGATCTGAATCACAGGGATTTTCTCGGCGCTCTTATGAATCTCGGAATAAAAAGGGAAATGCTCGGAGATATTTTTGTTAAAGATAAGCAGGCATGTGTCTTTTGCAAGGAAAACATAGCCGGTTTTATAGTTGATAATCTCACAAGGATAAAACACACATCGGTTAAGGCTGAGATTACCGACAGTATTCAGGATATTACAGCACCCGATGTGGAAGAAAAAATCATACAGGTGTCTTCTCAAAGAATAGATGCAGTTATTGCGAGAGTCTGTAACCTTTCAAGACAGGAAGCACTGACTCTCTTTTCTGAAGGATTCGTTTACCGTAACGGGCGCAGCTGCAGCGAAAATGCAGTGATGCTGCAGCCGGGCGACGTTATCAGTGTGAGAGGAAAGGGTAAGTTTGAGTTTTCGCAGCAACTCAGTATCAGCAGAAAAGGAAAACTTAACTGCAAAGTAATGATATACAGATAAAATAACGTAATAACGATTGGTTAACACTTCAGATTTACGGGCTGATCAATAAATATATGATTGCATTTTTTCCACCACACTTTTTGGATCAGAAGGGTAGCTCCGATCCCTATGATATAGATCAGGATACCCGTTATGATCGAGGCTCCCAAAGACAAATTCGGCATAGGCAAATATATATGTAAATTGCTGAAAGTAGTTCCGCCTATAAAGAAAAGCCATGCTATAGAATAGATAACATGAAGTACGGGCTTTCTGACGGTAGATTGCATCAGGTATATCACAAAGCTTCCGAGGGCAGTCATTACAATAAAATTTGAAACCGGAATTTGCGGTTTAAATGTTATGTGAAGAATAATAAGCGCAATATCATATATTAGAGTGAGTGATGCCGAAACAACGGTTGGTATGATCGTATACAGTTGTTTCGAAAACGGCAGTGAAACACACATTTTGCTTTTTGTGAAGTGTAGGGTCTTTTGTAATAATATAAACAGTATACCGATCTTTGGAGTCAAAGAGACCGGAAGTACGTACGTGAACAGATCCCGTTCCCTAATGGTGAGCAGCATAGTCGGTCCGAGTGCAAGAAAGATCATGCCTAAACATATGAGAACAGAGTTATATGATATTTTGAGATAAAATTTGAGGGCTTTTTTAAAGTTTTTCATAGTTCCGTTACCTTTCTTGGTATGGGATATAAGCGGGAATCCGGTGTAACTCAATTGCCGGGTGGTCCCTGAGTATATTTAGGTCCAATATTTTCTTTTGTAGCATCTGACATATGAAAGAATCGACAGCGGCAGCAGCACCGCTTC
>JAILKT010000119.1 GCA_024693545.1 Lachnospiraceae bacterium
TTTTAATTATTTTCACGATTAACAGAGTGAAAGAAATTGCTAAATCCCTTTTCTTCTGTTACAATTCTTCAGGATGAGCATTTTCCGTCTTTAAACCCAAATATTTACGGAGGTCTTCAAATGACTGTTCTCTTATATAACGAAGACGCATATTTACTTGATTTTACAGCAAATGTCCTTGATTGCACACCTACAAAGCATCAGGGCAAAGACGCCTATGATATTGTTCTTGATCAAACTGCTTTTTTCCCCGAACAAGGCGGACAGGACTGCGACAGCGGCGTTATACGCGTGCTGCAGATTCCGAACGATGGTAATTCAGTCAATCCCGCCGGGGATGATGCACCGTCAAACATACTCCATGTTTCTATCAAGTCCGATATCATTCACCATATTTGCGACAGGCCTCTTCCAAGCGACGCCGTCGTAAAAGGTCTGATAAACCGGGAACAGCGGTTTGACCGCATGCAGCAGCATTCGGGCGAGCATCTTGTCTCAGGCACCGTTCACAGATACTTTGGTGCCGACAATGTCGGTTTCCACCTGAGCGCACGTGAGGTTACTCTCGATTTCAATACTACATTTGAGGAAAAGGATATTGCATTTATCGAGGATATAGTCAATCGTGCGATCTACGAGAATTTTGAGACACACATCTTCTTCCCTTCGCCCGAAGAACTTAAAGACCTCAATTATCGCAGCAAGAAAGAGATCGCCGGACAGATACGTATAGTCGAATTTCCCGGATACGATATGTGCGCATGCTGTGCGCCTCACGTTAAAAGAACCGGCGAGATCGGATCTGTCAGGATCGTTGCTGCCGAGCACTTTAAAGGCGGAACCAGGATGTGGATCGAATGCGGAGCCCGCTCTCTCCGATCCGCACGTGCCCAGCTTAATGATGTAAGAGCGATCTCCCGCATCACTTCGGCTAAGATTTCCGAGATTGTTCCTGCTGTGGAAAAGCTTTCCGAATCGCTCAAGGATGCCCGATTTAAACTGGTCAAGTTCGAACGTGACAGTATTCTGGCTCTCGTTGATGATATAAAAGCCGAAAAGAATCCGATCATCTGGATCGATTCCTGTGATCAGGATAATCTGCGGATGGGTGTAAACACTCTCGTTTCAGGAACAGACGGATTCTGCTCCGCTTTCTGCGGCAATGACGATGACGGATACAGATTTATCATCGCTTCGTCTGGAAATGACTGCAGGGAACTGATCAATAAGATGAAAGCTTCATTTGAGATACGCGGCGGCGGTTCAGCGGATATGGTTCAGGGAACTATAAAAGCAACACGTACTGAAATAGCAGTCTTCTATACTGAAACAGGGATTGAGTGAAAAAGACATGGGGACGTTTCTTTTGTCTGAAATTTCCTTTGTCTATAGATTAAAACATTAAGATGTATCATTTGTCATACATGAATAGAGAAAAATAAAGAAGGGATAATAGTCATGGAATATAAGATAGTTTTGGCTTCGGGCTCACCCCGTCGCCGTGAGATCATGGATCTGGTAGGTGCTGAGTATATCGTGATACCCTCCGACAAAGAGGAAGACATGTCAGGACATGAACCCGCACGACTCGTAGAGAAGCTTTCGAAGATGAAGGCAGAGGATGTTGCTTCTAAAGTCAAAGGCCGTATCGATATCGGAAGCCTTTCAAAGGATTATCTCAATTCAGTTGTCATCGGCTGTGATACAGTAGTTGCTTACGAAGGCAAGATCCTCGGTAAGCCGCACAATGAAGAACGCGCATTTGAGATGATACGCGACTTCGCCGGCAAATCTCATCATGTTTTCACCGGCGTATGTCTCATCGTTATCGAAAACGGCCGTATCACGCAGACTGTCAATTACTCCGTTCCTACGACTGTCAATGTATCTCCCATGACCGATGACGAGATCCGTTCATACATCGCTACCGGTGAAACTCTCGACAAGGCCGGTGCTTATGCGATCCAGGGCCGCTTCTGCCCCTATATCGAATCTATCGAGGGCGATTATTACAACATAGTCGGTTATCCCGTTTCATCGATCTACAGAGAGCTGAAGAAGCTGGGAATTAATCTCTTTTGATATCTCCCCTCCGATCATTCGCCATATCATCCGGAAATGAAAGGAGTGAGTTTACTATTATTTCTTTACTCCAGGAACGATACTTTTATCGCGCCTGCGGTTGTACTGATATTCATTTCCTTTGCTCCGGTCCGCGAGTTCACGATTCCGTTATGTCCAGTAGTTGTATGGGAAATGATCGAATAGTCGCTCTGACGTCCTAAGATCGAGCCTCTTATTGCGCCGCTCATTGTCGAAAAGTCGATATTCCCGCCCGTCTTTAAGGATTCAAAGTGTATGCCGCCGCTTGTGTTTCCGGCTGTCACCGATCCACCGGCACTTACCCTTATCAGTCTTGTAAGGCCCGAATGACTGCCAAGGCTTATATTCCCTGCCGCAGTTGAATCTACCAGCGTGATCATGCCTGAAGAACATCCGACATTTATATTATTACGACTGTTTACATTATCGATCCTTATCGCGCCTGAACTGGTATTGATGCTGAGATTTCCTGTATTGATACTCTCTGTCTTTACCGCTCCAGAACTGCTCTCGATACAGAGATTACCTATGCCGATTTGCTCAACCTTTATTGCACCTGAGCTGCACCTGATACTCATGTTTTCTGCATTCAGATCCGAAACCACAATCCTTCCGCTCGAAGAATCTATTTCCAACGTACCGTTAAATCCTCTCGGAACAACTACCTTTATCCCATTATCGATGAAGGGCTGGTATAACAGCCAAAGGATACTTCTGATGTTCTTCTTCTCCAACGTCAGGGTACCATTCTGCTCAATAAGCGTGAATTCCTGCTTTCCCGGGCATTCGAGGTAAGAAAGCATCACATTCTCAACATCCCTTCCCTCGACTATGATTTTTTCTGAAGAACCGGTGATCTGAATATGATCGATCCTCCCATGACAGACATAATTGCGTTCGATCAATTTTGAATTAAAAAAGTCCATTGAACACCCTCCCTTTTCCATATATCTGCATCCCGATCAAAAAACCCTAGCCGCAGATGAAATAATTATACACGAATCATGTATATTATTTCAAGAATAAGCTGCAAAGAAATTATCAAATTCTTCTTTA
>JAILKT010000138.1 GCA_024693545.1 Lachnospiraceae bacterium
ATGGGTCTCGTCCGATACATCCGTTGCAATGGTGACAAATGCGGGTGTTGTTACGGCAAAAGGAGCGGGAAAGGCGACTATCACATGCTTCACCGTTCAAAAGACATCGGGTACATATTCAAAGATAGAAAAGGCAACCGCCAAGAAAAGCATAGAGATCGAAGTTAACGATCCGGCCGTTATCGGCATTACCAAGGTTACCCAGCTTACAAAGACCGATATTGCAGTCGATTTTGCCGACGATTTTTCAAAGAATATCTCGATAGATAATCTCATAATCAGTAAAAACGGTATCACGATGCCTGTTAAGGATAAGATCAAATTCGAAAACGGGGGAAAGAGGGCGATCCTCTCTGCATACCAGGACTACGTGGACGGCGCTCAGTACATTGTCCGCTATAATAATCCGCTCATCACCGAGGGTAAAGAAGCGACATTTAATGCTACCATAGGAGAAGTTGAAAGAATAGAGCTCTATACCGAGCTCGGTTCGGATATGGTAATTGCCGGAAAGCAGTCTTATATCAAATTTAAGATGTTTAACGGCTCGAACGTGGATATTACCCCGACTGATGTTAATTCCTCCGAGTATATGGCCGCAATGTCAAGGCTGTATCTGAAATTTGCGGATGATTCCTCAGTAAATTTGGGTTATGTGGATAACAGCACAAAGAGTGTCTATATTTACGAAAAGGGCAAATCTGTCAGGCTCATGGCCGAATATGTCTATTATCCGGTGACCTCGGGATCCTCATATACCGAGAAGAAGGTACCGGCAACACTTCAGGTAACTTCTGTAACCGAGGCATCGACGATGACCTTCGACAGAGCGGTTGTCACCAAGGTGAATAAGGATGTCTCAAAGATCAACTGGGATCAGCCTACTTCGAGGCTGTCGATCTCTGACAAGGAAGGCTATAAGCTTGTTGCGAGGATCAAAAAGCTTGACGGGACGTATGTTTATTCATCCGATATCAACAGCCATATCATTTTTGGTTCGAATGTCTCAAAAACATGCTATGTAACTCCCGATGGAGGGTTGGTGCCTCTTGCGCAGGGAAGCGAAGATATCGTTGTCTATTACGGAGACAGCATCTCGTCCGGAACACCGATCGGTCAGCTGAAAGTGACCGTCGTTGAAAAGAGGATCCCCGCAAATATTGTATTCGGAACGGGTGATACACAGGTCAATGTTTTAAAAATGTCGGATGCATTTAATGTTTCCCGTGAGTCTTTGGCCTTTAGGGTGCTTGACCAGTATGGTGAGCAGCTCGACATAGTCGGTGTGGGATCGAGTTCTTATGTTACAACCGTGACCGCCTCATGTCTGGAAAATAACGGTCCTTATGCTACTGTCACGGCGAATTCGGACGGAACCGGAATTGTTGAAGTAGATGCCCTCGGACGCGGAACTAGCAGCGGAAGCACTTACAGGATAAAGGTATCATATAATGATCCTCAATACGGTTCATATGACGGATATTTCACGGTTCTGGTATTTACACCGAATTCAAATGCGTCTTCAACGTACAGCGTATCTGTTGAGGGTGATACAAATATGACCATCACGCCCACATCACTTCCGGAACTTAGTATAAGTCTCTTTGAAGTGAAGAATAGTATCAAATATCAGAAAATAGAGCATGTGAAGGTTGCTCCCGACATTTCGGGCTTTACGTTATATGAGGGTGAGTGTTATTACAGAATTTATAAGACCGAAAACGGAAAAGAGATCAAAAAAGGTCTTGAAAATGATATTATAAAGCCGGTTTACAGCGACTCGGGCAACGGACTTGTCAAATACGAGACCGGTGAATATATTATCAAGGTGTTCAGAAGACAGTCGAACGGCATTACGTATATCGATCCTCAGATCGCCATGGGAGCCTTTAAACTCACAGACACAACGGGCACGGTATCATGGAAGCGCGTTTCGACTACGACAAACATTCCCATTAAAGAGGGCATGACAGAAGAAATGCTTAAGCCGATCCTGGGCGAATGCATACAGTTCAGCATCGGAACCGCATCGGTCGGAACAAGTCAGATCTCGTTCCCTGATGCACCGTATGTGTTTGAAGGTCAGGTGTTCTTCAGAACCGTAGCCATTACGCAGGCGATAAACGTTGGCACGACAACATACAGCTTAAAGCATACGATCACCCTGAATGAAGTCATAAGAAATAAATAAAGACAATAAAGAAACAAGTAAAGACAGTAAAGAAACAAGTAAAGACAGTAAAAAAAGGTCCTTCCGGGTGAAACGGAGGGACCTTTTGAAGTAATGGTCAAAATGCAAGACCCTTTGAAACCCGAACGGGAAAAAGTCCTTTCGGGGTCAGGTGTTCTTTATGATGCTGTCGCCGTAAACGGTAAAGAGACATTTCCCATACACGTTTACACCCTCGAAAGGAGTGAAATGCCCCTTTGATGCAAATGTCTCGCCTCGTATGATATATCGCTCATTAAGGTCATAAGCGCAAAGCTTTGCTTTTGATCCGACTTTTATACCCGACTCGATCCCGAATCTCTTCGCGGGAGCCAAGGTCATAAGCTCGAGAAGTCTCTCAAGTGTTATGACTCCCGTTGTCACGAGACCTGTGTAGAGAACGGGGAAAGCGCACTCAAGCCCCGTAACGCCCATAGGACCGCCCATGATCCCTCTTTCTTTCTCT
>JAILKT010000006.1 GCA_024693545.1 Lachnospiraceae bacterium
AGTACGCCATGATGAGATTCTCCTTTCGATGATGTGTTGTAAATTTATGATTGTTAACCGCACAGTCCCGAAAACGGGAAAGACACCGGGTGTTGTCGAGAGCTGTGCGGATGGATTACTTTTTTATTTGAAATATTTAACGGCACTGATGAACATATTGTTGTTATAAATGCCCGGAACGTTTTTGTAAAGACCGTAATCGTCACGCTCGGAGTGGCCCATCTTACCGAAGATCCTGCCGTCTTTCGAGGTGATTCCCTCAATAGCATAAACGGAGTCGTTCGGGTTGAAGCGGATGTCCGATGTAGCGTTTCCTGCGAGGTCAACATACTGTGTTGCGATCTGGCCGTTTGCGGCAAGTGTCTTCACCATTTCTTCGCTGCACAGGAACTTGCCTTCGCCGTGGGAGATCGGAACGCTTATGATATCGCCGACCTCAACGCCCGAAAGCCAGGGTGAAAGGTTAGAAGCGATACGTGTACGAACGATCTTGCTCTGGTGACGACCTATCTTGTTGAATGTAAGTGTGGGCGAATCTGATGTCTGATCGGTGATCTTTCCGAAAGGAAGGAGGCCGAGTTTAACGAGAGCCTGGAATCCGTTACAGATACCGCACATAAGACCCTGACGCTCATCAAGGAGCCTTGCGACTGCTTCGCTTATCTTGCCGTTACGGAAGAACGCGGTGATGAACTTGGCCGAACCGTCGGGCTCATCGGCACCCGAGAAGCCGCCGGGGATAAAGATCATCTGGCTGTTATCTATTCTGTTTGCAAAATCCTCTACGGAAGCAGTTACATCTGCTGCGGTAAGGTTCTTGATAACAAATACATCGGGCTCGCCGCCTGCTGTAAGGACAGCTTTCGCCGAATCAAGCTCACAGTTCGTTCCGGGGAATGCCGGGATGAGAACCTTGGGACGGGCGCTTATGACGGCGGGAGCATGCAGAGCAGCGTCGGTTTTATATGTGAAGTTTTCGTATGTACGGACCTCATCCTTAAGGAAGCAGGGGAATACGGGCTCAAGCTTCTGTTCATAAACTTTGTTTTCTTCACTCAGATCTATCTCTTCGCCGTCTATTTTGATCACGGGCTTAACAAGTGTTTCACCGAGAAGCCTTCCGCCCTTTACGGGAACTTCCGACTCTATGATGAATGAACCGTATGCATATTTGAAAATATCATCGGCTGTGATCGAATTTGCAAAATCAAATCCGAGACCGTTGCCGATACACATCTTGAATACAGCCTCAGCCACACCGCCGTATGTAGGTGTGTACATCGAAAGGATATTGAAGGAATCACGAAGTCCCTCAATTGTCTTAAAGATTTCCTTAACCGAGTCGGGGCGGGGAAGTATACCGTCGTACTCAGGTGAGAGGAGATATACCTTGCTTCCGGGAAGCTTAAACTCAGGTGAAACAATCTTTGTGAGTTTCGAAGTGGTAACTGCAAATGAGCAGAGTGTGGGAGGAACGTGAAGATCCTCAAAGGTTCCGCTCATAGAATCTTTTCCGCCGATCGAAGCTGCTTCGTAATCAAGCTGGCAGCGAAGAGCACCGAGAAGTGCGGCAAAAGTCCTGCCGAAGCACTTGGGGTCCTTGCCCGGTTTCTCGAAATACTCCTGGAATGTCAGGTAAATATCCTTGTAATCGGCACCGCTTGCTATAAGTTTACAGATAGACTCGGTGACAGCCAGATATGCGCCGTCATAAGGCGAGATCTCTGTAATGAAGGGGTTGTAGCCCCATGACATAAGTGAAACGGTATCGGTATGCTTCTGCTCAACGCTGACTTTCTGAACCATTGCCTGGATGGGTGTGCGCTGGTACTTTCCGCCAAAAGGCATGAGAACCGTGCCTGCACCGATCGTGGAGTCAAATCTTTCGGAAAGACCCTGCTTGGAGCAGACGTTAAGGTCACCTACAAGTGCCGTAAAGCGATCCTTGACTGACGAATATTTTGTCTTATTGTAGGGTTCGGGGAATTCCTTTGCACTTTCGGGAAGAACCGCAGTCGTGTGCTTTGTTGCTCCGTTTGAATCAAGAAATTCTCTGGAGAGGTCAACGATCATGTTGCCGTTCCAGGTCATCCTGAGGCGTCCCGAATCACTTACCGTAGCAACGGGAGTAGCTTCGAGGTTCTCCTTGGCACAAAGCCCGAGGAATTCGTCCATATCCTTTGCTTCTATAACTACAGCCATACGCTCCTGGGATTCGGAGATGGCGAGTTCTGTGCCGTCAAGGCCGGCATATTTCTTCTTAATGAGGTCAAGATTTATATCAAGTCCGGGAGAAAGCTCACCGATGGCAACGGAAACGCCGCCCGCACCGAAGTCGTTACAACGCTTGATAAGACGCGAAGCACGCTCGTTACGGAAAAGACGCTGAAGCTTACGCTCCTGGGG
>JAILKT010000015.1 GCA_024693545.1 Lachnospiraceae bacterium
TATGATCATCGAGATAAATATATCCCCAATTATCATCATCGCCTTCATCGTAACATCCTTCCATAATTCCGGGATTATTATTTAAAGAAGAAGGATCAAGCAAACTCATATTGGTAAGATTGTCATGCCAGGAGAGTCCAAAATGCTCTTTGACAGGCAGTCCATCGGGAATAGACTCCTGATCCCACATGTCGCAAACATCCCATGTGTTGGGATCGTAAAGCCAGTCGGATCCGTCTACCGATATATCAAACTGAACTCCGTAGTCAAGTCCCTGAAGACGGTATTTTTTCTCAAAAGAATTAAATGTGCCGAAGTCTTCTATATCTTCCATTATTCCGTCTTCAATCATGTAATCGTATGTTCGTCCCACATTCTGGATCTGATCATGCATACGAATGTATGCAGTGATCGATTCGACATTACCCGTATCACTGTTTTTGATAAACTCATACTCAGGAGCGATAGGTTTAAGATTTTCAAGTCCTTCAGGGAAAAATTCTTCCATAAGAAGATCTTTAAACTCGCCCGCCTGAGCTTTGTCACCACCCGCAAATCCGACGATAAGTAACGCCGAAGCCAGTAACGAAACCAAAAAAATAGTTATTTTTTTCATTTTGCTTCTCCTCTCAAAAGAAAAAAACAGTGCCATAATCGACACAAGTCCAAATACGCAATTCATCAAAATGTTCAGTTCAAACGATCTGCTCGAAAAACCGGAACGACGTTACTGCGTATACCTGCACAACATATAAAAAATATACTATAGAAATCAGTTTATTTCAATAATCAGGTATATAAATATTAAATGTTTATAAAGCAAAAAACTCTATCGGAGAAAAATCCTGATAGAGTTAAACATATCATTATAATTGTAACCATCATAAAAAATTAAATATATCTGCTTTCAAAAAGTCTTTCTATCCTGGCCAAACGTTCAGAAGCAGTCATATGTTTTTCTTTCTTTAATCTCTTATGATTGACTTTAGACTCAGGCTTGCGGTTTCTGGGCATTTCGGATACTTTTTCTTTAAGACTGTGTTTATAAAACATCATCACGGGTTTTTCCAACAACCTTTTAAGTCTGACAAAGAAATCTTCCTTTTTATCAATAGGATTAACAAGAATAGTATGAATTTCAGCAAGTTTTCCGCCGTATATATCGGTGAAGAGCTGGTCGCCGATAACCAATGAAGATTTTGTGGAAGTACGCGTCATCATCGCAGCCACATAATAATTCTTTGAATAAGGTTTACCCGCTTTAAAAATATAATTTACATTAACATCCTTGTTAAACCTTTCCACTCTGGGTTTTTTATTGTTTGAAAGCAAGCATATATCAAAACCGATCTTTTTAAGTCTGTCGAACAGCTCTATAGCTCTTTCATCGGCATCGGCTCCGTGAGGAACGAGTGTATTGTCTATATCGAAAATAAGCCCTCTGTACCCTGCTTCGTAATAAGCTTCATAATCAATACAGTAGGCGCTTTCCACCCATTCGTCAGGGAAAAATCTTTCAAACATAATCACTCCGTTAATCAACACTAAATAATACAGTTACAGGAAAAAATATATACTTCTTTATTATTTTATTATGTAATCGTGAATTAATCAAATTAAAAATCTATAAAATCGAAACAGGAGCACTTTCGTGCTCCTGTTCTCTATGGTCTATACTTATTACTCTTCGATATCATCGGTCATTGTCTTCTTAGCTTCTTCAATAACCTTTGCCTGAACATCCGAAGGTGCCTGCTCATAGCGATCGATCTTGTATTCGTATTCACCGATTCCGCCCGTCATCGAACGAAGGTCTGTTGAATAACCGTAAAGTTCCGAAAGCGGAACATCTGCAATGATCTCCTGCTTACCTCCGTGGATAGGATTCATTCCGAGTACTCTGCCACGACGCTTATTAAGATCACCCATGATGTCACCCGTATATTTATCGGGAACGGTTACCTTCATAGAAGTTATGGGCTCAAGAAGGCAAGGATTACAGTTTTCCTTGGGATCGGTAAATGCTGCCTTAAATGCAAGCTTGGCTGCCATCTTGAATGCCTGCTCGGACGAATCTACGGGATGATACGATCCGTAGAAAAGTGTTGTACGAACACCCACAACGGGATATCCGGCAAGAGGTCCCTTGAGCACAGATTCAGCAATGCCTTTTTCAACTGCGGGGAAGAAGTTCTTGGGAACTACACCGCCGACAACTTCTTCATCGAATGTATAAGCTTTTTCCATATCTCCCGAAGGCTGGAAACGGATATGTACATCGCCGTACTGACCGTGGCCGCCGGACTGCTTTTTGTGTTTACCCTGCTTCTCAACCATCTTACGGATAGTCTCACGATAAGGAACACGAGGTTTCTCTGTTTCAACTTCAACCTTGTATCTTCCTGCAAGTTTACTTACCGCAACATCAATCTGCTGATCACCTATGCCGTAAACAAGAGTCTGATGGTTCTCTTTGTCAAGAACCAGTCTCATCGTCTTATCTTCTTCGAGAAGTTTACCCATTGCCTGGGCAAACTTATCTTCATCACCCTTATTCTTAACCTCGATGCGCTGATATGCATAAGGGATAGAATACTGAGCCCTCTCGAACACTACAGGACAGGATTTGGTCGAAAGAGTATCACCTGTGACAGTATTTGAAAGCTTACCGATCGCTCCGATATCACCGGGGTATAACTCCTTAACTTCAATCGCCTCTTTACCACGAAGGATGTAAAGTCTTGAAAGCTTTTCTTCTGTATCTTTATCGGAATTGTAGATAACGGTATCATTTTTAAGGATACCCGAACATACCTTAATGAATGAATATTTACCGATGAAAGGATCGACGATGGTCTTAAATACTTTTGCCGTCATAGGCTTATTAATATCATAATTGGCTTCGAATTCACTGTCATCCTTCACGCACTTACCTACTATCTTATGACTCATGGGTGAAGGGAAATAACTCTTAATATCATTGAGGAGCATAAGCGTTCCCTGCTGATTAATGGCAGCGCCTGCAAGCACGGGAACAATGTCGCCGCAGAAAACAGCCGAATGAAGTGCTTTGTTGATCTCGTCAAGAGTAAACTCTACACCGTCAAAGTACTTCATCATAAGATCATCATCTGTCTCGGCTATGGCTTCTATAAGATCCAATCGACATTTGTCAACGGTTTCCCTAACAGAATCGGGAATATCACATTCGGTATATTCACTGCCCTTAGTGAATTTACGACCGCCCATTTTTACGACATTGACAAATCCGATATATTTTTCGTTTTCAATGATCGGAGTATGGAAAGGCGCGATCTTCTTTCCAAACGTTTCAACAAGCTGATCCACAACATTCGAAAAGTTAGCATTGGGATCATCCATCGCTGTAACAAAGAACATCCTGGGGAGGTGTTTCTTTTCACACATTTCCCAAGCTTTTATCGTTCCAACTTCTACACCGGACTTGGCATTTACAACAATTACAGCAGCGCCGGCAGCATCAAGTGCTTCTTCTACTTCACCCACAAAATCAAAATATCCGGGTGTGTCAAGGAAATTGATCTTAACACCGTCATGTTCGATCGGTACAAGACTTGTACTGATGGAAAACTGTCTTTTCTGCTCTTCTTTATCATAATCACTGATAGTTGTTCCATCTTCAACTCTACCCTGTCTGTTTACGATACCTTTGTAAAAAGCCATGGCTTCGACCAGGGTTGTCTTGCCACAGCTACCGTGCCCCAACACAGCAACATTACGGATATCTTCGCTTTTGTAAGTGTTCATAATACTTCCTCCTCAAAAAATTGGTTTATCCAAATCGCGCATGTGATCAAAACCGGCATAAGTTTCAACGCTCATATGCGATTTGTTGCATTTCTCAAATAATTGATCAATTAATTAAGAACCGCCAATAACAATATTACTAAAAATCTTCGATTTATACAATAAAAAATTGACAATTTCCACAAAAAACAATAAGAGGTCTGACCCAATGGATCCGACCTCTTGTAATTACATAATTTTTCCGTATTAAATTAATGATTTCAGTCGTTTGAGTTTTCCCTGAGAGCAACTCTTCTTATCTTACCGCTGATCGTCTTGGGCAGTTCTTCCACAAATTCAACGATTCTGGGATATTTGTAAGGTGCGGTATTGGTCTTAACATAGTTCTGGATTTCCTTCTTAAGCTCATCGGTGCCTTCTTTTCCTTTAACGAGAACTATCGTAGCCTTTACAACCTGACCTCTTATCGGATCGGGAGCCGCGGTAACCGCACATTCGAGTACATAAGGAAGCTCCATGATAACGCTTTCGATCTCGAACGGTCCGATACGATATCCCGAAGACTTGATAAGGTCATCAGTTCTGCCGACGTACCAGAAATAACCTTCTTCATCGCGATATGCCGTATCGCCTGTATGATAGGCTCCGTCATACCAAGCTTCTTTTGTTTTTTCATCATTACGGTAATAGCCTCTGAAAAGACCGCAAGGGACATGTTTATCGGTTTTGATAACGATCTCGCCTACTTCACCGACCTGTGTGCTTGTTCCGTCGGGATGAACTATATCAACATCATACATAGGTGAAGGAAGACCCATCGATCCGGGCTTAACCTTAGCACCGACAAGGTTTGCAACGGTAAGAGTTGTCTCTGTCTGACCGAAGCCTTCTTTTAGGCTGATTCCGGTTGCCTTAAGGAACTGATCATATACTTCGCTGTTAAGCGCTTCACCGGCCACAGTAGCATATTCGATCGTTGAAAGATCAAATTTGGAAAGATCCTCTTTGATAAGGAATCTGTACATTGTGGGCGGTGCACAGAATGTTGTGATACCGTACTTCTTAAACATCGGAAGGATATCAAGTGCATTGAAACGCTTAAAGTCATATACAAATACGGCTGCTTCGCAAAGCCATGCACCGTAGAGCTTACCCCAAAGTGCTTTACCCCAGCCGGTATCTGAAATCGTGAGGTGAAGACCGTCTCTCTTGATATTATGCCAGTATCTCGCGGTAATATAGTGACCAAGCGCATATTTATAGCTGTGTGTGGCGATCTTGGGATATCCCGTTGTTCCCGAGGTAAAGAACATAAGCATCAGGTCATCTCCGCAGGCAGCAGCAAGACCTTCGGGTCTTTCGAATTTATCGGGGAATTCCATGATCCTTGTATCAAAGTCCTCCCATCCCTCTCGCTTCTCATTTACAAGTATCTTCTTTTCAACTGTGGGCGATGTGGGAAGTGCTGCTTCCACGCTATCGGGCACATTGTCTTCGGGTGTCGCAACTATTGCGGTAACACCTGCAGCATTAAATCTGTATTCAAAATCATGCTTAAGAAGCTGGCTCGTTGCCGGTATGGCAATTGCGCCGATCTTGTGAAGAGCTATGATTGAGATCCAGAACTGATAATGACGCTTAAGTACGAGCATCACTCTGTCACCCTTCTGAATTCCGAGGCTTCTGAAATAGTTTGCGGCTCTTGATGAAAGATCGGAAATATCCTTGAATGTAAATCTTCTGTCATTCTTATTCTCGTCAACCCAAAGCATTGCAAGTCTGTCCGGATCTTTCTTTGCAAGCTCGTCAACAACATCATAAGCAAAGTTGAAGGACTTTTCGTGTTTGAACCGGATCTCT
Organism: Lachnospiraceae bacterium; assembly: GCA_024693545.1. Lineage (GTDB taxonomy): Bacteria > Bacillota > Clostridia > Lachnospirales > Lachnospiraceae > RUG11977. The sequence goes on from JAILKT010000015.1 coordinate 5,647, forward strand.
TTGAGTAATCCGTTGCCGTCGATCTTTGTCTTAGCAAATCTTTCGGCAACAATACCTGTTTCAGGTTCATCCATGATAATCTCTTCGGGAGCCCAGCTGGTTTCATGGGTATTGATGTCTTCACGTCCGACATCACCGTCGGGTTTCATAATAACTGTGAAGAATTCGCAGTCCTGTCCCCCGATAGCAAGCTCTCCGTGAGGTGTGTTACTGTCAAAGTAAATAACATCTCCGGGATAAAGCGTTTCAATCCTGTTTCCGAACTGATGCTTCATCATACCTTTTGTTATGATGGTAACCTCATGTCCGTTATGAACATGTAAGGGCATCGGCTTATCAAGAGCCTCCGAATCAAACGGAAGTCTGCAGAAAAAAGGTTCGCCAAGCTTATGCTTGAAGTTAGGGGCCATATTTAAATACTCAAAGGCCTGATTTCTGGCGATCGGAACACCCTTTCCTTTTCTGACCAGTGAATAAGAAACCAGTTTAGGGCTTGAACCCTGTAATATATCAGCAATATCTACATTAAACTTCTCTGCGCATTTATAAATGAAAGAAAAAGTAAAATCTATCTTACCTTCTTCAAGAGCAATATAGTCTTCAATGCTCATATTTGTAGCTTCTGCCATTTCGTGTATCGAAATAGACGATAGCTCCCTCATCTCTTTGACTCGCTGTGCAACTTCTTTAAGATCTTCCTTAACCATTTCTTTCTCCTTTCGTATATTTCGGGTTTCACCCGTAAAATTTACTTCATCACACATCTCGCAAGCAGGCTTGCTCGATGTTCCGTGCACTCGGCTCTCGGCACGCAGGCTTTCGCCTGCTTTGCGTACACCGCATCTCGCAAGCAGGCTTGCTCGATGTTTCGTGCACTCGGCTCTCGGTACGCAGGCTTTCGCCTGCTTTGATGCTTCAGAATTTTTTTTGAATCCGAAGATAAAGATCAATCTTCGATTCCAAAAAATTCTTCGCATCATTTGCTCGCTTTGCGAGCACCGAGAGCGCTCGTTTGATACACAAATTGATTTCTTCGCTTTTGTATGCTTTGCGAGCACCGAGAGCACTCGTTTAATACACAAAATTGGTTTCTTCGTTTTTTTGTGCGTTAAACGAGCACCGAGAGCGCTCGTTTAACGCACAAAAAAACGTCCGCCTCAAATATGAGACGAACGTTGTCCGCGGTACCACTCAAATTGCATATGTAAAAACATATACCCCTCACAGGCTCAATCAAGCCCTGTGCACTAACGTAGCATTCACGGAAGATATCTACTCAGACAATAAAATCATCTTTTCGGGTCTTCAGCTCAGAAGTGATAGGAAAAATGAACATCTTAATCTGCTCTCACCTGTGCAGATACTCTCTGTAAAGACTACAATCAAGTTTCCGTCTTCGTCACAGCTTTTGTCTGTGTTAAATTAAACAGATGTTATCACTATGAAAAACGATTGTCAAACATTTTTTTATTTTTTTAAACATTTTTTTGTAAAAAGAGAGTTATACGCATGCTGTAAAACTGCATAAACGATTGAAAATTTATATAATTTCGTTCATTTCCCACTTTGCAAATGCGAATATTTGTGATAAAATTCTTTCGCAAATATGAAATTTTAATGCCGTTAAAGGCATCAAAGTCTCTATTTTCTTTGTAACATCGGGGGAATCATATTATGTTATTTTCATCTCAGGGGAAACGATCATTCAGGATCGTAAACATAGTTGTATTATTGTTGATCACTCTTACAGTGTTGGTACTCAGCATTTATTTTGCCGTATCACTCTATAACCATGAGGCGTCCGGACTTTTATTCGTTGCGCTTGCACTTATCATCTCCGTTGTGGTTTTGTTTGCCGTAATAATTCTCAATCTGCTGAAAAGTGCCAAACATGAACTGACGGTCGAACAGATCAGAAAGCTTGCGTATCTTGATACTCTTACAGGACTCGAAAACAGAACTGCCTATAAGGAATATATTGATCACTTAAACGAGAAACTGAAGGATAAGGATATCAAACCTTTTATTTCCATAATCATGCTCGATGTCAACGGTCTGAAAAAGACAAATGATATTTACGGTCATCTTGCCGGAGACGAGCTCATCATAGGCTCTTCGGAATGTATCAAACGTGTGTTCAGTTCTTCGGGACGTTGTTTCAGAACAGGCGGCGACGAGTTCGTTGTTATAGCTGATATGAACCACGAACAATTTGAAAAGAAATCTGTCGAACTTGAAAAAACTCTTTCGCTGTGGAAAGGTGAATATATCGACGGGATATCCATTTCGATGGGCAAGGCCGACATGGCCGAATACCCCGATCACAACGCCGACCAGCTTCTTGTTGAGGCAGATAAGGTGATGTATAAAAACAAACAGAATTATTACACAAGTCAGCTTGCAGTTGATGAGAACGATAACAAATCAAAACGCAAGCTTCGTTTCTCTGATGAGTTTTCGCTTACAAAATACACAATGCCCGTCATCAGACAGATGGCCGAGGTTATTCCGGGCGGGTTCTTTATCTACCGCGAGAACGAACGAAGAGAAATCATATATCAAAATACAAAAGTACTTGATATCTATGGATGCAAATCTGTAGATGAGTTTCAGGAACTTACGGACAACAGTTTTCAAAACATGGTACTTCCGGAAGACTTTGAACGGATCCAGGGTATCATAGATGACCAGATCGATTCTGATAAAGGTGACGGCATGGACCACGTTATTTACCGGATCAAAAGACGCGACGGCCAAATCAGATGGATCGACGATTATGGTCACTACAGTCATTCACCCGACTACGGTGATATCTACTATGTGTTTATAAACGACATTACGGAACATATGATCCAGAGATCCACAGCAAACTAGATAATAATGTATATCGATCATTGATGTCCCTGCACGAACGGTACTGTCTGCGGAATATCATCTTTGTTCCAATTATCTGTATAAGGAATATCACCTGCTTTGAGCGTCACTCTTTCAGAGGGCGCTTTTGCTTTTCCTTCAATAAGCTTTTCTCTGATCTCCTTTGTTTCGGTGTCAGACGAAGAACCTTTCCTGATCTGTACGATCGTTCCGGGTGCCATGTTGTAATAAATGAATCTTGCATCGGGAACAGAAAGTCTGATACATCCGTGCGAAACATTCTTTCCGAGGTTATTCCAGGTAGAAGTGATATAGTCGGAGGCATTTCTCGAATCATAAAGGATTGAATGGAAATAAATCCTGCCGGTGATAAGACTCCAGTACTGACCGTAATCATCGGTATTTACAAATCTTGAAAATCTTACCCTGTAATCTTTCATCTCAAAAGTACCTACAGGAGACGATGTTTTATTTGCTCCGGACGAACATAACATATATCTGACAGGAACTGTGTATTCGCCGTTTTCATCTTTTTCGTAAACAAGAACAACCTGATATTTGAGATCGACTATGATCTTATATGTATCGGGAGTACCAAATGCAGCGGGATATTCATAAATCCCGTTATCGCCGACAAGTTCCTCGAAAGTCATGTGCGTTGTCGGAGCAAGGTCATCCCATTCTTTTTCTTGCGCATCCTCCTCTTCGGGTGCGGTCTCAATCTTCGCCCCGGTCTCGTTCTTTGCAGAAGAAGTTTCGGTCTTTACCTTAGTCTCGATCTTTGCGGGCGCAGTTTCGGTCTTTACCTTAGTCTCGATCTTTGCGGGCGCAGTTTCAGTCTTTACATTAGTCTCGATCTTTGCGGGCGCAGTTTCGGTCTTTACCTCGGTCTCGATCTTTGCGGGCGCGGTCTTTTGTATATTCATGACCTTTTTTGCTATCAGCTTAGTTTCATCGGGCATCACAGCGGAAAGATCGCGATCGGTCCGATAATTCATAAGCGCGGCATTAAGGCCGACTGCACGAATATCGGCAGTGTCGGTTTTATTAAAACTGCAACCTGAAAAAAGGGTACAACAAATAATAAGTACCGCAGCAATCCTTTTTTTCAACATATCCCCACCTTTCCGTTATCTGACAGAGTACTTGTCAATACGGATATTATCATAATAATAATATATTATCTTTTTGTAATCATAACCGTTCTTTGCAAGGCCGTTCGCTCCCGACTGTGACAAACCTATCCCGTGGCCGTATCCCATTCCGAAGAAAGCAATACTTTCGTTGGCCACATCCCTGAGCGGGTAATTTGACATATTGTCCCCGCCGATCGCCACGATCTGCGGCGCGGTGTCAAGCTTAGTACGCCTGCCATTACCGTAAATGGCATATAAGTCATCCGCAACAGTTTTTACGGTTCCGTCTTCACTTATTGCATAAGGCATATCAGCTTTTTCTCCGCCGGTTACAACCTTATATTTTGCAGACGGCAGATCAAACACGCTTTGAGCCTGCTGTATCGTAAGAAACTTCGATGAAGATGTTCCCGTAACCTTTAAAGAGCTGACACGGCCCGTACCGGTCACAACGGATTCCTTAATACTTTTAACAGTTCCCACATCAAATCCGTTTTCTTTCATGAGCTTCCCTGCTTCATCCAACGTATATGTGATGACCCAGGGCGCCTTCTCGGGATCAAGCTCAAAAAGATCCGGTTTCGAACTGTAGATCGCACTATTTATGTTCCATACATCTATTCCGCCCTCAGTAGAACCGCCGCTTGTCGAAAAGTAGAAGGTCTCCACAATGTTGTCACCGCTGTATATGACTTCTCCGACAGTCGCCGAAACAGCCGCTATCGCTTCCTCCGATTCTCCGTCGATACCTCTGTAAACCTGTGAGGCCGTTGTATCCGAAAGGCTGTACGGCTCGGAAAGCGTTCCCTTGCAGGTAAATCCCGACTTATAAAGCGCATAGCTTCTTGCCACAACCGCCTGAGCTCTCAGCGCCTCGGTTTCATAGCTTTTGCTCATCTCGCAAGTAACAACACCGCAAAGATAAGCTTCAATGCTTAGTATATTAACAGCAGTAAGCAGTCCTTCGGATCTCACTATCTCGATCCTTCCTCTGTACGAGCGTGAACCGAGTGATATCTCTCTTCCATTTTTGTCATTTTTCCCGGTAACAGCCTTTATCTGTGGAAAAGGACTGTATAACTTTGATCTGTCACCTTCAATTGCATCTATCAAAAAGGATTTTTTCCCGAAAGACACTCTTATAAGGTATTCTCTCTTTGTTGCACTGCTCTTGTCGCTCTTTTCATACAGCTGCCATGTTTCCGGGCCCTTAAGGACCGGTATCAAACCGGTCGTATTGTTCTGACCTATTGCTTTTACGGCCTCGTCATATGTTTTATAAACTGTACTCTTTACAATATATGACGATTTTTCGGGTTCAAACGAAAATCCGTTATTTCCGAAAAACACCTCGTAACCGGTAAACTCTTTATCTGTCGCATAACCGATCATTATCCTTTTATTATAAACGGTTATTACTTCTTTATCTTTGTACAGCGAAACAAGTCCCACTCTTATATCGCTCATCGCCTCGGCCTCGATCGCAGGCACAAGCAGCCAGACGACCGCAACAATGGCCATAAGCGTCAGAGCTTTAAATATCGGTGATGAACATAGCGTCCCCGAAGGAGAAAAATCTGTATTTGTTTTTGACGGCTTCTTCGTAAGCATTCAGTATATTCTCTCTTCCGCAAAGCGCCGCAACAAGCATAATAAGCGTTGACTGCGGCAGGTGAAAATTGGTTATAAGCGAATCAACGATGTTAAACTTATATCCGGGATAAATGAATATATCGGTGTCTCCCGAACCTGCACATACGCGGTCAGTACCGTGAGAAGCCGCTTCGAGAGTTCTGCAGCTTGTCGTTCCGACGCTTATGATCCTGCTTCCTCTGTCCTTTGCAGCATTTATCATTGCCGCCGCTTCTTCGGTCACCTGATATGATTCGGTATGCATATGATGATCAAGTATATTGTCTTCCTTAACCGGTCTGAATGTTCCGAGACCTACATGAAGTGTGACTCTGACGATATCTACGCCCATCTCCCCGATCTTCCCGAGCAGTTCTTCGGTAAAATGAAGTCCCGCCGTGGGAGCGGCTGCTGACCCTTCATGCTTTGCATATACGGTCTGATAACGGTTCTTATCCTTCAGTTCATGAGTAATATACGGTGGCAGCGGCATCTTTCCGAGCCTGTCAAGTACCTCTTCAAATACCCCTTCGAACTCAAACGAAACGATCCTGTTCCCGTCAGGGAGAACGTCTTTTATTTCACCCCTGAGGTCGCTGCCTTCCCGTCCAAAAACAACAACTGCGCCTATCCTGAGCTTCCTCCCCGGTCTGACGATGCATTCCCAATCTGTTGCGGAAAGCCTTTTCAGCAGGAGGACCTCACATGCGCCGGAATGCCCTTCCCTGTGACCTATAAGTCTGGCAGGTATGACCTTTGTATCGTTAATTACAAGACAGTCACCTTTTCTGAGAAACGATCCGATCTCGTAAAAATGTCTGTGAAGTATTGTTCCGTTGTTTTTATCAAGGACCATAAGTCTTGATGAAGACCTGTCTTCGAGAGGATCCTGCGCGATCAGCTCCTCCGGCAGTTCATAATTAAAATCACTTGTTTTTAATAAACACATATTTCTTCTTATCTCACTCCAAAAAACGTTAAAAAACCGCTGTGAAGTGGATTTTTTAACATGGTAATTCTTCACTCATGTCACATAAGCGTTGCCTTTATATATTAAAACGGACGAAGCATTTCTTCAAGACAAAAGTATTAATTTTAGTTTATAAATAATAAACTTCTGTCTTTTTTCTTGTTTCTTTTTTAGAAACGTATATAATAAACTAGTTGAGCGTTGCTTACGTATTCTTGAATTTACGCGCATATCGCCCAATAAAAAAACAAGTCGATAAAAAGACGAGGGATAAATTTAGGAATGGACATGTATAAATTAGGAATTGATATCGGATCTACTACCGTTAAAGTAGCACTTCTCGATGCAAATGACACAATAATCGAAAGCGATTACGAAAGACATTATGCTAATATTCGTGAAACGCTTCTTTCTATAATTACAAAAATTGTTACCAGGATACCCGAAAACACTGTTGTTGCACCTACCATCACCGGTTCGGGCGGTCTTTGTATTGCTGATGTTATGAAGATTCCCTTTATTCAGGAAGTAATTGCGGTTTCAACTTCTTTGTCAGCACTTCCCGTAGTACCCGATGTTGCGATCGAGCTTGGCGGTGAGGATGCCAAGATCATCTATTTCGGAACGACGATCGAACAGCGAATGAACGGTATCTGTGCAGGCGGAACCGGTTCCTTTATCGATCAGATGGCTACTCTTCTCAAGACCGATGCGAAAGGTCTTAATGAATATGCCAAAGATTACAAAGCTATCTATCCCATTGCCGCCAGATGCGGTGTATTTGCGAAAAGTGATATACAGCCGCTCATTAACGAAGGCGCTACAAAGGAAGATCTGTCGGCATCGATATTCCAGGCCGTTGTAAATCAGACCATAAGCGGTCTTGCATGCGGCAAGCCGATCAAAGGCAAGGTCGCCTTTCTCGGAGGGCCTCTTCATTTCCTTTCCGAGCTTCTTGCCGCATTCATCAGAACACTTAAACTCCCGGATGACTATATAATAGCTCCCGAAAACTCACATCTGTTCGCAGCCAAAGGCGCAGCCATGAACAGCTGCCTTCTTCCCGGCGGACGTAAAAAGCCCGATGAAGATATCGTAAAGCTTACACTCGGCGAGATAAAGGAAATCCTTTCCAAAGACCTTAACATTACTTTCGAAGTAAACAGGCTCGATCCTCTCTTTAAAGATCAAAAAGAATACGATCTTTTCACCGAAAGACACGATCAGCACTGTGTTGTTAAGAGAGATCTCGAATCTTATAAAGGTAACGCCTATCTCGGAATAGACGCCGGTTCCACCACAACAAAAGCAGCCCTTGTTTCGGACCGCGGCGAACTGCTTTATTCGTTCTACAGTAATAACAACGCCTCACCTCTCAAAACATCCATCAGAGCAATTAAAGAAATCTACAGTATCCTTCCCGAAGGAGTAAGGATCGTACGCTCATGCTCCACGGGTTACGGTGAAGCACTCATCAAGTCGGCGCTTATGCTTGACGAGGGCGAGGTGGAAACAGTCGCCCATTACAGAGCCGCTTCCTTCTTTGATAAAAATGTAGACTGCATACTCGATATTGGCGGACAGGATATGAAATGTATAAGGATAAAGGATCATGCCGTTAATTCCGTACAGCTTAATGAGGCTTGTTCATCCGGCTGCGGTTCCTTTATAGAAACATTTGCACGTTCGCTTAACCTTGAGATATCGGAATTTGCAAAGATCGCACTCTTTGCGCAAAACCCTATCGATCTTGGCTCCCGTTGTACCGTTTTTATGAATTCAAAGGTAAAACAGGCACAAAAGGAAGGAGCAACCGTTGCGGATATTTCTTCGGGTCTTGCATATTCGGTTATCAAAAATGCTCTTTACAAGGTTATAAAGGTAACGGATCCCTCTTCTCTCGGAAAGCACATCGTTGTGCAGGGCGGTACTTTTTATAATGATGCTGTTCTCCGTGCACTTGAAAAGATCCTCGGAATCGATGCCATCCGCCCCGATATTGCCGGTATCATGGGCGCGTTCGGTGCTGCTCTTATCGCCAGAAGTACTTATACCGGTCAGCAGACCACGATGCTCGGAATAGACGATATTACAGCACTTCGCTTTGAAACTTCGATGTCAAGATGTAAAGGCTGTACAAATAACTGTCTTCTCACCATTAACAAATTCAGTGACGGACGAAGGTATATTTCGGGTAACAGATGTGAAAAAGGTATCGGCGGCGAGAAAAACAAATACAATATACCTAACCTGTTCGAATATAAGCTTCACAGATTCCTTGACTATGAACCCCTTGCCGAAGAGAAAGCAAAAAGGGGCATAGTCGGTATTCCCCGTGTCCTCAATATGTACGAGAACTATCCTTTCTGGTTTACGTTCTTTACAAAGCTTTCATACCGTGTTGTACTTTCTCCCAGCTCTACGAGAAAGATTTACGAGCTCGGTATTGAATCGATACCCAGCGAATCGGAATGTTATCCCGCAAAGATAACTCACGGTCATATCATGTGGCTTATCAATCAAAAGGTACCCTTTATCTTCTATCCTTGCGTACCTTACGAAAGAAACGAATCACCCGAATCGGGCAATCATTACAATTGCCCTATCGTTACATCATACGGTGAAAACATAAAGAACAATGTTGAAGAATTAAAGAACAGCGAGATCATCTTTGCCGATCCTTTCCTTTCATTTGAAAGTGAAGAGATCGTTACAAAGCGTCTCGTTACTCTGTTTACGAACGAAAAACTGCCCTATTACGCAGGTGCAAAAAAGGATGAGGTCGAGCAGGCCGCACATGAAGCATGGCTTGAACTTGAACACGCTCATACCGATATGCAAAAAAAGGGTGAAGAAACTCTTGAATACCTCGAAAGGACAGGGCGAAAAGGAATCGTACTTGCAGGAAGACCTTACCATGTCGATCCCGAGATCAATCATGGTATCCCTGAGATGATCAATTCCTACGGTGCTGCAGTTCTTACGGAAGACAGCGTTTCACATCTCGCCAAGACCGACAGACCGATGATCGTTGTCGATCAGTGGATGTATCATTCAAGGCTTTATGCAGCTGCATCGTTTGTAAGAACAAGAAAAGACCTTGAGCTGATCCAGCTAAACTCTTTCGGCTGCGGTCTCGATGCCGTTACAACAGACGGTGTAAGCGATATACTTACCTCATCGGGAAAGATCTACACCGTCCTTAAGATCGACGAGGTAAATAACCTCGGTGCCGCAAGAATAAGACTCAGATCTCTCCTTTCCGCAGTTCGCGAAAGAGATCAGAACGGTGTTGTTCCAAAAGTCAGATCAAGCGCTTATCAAAGAGTGGTATTTACAAAAGAGATGCGTAAAGAATACACGATACTCGCACCTCAGATGTCTCCTATCCACTTTGATATTTTACAGCCCGCAATAAAGTCGGAAGGTTACAATATAGTC
>JAILKT010000018.1 GCA_024693545.1 Lachnospiraceae bacterium
TATCTGGGCGGTTATCATCGCGGCTGTCATTTTCGTCATCATTCGTGGCAAAAAGGTCGTTAAAAAGCATAATGAAAAGAAGCAGGCTAAACTTCAGGCTGAATGGGAAGCAAAGCAGGCTAAGCTTAAGGCCGAAGAGGATGAAATCAAGCAGGCTAAGATTCAGGCTGAAGAGGAAAATAAACAAACCAATCCGTAAGACGAAGAGGATGAAAGCCCGGCTAAGAGGATAATAAACAAGCTAATCAGTAAGACTAAGAGGAGGAAAAGCGGGAGACAGGATCTCTCGCTTTTCCTTTATATGAGCAAGTAACGGAAGTAGCGGAGCGGATTGCGAATATCATTTATCGAAGGTATATGGTATAATAGCAAACAATGAATGATTCGTAACAAGCAGTTATAAAGCATGAAATGAGAGGATTATCCGATGTCATACATTGAATTTCAAAATGTACGAAAAGAATACAGGATGGGTGAGATGACCATTGAGGCGCTCAGGAATGCGACCTTTAATGTCGAGAAGGGTGAGATTTGCGTTATAGTCGGACCTTCGGGAGCGGGGAAGACAACGCTTCTCAACATACTTGGGGGAATGGATACACTCACATCAGGAAAAGTTGTGCTCGACGGAGTTGAGATCTCGAAGCTCTCGGAGGCACAACTTACATTATATAGGCGTAATGATATAGGATTTGTTTTTCAGTTCTATAATCTCGTGCAAAACCTGACGGCGCTCGAAAACGTCGAGCTTGCGGGACAGATCTGTAAGAATCCGCTTGATGCGCTCGAGACACTCAGAGATGTGGGGCTTGCGGGAAGAACAGACAATTTCCCCTCGCAGCTCTCGGGTGGCGAGCAGCAGAGAGTCGCAATCGCACGCGCACTTGCTAAGAATCCGAAGCTTTTGCTCTGTGACGAGCCAACCGGAGCTCTCGACTATGTGACGGGAAAAGCGATCCTCTCACTCCTTGAGAAAACGGCGCACGAGAGAGGAATGACCGTCATACTGATCACACACAACCAGGCACTCACCGATATGGCGGACAGAGTGGTGCGTGTCAGAAGCGGGGAGACCATTTCAAATGTTGTTAACCGGCATCCCGTATCCGTGGACACCATAGAGTGGTAAAGCGAGCCGGCACCCGGGAAGAACGGGTAGTAAAGCAAGACGGGGCTCATGAAACCGGAAAGAACGGACAGAGTGGTAAGGAGGGGCCGGCACCCGGAAAGAACGGACAGAGAGAAAAGAGACAGAAAATGAAGAAAAGACATATTATGAGTGCCATGACGAAGATCGGACTTCGCGTTATAAAGAGCACGCTGAGCAGATATTTTGCGATCGCTCTTATCATTGCGCTCGGATCGGGGTTCTTTACGGGACTTAAGGTCACCACGACGGCGATGATACGAACGATCGACAACTATCTGACCGAAACGAACATGTATGATGCGAGAGTCATTTCGGGACTCGGATGGAGCGATGACAATATCGGCGGTTTTGAGAAGATAGAAGGAGTCAAGGATGTCGAGGGCTCGAAGAGCGTGGATTTCCTTGCTCTTGTCGGCGAAAATGAGACGGTCCTGAAGGCTATCAGCCTTCCGGCAAAGATCAATCTTGTCGAGCTCGTTGAAGGAAGAATGCCGGTCAAGGAAAATGAATGTGTGATCGACAGCTATGAGCTCGGTGGGCTCGATATCGGCGGCAGGATCGTTGTCGCCGAAAGGAACGATGCAGAAACTCTCGATAGTTTTGTGTATAAAGAATACGAAGTAGTAGGCTCCGTCCGGTCACCGCTCTACATAAATTTCGAGAGGGGCACCACGACGCTCGGGAGCGGCTCGATATCGGGGTTTGTATATGTGATGGGCAGTTCCGTGAATATGGAGCGTTACACGGATATGTACATTACCTACGACGAGACGGGGTATGTTTATTCCGAAGAATACGACAATGCGGTGGAGGCAATGCAGGAGCGTGTGGAAAATGCTGCCCGCGAAGAGGCGAGTCGCGGAACCGATGAAATATATGCGTTAATAGCAAAGAAGAGCGGAATTGATCTTGAAACGCTTCCCGCCATGATGCTTCCTGCATTTAAGGAACAGGCCGATGAGGCGCTAAAGGCCGCCGGAGACAATGTCTATGTGCTCGGCCGCAAGGAAAACATCGGCTACTATTGTTACCGGAATGATGCGGATATCGTGGACGGCATTGCCGCGGTATTCCCGATATTCTTCTTCGCGGTTGCGGCGCTTGTGTGCCTGACGACCATGAACAGGATGGTCGTCGATGACAGAACGAGGATCGGCGTTTTGAAATCGCTCGGCTACGGCAGCGCCAGGATCATGTCGCATTATCTCATATATGCGGGAAGCGCGGCTATCGTAGGGGGCAGCATAGGCGTGTTTGCCGGAAGCATTATCTTTCCAAAGACGATCTGGAACGCCTATACCATCATGTACAGCCTTGCCGACATAACGGTAGTGTTTGATCCGCTTATGATGACGATCTCGGGAGGCGGATATCTCCTCCTTGTGCTCGCAGTGACTTATATCACGGTGCGCAGTGAACTCAAAGAAGCCGCAGCAGAGCTTATCAGGCCGAAGGCTCCGCAGGCCGGCAAAAGGGTTCTCATGGAGAGGATAGGCTTTATCTGGAAAAGACTGAAATTCCTTCACAAGGTTTCTGTCAGAAATGTATTTCGCTATAAGAAGAGGCTTATAATGATGATCCTCGGGATCGGGGGATGCATGGCGCTTCTTGTCACAGGATTCGGCCTCGACGACTCGATCTCGCACATCGCCGACAGGCAGTTTAAGGAGATCACGTTCTATGACTGCAACGTGACGTTTTCGGAGGATATGACAGGCGGGCTTGACGGATTTCTCGGCGAGTGCGGCGACGTTATCGATAAATGCACGCTTCTCTACAGCAGACCGGCAACGTGCACGACGGATTCCGCGACCGGGACTGTAACGCTCATGGCGGTCGACAGTTTCGATGAGCTCGAGAGCATGGTCGATTTCCATAACGGCAAAACGAAGCTCGCGGCGCCGGGCGAAGGAGAATGCTTTATCAGCAAGAATCTCTCGGACAGCTATGAGCTGTTTGAGGGTGATGACATATGCGTTAAGGTTTCGGACAAATATGATGTGACGCTTAAGATCGTGGGAGTATATGAAAACGTGATTTACAACTACGTTTATGCAACGACGCGGAGCGTCGGGAAGTTTGTGCCGGATATAGAGAGGACGGTCGCTTATATCAATTTTGCCGACGGCCTTGACGTCTATGAGGCAGGCGCGAAGCTGTCCTCATACGACAAAGTGATCAGCATGTCGCTTACGGACGAGATGCTTGAACGTGTAAATTCGATGCTCGACAGCATGAAATATGTCGTGCTGCTTGTCATAAGCTGTGCGGCGGCTCTCGATTTTATCGTGCTCTTTAACCTGACAAACATCAACATTCTGGAGAGGATAAGAGAGATCGCAACGATCAAGGTGCTGGGCTTTAAGAAAACCGAAACATCGCAGTACGTGTTCAGGGAGAATCTTATCATGACCTTATGCGGGGCTGTCGCCGGAATACCGCTCGGGATACTGCTTCACAATTTCGTTATGAGTAAGATAAAGATCGACCTTATCGCATTTGAATCGATCAGGAGCGGGTTTACGTACGGAATTTCAATCGTGCTCACATTCGTATTTACCTTCCTTGTGAACCTGATGATGAGGCGAAGGCTTAGCCGTATCAACATGGCGGAGGCCTTGAAGAGCGTTGAGTGAGCTGCGCATAAAAAGAGAAGGATCATTCCAAGAAGTGATAAGAAGGATGCCATAGTGAGACCTATAATATATGAGCATCCCTGAACGGCGGTGACGCCGGCCGTTCGGGACGGATCATGAAGCCGGCGAAACGCTGAAAGTGTTTTCGGAGTGAAACTGATATACAGAGAGGAGAGAGGCACTTTGAATAAGAAAATATTCGATAAATATCTGGACAGTCTGGAATCACAGGGGATTCCTTCGATAGACGTCAGGATCAACAGGGATCACGAGGAAGTATACAGATACCTTAAGGGATATGCGGATCCCGTAAACGGAGTAAAGGCCGGTGACGATACGAGATATCTTGTATTTTCCATGACGAAGATCCAGACGATGACAGCGCTCATGCAGCTCGTCGAATCGGGGAAGATCTCACTTGATGATGACGTGGCGAAATATCTGCCTTCGTTTGGGAAGCTTACGATGAAGACTGCGGACGGAGGGACTGCCCCTTGCGGACCGATGCTCATTAAGCATCTTGTGTCCATGCAGTCGGGACTTGACTATGATCTAAAGCGTCCCGGTATCGTAAAAGCTCTTGAAAAATACGGCCCGAAGGCGACAACAAGGCAGATCGTCGATTCGTTTACCGAGTCGCCTCTTGAATTTGCGCCCGGAACACATTTCCTCTACAGCCTCAGCCATGATGTTATCGCGGCCGTTATCGAGGTGGTTTCGGGGATGAGCTTCGGCGAGTACCTTAAAGAAAACATCTGGGAGCCGCTCGGCATGAAGAACACCTCCTTTGCGGGACCCATGAACGACAACGATCCGCTGCTTGCACGTCAGTATATCTGGGATGACCCTTCACAGAAGATAATTCCCATGGACAGCAGCTGCTGTTATCAGCTTTCCGAAAGCTACGAAAGCGGCGGGGCAGGTCTTGTGAGTACCTCGCTAGATTACTCGCTTCTCGCCGATGCACTCGCATGTTACGGTGTCGGAAGGACAGGAAAGAGGATTCTTTCGGAGAAGAGCATAGATATCATAAGAACCAACCTTTTGGGACCCGACAGCAGGAAAGATATCGAGGTTTCGATGGGCAGGAAGGGATACGGCTACGGAGTCGGGATGCAGATCCTTATGGATCCCGGGGCGATCGGATCGATCGCAAAGCCCGGTGTGTTCGGGTGGGACGGTGCTGCGGGCGCGGCTACGATCATGTACCCCGAAGAGCATATTTCGCTTGTATTTATGATACATGTGAGAAATTACGGATATTCATACGGCACGATCCATCCCAAGGTCAGAGATCTGCTCTTTGAATGTCCCGTCTGAAACGGGAGACGAGGTGTCCGCAGGTTCGCGAGAGGAAATCGAAGAGGACCTCGAATGTACGTTTATATATAAAGGGGAAACGCACGGGAGAATAGATAAGAATATAAAAGAAGAGGAAAAATATGAGTAAAGGAAAGATGGTGCTCACGCTTTTTCTTACGTTCCTGAAAATCGGGGCGTTTACCTTCGGCGGGGGCTATGCAATGATAGCACTGCTTGAGGAAGAATTTGTGGGAAAGCGTAAGTGGCTTACACATGAGGAGTTTTTGGACATAATCGCGATCGGGGAATCAACCCCCGGTCCTATCGCCATAAACAGCGCAACGTTCATCGGATTCAGACAGGCAGGCTTTTTCGGGTCTCTTTTTTCAACACTCGGAGTAGTGATCCCGTCAGTGATCATAATCACCGCCATATCACTTGTCTTTGATCGATTTATGGAATTTAAGTATGTACAGTATGCGTTCGAAGGGATCCGCGTATGCGTTGTATATCTGATATTTACGGCCGGGCTGAGGATGTTTAAGGGGTTAAAAAAGAAACCGCATTCATTTGTTATCTTTTCGGCGGTAGCGGTCACCTTTATTGCTTTTTATCTGTTTGGACTGAGCTTTTCTTCCATCATATGCATTCTTGTATGCGGTTGTGTCGGACTTTTTGTATATGCGTATGAATCAATACGGAAAAAACGGGAAGGGGGGGCTGAAAGATGATCTATTTGAACCTGCTCCTTGCGTTCCTGAAGATCGGCGCCGTATCGTTCGGAGGGGGCTACGGTATGATCTCACTTGTGCGTGAGACCGTGGTGTCGAACGGATGGCTGACTGATAATCAGATGATGGATTTTATCGCTGTTTCGGAATCGACACCCGGACCGATCGCTGTAAATATGGCGACGTTCGTCGGATTTTCACAGGGCGGACTTCCGGGAGCGATACTTGCGACTGTCGGTGTTATTTTACCCGCGTTTCTGATAATGCTTCTTATAGCCTCGGTGATGAGGGGCTTTATGAAACGAAAGGGAGTAAATGCATTCCTTGAGGGTGTCAGACCGGGTGTTGTGGCACTGATCATGTCAACTGCGGTGACGATGGGACTGACTCTTCTTTTCGGTGTGGGAGAGGAAAAACTGCGGATCAACGTTTTCGGACTTGTGCTTCTTGCAGTGATAGCGGGAATTGCGATAGGTTACAAAAAAATCTTCAAAAAGAAAATTTCACCCATATTTTTAATCGTAATTTCAGCTGCAATTTCTTTGATATTTAACTTGATTTTTGCGATTTCTTAGGCTTGACGTATTCACTGATTCGTTATACAATTATTTAGTGAAATAACACGAATCGTGAGGACAAAGTATTGAGTGATCAGTTGACCGGATTAGAAAGCTATGAAGAGTTTGTGCCGAAGCTTAAGAAGGCTGTCGCGGATATGCCCGAAGAGGCTTGTATTGCGGTTGTCTATTCCGACATAAAGCATTTTAAGTATTTTAACGATACTTTCGGATACAGGAGAGGCAACAGACTTCTTGCCAGAATGGCCGAGATGTTTTCTTCCGGAGGGGATGATTTCCTCTGCGGCGCAAGAGTAGTTTCAGACAATATAGTTTGCGCAAGGTTCTGCTTCGACGGCGATAAAACGATATTCCTCGATGAGATTAAGGCATCGATCGCATACATTGAAGAGGTACTTCGAAAAGAATTCATGTGCGAAAGGATCCGAATGACGGCCGGAGTCTTCTTTATAGATGCGGGTGTCAGAGGCATCAACGTTGAGACTGCGATTTCAAATGCCAACCTCGCACGCAAGCATTCCAAGCTCGATGGCAGTGATTCGGTTACTCTTTTCCTTCCTGAGATGGCTACAAAGATAGACAATGAACTTGAGATCATCTCAACGATCGAGGATGCTATAAGAAATCACGAGCTTATGGCGTATTACCAGCCCAAGATCGATTCGAACAGTGAAAAGATCGTCGGAGCCGAAGCTCTTGTCAGATGGATCAAGCCTAACGGAACAATGATCTATCCTGATGAATTTATCCCGATACTTGAAAAAAGCAGACAGATAATCGACGTAGATTATTTTATTTACAACGAAGTGTTCGCCTTCCTCAGAGACAGGCTGGACAGGGGAGAAAGAGTGGTTCCGGTCTCAATGAACGTTTCACGTCAGCATATGAAAGAGCTTGAGATCATCGATTATGTCAGGGATCTTTGCGAAACATACAAGGTTCCCCCGAAATACCTTGAATTTGAACTTACCGAGACTATGTGTACAGAGCGTACCGACAGAGTGATGGAATTTATCACCGCATTTCACGAGATGGGCATAAGAGTGTCGATGGATGATTTCGGATCGGGATATTCGTCACTGAAACTGCTTAGTCAGATACCGATCGATGTGATAAAACTGGATCGCTGTTTCCTGCGCTCACCGGAGCTTAGCGAAAGAGAAAAGATAATCATTACAAGTATTGTAAATATGACTAAAGAACTAAAAATGTGCTCGCTTTGCGAAGGCGTTGAAACGAGTGATCAGAGCTCGTTCCTCGCCGGGATCGGCTGCGATGCACAGCAGGGCTATTACTACTCTAAACCTGTTCGGCTTGATGATTTCAGGAATCTTCTTGTGGCAGGCTGCGCAAGGTGATCGTATCGGCGGAGTATGAGCCGGGTAATGAAAAAAATATGACATAGGCGTTAATTCACAAAGGCACCCCAAAAGGTGCTTTTGTTTTTGCCGAAGTCTTTTTTTTCTCGGTCCGTTATAATATAATAAATATGATTATGATATTTTCACGTTTGGGATGAAAATGCAGTGCTTTTTGAGTGACAATGATGCGATAAATTTATAGGGAGGTTTCGGAATGATCTGTGACGGAAATATACTCGTCGGTAAAGTAAAGGATACAGCGGCAGATGTGTGCATTCGCCCGTCTATGGCGAACAGACACGGACTTATTGCGGGCGCTACGGGCACCGGAAAAACGGTTACCCTTCGTACTCTTGCGGAATCTTTTTCACAGATGGGCGTTCCCGTATTTCTTGCCGATGCCAAGGGCGACCTTTCAAGTATGGTCGATGCCGGTGACGCGGCAGGGACAAAGGACAGAGCCGGGAAAATGGGGCTTTACGAAAAAGGTTTTACTTACAGCGGTTTCCCCGTTTGCTTTTGGGATGTTTACGGACAGACGGGACTGCCTCTCCGGACAACGATCTCGGAGATGGGACCGATGCTTCTCGCAAGGATACTGGATCTGAGCGATACACAGAGCGAGATACTTGATGTTCTCTTTAAGATTGCGGATGACGAGGGACTTCTTCTCATTGACATTAAGGATCTTAAGGCATTTGTTTCGTTTGTCGGTGAGCATGCAAAGGAATACAGCAGTAACTATGGTAATATTGCGGCGGTATCCCTCAATACAATAACGCGCGCACTTATTTCTCTTGAAGCGGAGGGCGGAGAGTGCTTTTTCGGTGAGCCGGCGCTCAATATTTCGGACTGGTTTTTGCCGGATGCTTCGGGAAAGGGCATGATCGAGATCCTTGATTGCAGGAAGCTTATGCTTTCGCCGAGAATGTACTCGATGTTCATGCTTTGGCTTATGTCGGAACTCTTTGAAACACTTCCGGAGGTCGGAGATCTTGACAAACCCAGAATGGTATTTTTCTTTGACGAGGCGCATATGCTTTTTGACGGGGCGCCGAAGGTGCTTCTTGAGAAGATAGAGCAGGTTGTGAAGCTTATTAGATCAAAGGGCGTGGGTATATACTTTATCACGCAAAATCCGAGGGATATTCCCGACGGCGTTCTTGCACAGCTCGGCAACAGGATACAGCATGCACTTCGCGCATATACGCCTTCCGAGATAAAGGGAATGAAGGCTGCGGCAGAGTCGTTCAGAACAAATCCATCCTTTGATACGATGAAAGCTCTCGGTGAACTCGGAACGGGAGAAGCTCTTGTTTCGGTTCTTGACGAAAAGGGAATACCGACTGTTGTTGAGATGACGATGATCTCGCCGCCTCAAAGCAGACTCGGAACACTTGATGATGTTAAGAGGGATGAGATCGTAAGAAGATCGATGCTCTATCCCAGATACAGTGATTTCTTTGA
This sequence comes from Lachnospiraceae bacterium, assembly GCA_024693545.1. Lineage (GTDB taxonomy): Bacteria > Bacillota > Clostridia > Lachnospirales > Lachnospiraceae > RUG11977. The sequence goes on from JAILKT010000018.1 coordinate 9,226, forward strand.
CAGGGATTCTGCTTATGAATTCCTTATGAGACATAAAGAGGCGGCTGCGGCTCAGGAGGCACAGCAGGCCGGAGACAGCACGGTTTATCAGGGAGTGGCACCTGTCGTACAGGGAGCGGCTGCAGGCAATTCACTCGCGGAGGCGCAGGAAAGAGCGAGACTTGAAAAAGAGGCATTAAAGGCTAAAAGCCGCAAGAGCAATGCTGTCAGCAAAGCTACAGCCAGCATCGCCAAGACGGTAACGGGAACTATCGGCAGAGAACTCGGTAATTCAGTGGGCAGCTCACTTTTCGGAAAAGGATTCGGAAAGAGACTGGGCGGAAATGTCGGAGCCTCGATCGGAAGGAACCTTATAGGTATCTTTACGGGCAGATGATATTGAAGCAGTGTATTGAAAATAACGGTACTCTGCTTAAGGTAATGGGATGACAAAGCAAAAGCACGGAGATTACGATGGAAGAAAACAACAATCTTGAGGACCTTCAAAAAGCTTATGAAGCGGATCAGCAAAGAAAGGCATCAAAAGAAGAAGAACTCAGGGATGCCAAAGAGTATTTGGAGCTTCTTTTAAAAGAGGTGGAAGGAAAAGAGACTGAGGCTGCGGGGCTTAGAGAAAGTCTTGCGGAGAGCAGGGAAAAAATCGATCAACTGACTAAAGGGCCTAAGGCAAAGCAGAGAAAGCTGACCCGAAGGGTTCTGTTTATCATGGTCATCGTTGAACTGCTCTGTATTATCGGGTTGCTTTCATATTTCGTATTTATCAAAGACGATGCATCAGAAGATACGGGCGAAGCTGTTTCCGCGATTGAAAAAAGCGAGACTGAGACGGATGAAGAAAAGATAACTTTGCCCGAGAAAAAGAAATACAGAGAAGATCTTCAGACTTTGGCACCTTCATTGATCGCCGGTAATTTCAAATGTTCGTGTGAAACAAGAGACGGACTTGAATATCTGGTTTTCACGGATGATGATATTTCGATAGGCTATAAAAACGAGTATTATGCCGAAGATGTGGCACTTAGAAAATGTGTATTTATCGAGAAAAACGGACGGCGCTATCTTTTTACCGCCGACTATGACATTATGGGCGATCCTCTTGAGCTTATCCCTGTCACAACTTATATCGATAATACCAGATATCTTGTTTTTGCGGGAAAACCGGGCACAGGAAGCGGGATACCGTCGATGCTGCGATTGTTTGACTGTGAAGGCTTCAAGCTTTATGAGAGCGATCATCTCGAAAAGAAACTATTGGGACTTTTTGATTTTGAATATACAGAAGTCCAGGCGGAAGACACCTCATATGTTGTTTTGACGGCTAAGACATCAAAGGCCGAATATCGTTACAGACTCGAAAGCACCGAATATGACGAGATAGTGTATTTTGAGAGACATATACCCGATATGTATGAGGACTTTACATATGAGATCGGTGAAGACGGGATCAGATGGTCAACGATCGTTCGTCTTTATGATAAATATGCGCTCGGTACACTTGAGGGTGCATTTATCCCGGTCGGGAACGAAATAGGCATAGCCGAAGGAAAATATGCGTCGTTCATCCAAAAGGAATATGCAGATCCTGAAGGCATGGGACTTATTCTGCCTCAGGAAAAGGTGCCTGATCGTTATTATCCGATCATTTGGGAAACAGGGCAACGTTTCCTGGTGGCTATAAATGAGTCTCTTAAGATGGCACCGTATGATTTCTCCAGATTAAATACCGATGATTCCAATAATTTTGTTTATTATGACGGAGACGGACAGGAAATATCGATCCGGGGCATAGACGTTTCGAAGTTCCAGGGAAACATTGACTGGAAGAAGGTAGCGGCGTCGGGAGTCAAGTTCGTGATCATCAGACTCGGCTACAGAGGCATGAATGAAGGAACCCTCGAAATTGACAACTATTACAGGGCAAACATTAAGGGAGCGAACGCAAACGGGATAAAGGTGGGCGTTTACTTCTTCTCGGAAGCGATCACTACAGAAGAGGCCGTTGAGGAAGCCGAGTTTGTTCTCAATAATATCAAAGGATATGATGTATCATATCCGATAGTGTTTGATACGGAAAAGGTAACAACATACGATGCAAGGGCAAATAATCTTTCAATGAAGGAGAGAACGGATATCTGTATCGCTTTCTGCGACAAGATTAGAGAAGCCGGCTATACGCCGATGATCTACGCCAATACACGTTATATGCTGACAGGCATCGATCTTTCCAGACTTGAGGATATCGAAAAGTGGTTTGCGGTTTATTCAAAGGATATCAAATTCCCGTATGAGTACGGAATTCTGCAGTATTCGGAAACCGGCAAAATTGATGGGATTTCCGGGAATGTAGATCTGGATATAGCATTTAAAGATTACTCACAGAAGTAAGTGGTAGTGAAAACCGATGGTACCTTGTGGATGACACCTTGGGGACGGGGGTTGGGGTTCATTGATGAACCCCAACCCCCGTCCCCAAGGTGTCATGTATCTTCAGGGAGTGATCGCAGAAAGTGCACTGCAAACGGGATCGCGGTGAGAGAGGCGAGTACGTCGGCGATCGCCTGAGAGCATTCGATGCCGGCAAGTCCCATGATGTTGCTTAGAATAAGGATCGTAGGGATAAAGAAGAGACCGCTTCTGGTTGCCGAAAGAAGGGTAGCCCTTACGCTCTTTCCGGTACTTTGAAACAGCATATTTGTTGTGACCTGTATAGGCATTATAAAGATCACGGCAGCCTGGTATCTGAGGGCGGGAACACCGACCGCGACGACATCGGGATCGTCTCTGAACAATGATATGATCGGCTCCGCAAACAGACAGCCGAACAGTCCGATGGTCCCCAGCAGGATCATGCCGAGAATAAGAGTAAAGCGGTAGGCACTTTTGACTCTGCTGTACTTGCGCGCGCCGAAGTTGAAACCGGCTACCGGCTGGAAACCCTGACCGATACCGAGCCCCACGCAGAAAATGAAATTAACGACTTTGGAAGCAACGGACATGCCGGCGATGGCAGCATCACCGTAAGGATTTGCCGCCCCGTTGAGGATTATGGTCGAAAGACTGCCCAGCCCCTGCCTCATAAGGCTCGGAAGACCGATGGCAAGAATGCTGCCGATGACAACGGCGTCGATTCCGGTCCTGCGTTGCTTTGAACTCTTAACATTCTCACCTCTTTTTGTAAAAACACTTCTTAGGCTTAGTTTGGACTGTGTCTTCCCGGTTAAAAACGGAAGAAGCAGTATTACAACGGATATGCACTGCGATACGGCAGTCGATATACCGGCTCCGGGAACGCCCATATCAAAAATCTTTATCGTCAGAAAATCACCCAGAATGTTTAAAAGTCCGCCTGAAACAAGACCGAACATGGCAAAGGTGGCTTTTCCTTCGTAACGGAGAATGTTGTTGAGAATACAGCAAAGAACCATTACGGGAGCTGTAAGAAGAATATAAAAGCTGTATTCGAGGGCGTAAGGGAGTATGGTTTCGGTACTCCTGAGCAGATACATGAGAGGAGTATGAAAAATAAGACCGAAGACTGAAATCAGAACTCCGGTGACTATACCGAAAAATACGCTTGTGGAAGCATAACGACCGGCTTCATCGACGCGGTTCTCTCCGAGAAATCTCCCGATATTGCTGCCGGCACCGTGACCAAACGTAAATCCGACCGCCTGTATGATCGCCATCAGTCCGAAAACAATACCGATAGCGCCGCTCTGGCTGGTTCCGAGACTGCTTACGAAGTACGTGTCGGCCATGTTGTAGATCGTAGTGACAAGCATGCTGACAGTTGTCGGCAGTCCGAGCCTGAGAACCAGTTCGTATGTCGGAGTTTTGGTCATATATTCATATTGTGATCGTTGTGTACTTGTATTTCTCATTTCTCTTGCCCATCGGATAAATTGATTAGGATTCTATTTTACCATTTTTTTACTTATCGGACACAAACTTTTTGACATGATCACCGGCCAAATTTTGCAAAATGTTTTTTGTACGAAAAAGTAACTATATAGTATAATTTATCTCAGTGAGAGATGATTTTATGACTATAAGCGTGAATACCCGGTTATACTGCCGAGTCGTTCACGAAAAGAATAGCGGAGAGTATTATGGAATTATACGTTCACATACCCTTTTGCGTCAGTAAATGCAGATACTGCGATTTCTATTCCCTGCCGTGCGTGAAAAAAAGCGCGCCCGTGGCGGGAGTATATATAGAGGCGCTTATGAAAGAACTTGCGGCAAGAAAGGGAGAGATCGCGGACAAAAAGCTGACAAGTATCTTCATCGGCGGCGGAACTCCGTCGATTTTGACGTGTAACGAGCTGGAAGAGCTGTTTACGGGAATTTATAAGGAACTTGATATAGATGTTGAATGGCTGAAGAATACAGGAAAATCGGGGAATGCTGTTCCCGAAATAACGATCGAGTGTAACCCGGGGACACTTGACAGGGAAAAGCTAACGCTCATGAGACAGCTTGGAGTAAACCGCCTCAGTATCGGTCTTCAATCGGCGATCGACAGCGAACTGGCGGAACTCGGACGGATACATACTTTCGGAGAATTTTTGAAAAACTATGAGAGCGCAAGGGAACTTGGGTTTGGTAACATTAGCGTTGATCTCATGAGCGGGATACCGGGACAAACGGCGGATTCGTGCAGGAAAAGCCTTGAAACTGTGGCCGGTCTTGCGCCGGAGCATATTTCGACATACAGTCTGATACTCGAAGAGGGCACACCTCTCTATAACGATGTTATGTCGGGAAAGACAGAGCTTCCGGGAGAAGATTCGGACAGAGAGATGTATGAGCTGACGGGACGGGTGCTTGCGGCTCACGGATATATGCGTTATGAGATCTCGAATTATGCCAAAACGGGATTTGAATGCAGACATAATATCGGCTACTGGACAGGAGAGGAGTACCTCGGGATCGGCCCGGCAGCGGCATCGTACCTCGGAGCAGAACAGATAGACGGCCCGGCAGCATCGGGGCAGACAGACGGCCCGGCAGCGGCATCGTATCTCGGGGCGGGGCAGGTCATGTTTCGCTATAAGAATCCGAATGATCTGAAGGCATATATGGAAAACCCTTCGGGAGTGAGGTGCATTGAAGAACGGCTCGAAAGAAAAGATCTGATGTCTGAGTTTATGATACTTGGGCTGAGACTTGTAAGGGGTGTATCGAAAGCTGATTTCCTTAAGCGTTTTGGCGAGTCGCCGGAGGATGTGTACGGAGATGTCATAAATAAGCAGGTGAAGCTCGGATTGCTCGAGGACAGGGACGACTACATCGCTCTGACGTCCCGCGGGCTCGATCTGGCGAACAGCGTGATGTGCGAGTTCATGCCGTAGGGATAGAACTACGGGATCATAAGCGGAAATCACCGGTCAGGAAATACAGAGTAAAAGCCGGAAACAGGATTGGGGAGAAAATGGGAAAAGCATCTAAAACAACCGATATAGTACTGGCTTTCCTTGAAAGAAACAGAGGAAAGTATGTTTCGGGTACGGAAATGGCCGAAGCGTGCGGTATATCCCGCAATGCGATCTGGAAAGCCGTAAAAGAACTCCGGGAAAGCGGATATGTGATAGAGGCTGTGAGTAACAAGGGCTACAGCCTGGGGAGCGGCAATGACATAATCTCTGCGGAGGGGATCAAGGCGAACATGGAGCCTTCGGTAGCCGAGGCTGTGAACATATGCGTTTATGATACGATCGAGTCGACGAGCGACGTTGCCAAGGAAATGGCTCTTAAGGGTGCGGGGCACGGGACGATGGTCGTTTCTGCAAAGCAGACACGCGGCAGGGGAAGGAAAGACCATGAGTTTTTTTCGCCTGCAGGCGGGCTTTACATGAGCATGATACTTTCTCCGAAAAAACTGAAAGCCACAGATAACGAGTCGGTCACGACCGAGATAGGAAATGCGGTGCGTGACGCGATCAAGGATCTGACGGGGGTTGTTTCCGAAAGAAAGGGAATCAACGATCTCTTTGTCGGAGAGAAGAAGATATGCGGGATCCTGATCGAGTCGGGAAGTGAGTTCGACAGCGGAACACTGCAGTGGCTGGTGGTCGGGATCGGGATCAACTTTGATTCCGATATTAGCGTATTTCCGGCGAGTCTACGGGGGAAGGCGTCAAGTCTGTTTAAACCCGGAAGCGCCTCAATAACGAAGAATGAGCTGATAGCGGCGATAGCGGGCAGGATTCTCGCGTGAACACAGAGGTATAGCCGGAAGAATATCGTCGTGAACTTGGAATTATAGCGGGCAGGATTCTCGCGTGAACAAAGGAATGGCAGACAGGATTGTAGTACATTTGTGAATTGTCACCTGAAAAATAAAAATAGGTTGACAATATATTCTTGTTGTGATACTCTCTCGACGGTATCAAAGGTATCAAAGGTATCAAAGGTATCGAAAGTATCAAAGGTATCAAAGGTATCGAAGGAGGTCGGACAAGATGCAGACAAATGCACTTAACAGCAGAAAAAAGATGGGCGTGGCGGATATGGCGTTTATGGCAATCGGAGCGGTGCTTATCGCCATCTGCTCATGGATAAGCATTCCGGTGGTTGTGCCTTTTACGCTTCAGACTTTTGCGGTATTTCTTCTGATAATGCTGCTTGGGGGAATGAAGGCAACCGTTTCCGTTCTTATCTATATACTTCTCGGAGCGGTGGGACTTCCCGTATTTGCGGGGTTCGGCGCAGGGATTGGCGTGCTTTTCGGAAAGACGGGCGGATACATAATCGGATTCCTATTTATGGGACCGATCTTTGTGCTTATAACAAAGCTCTTTGGAAAGAAACTTTTTGTTCAGATAATTGCACTGGTAACCGGACTTATTGTTTGCTACGCGTTCGGAACGGGCTGGTTTATGTATATATACTTGAGGGATACCGGTGAGGTGGGTCTGCTGACCGTGCTTTCCTGGTGTGTATTCCCTTACATTATTCCGGATGCCGTCAAGATGGCTGTCGCCGTCCTGATATCAAAGAAATTCGGAGGGCGTATAAGGAGAGGCGCATGATTTCGCACAGTTTGCGCGGGATTGCAAGCGGGAATCCCGGTAGTTTTGCTATAAGGGAATGATCGGGGGTGTGTTTATGCAGGTGTGTGATGTTTGCTTCAGAGGCTGCAGGATAGACGAGGGAAAGACCGGGTTCTGTGGTGCAAGAAGCTGTATTGACGGCCGGATCGTGGCGTCAAATTACGGAAAGATCACATCTGCGGCCCTTGACCCCATTGAGAAGAAACCTCTTCGTGATTTCATGCCGGGGTCGATGATACTTTCCATCGGTTCCTACGGATGTAACCTCAGATGCCCGTATTGTCAGAACAGCGATATTTCGTGGTCCGAAAGAGCATTTGAATTCGCTGAAGATGCTGCCTGCTTTTCACCCGAGGAAATCGTTGAAAGTGCCGAAAACCTCAGGGATAAAGGCAATATCGGAATCGCATTCACATATAATGAGCCCCTTGTCGGATATGAATTTGTACGTGACACAGCGCGGCTTGCTCACGAGCACGGACTTCTGACTGTTCTAGTTACAGGCGGTACGGCAGGCGAGCGCGTGCTCGGCGAGATCACACCGCATATCGATGCGATGAACATTGACTTAAAGGCTTTTTCGGAGAGGTTTTACAGGGATCTCATAAAGGGTGATCTTGAAATGGTAAAGGCATTTATCGAAGGAGCATCAAAGGCTTGCCACGTTGAGCTCACAACGCTTATAATCCCCGGCGAAAATGATTCGGCCGAAGAGATGGGAGAACTGGCCGGGTGGGTATCAGGTCTTGAAAAGAGAGTCGGGAAAACGATACCTCTTCATGTGACGAGATTCTTCCCGCGATTTCATATGACCGACAGGGCCGCCACACCCGTAAAGAAGGTTATCGAGCTCGCACAGGTCGCAGGAAAGTATCTGAGCAAGGTATATACGGGAAATATTTGAACGAAAAATGAATGAATATATGGGAATCTGATTTTTATGGTTTGTGCCGCGCGGTGCATTTAGGACTATCAGCGGGAATTCCCGGTTACTCAATTGCCGGGTAGTTCACGGAAAGGAGCGTCTGTATGTCTATAGTAGGAGCATTTATGGTACCTCATCCGCCGATGATCGTGCCCGCTGTCGGGCGAGGGAGCGAAAAACAGGTTGAGGCAACAACGAGGGCTTACGAGAGGGTAGCGAAGAAGATCGCAGAGCTTCGTCCCGATACGATCGTGATCTCAAGTCCTCATTCAGTTCTTTATTCCGATTATTTCCACATTTCTCCCGGAATGGGCGCAAAGGGATCTTTTGCGCAGTTCGGTGCGCCTCAAGTTAAATTTGATGTTAAATATGATACCGAGTTTGTGAATCTTTTGACGGGATATGCCGCAAAAACCGGTTTCCCCGCAGGATGTCTCGGTGAAAAGAGCAAAGAGCTCGATCACGGAACGATGGTGCCGCTGTGGTTTATCGAGAAAGAATACAAGGATTTTAAGCTTGTAAGGACAGGTCTTTCGGGATTCGATCTTTTGAAACACTATGAATACGGACAGATGATAAAGAAGGTTGCCGATGAACTCGGAAAGCGTGTTGTGTTTGTGGCGAGCGGTGATCTTTCGCATAAACTTCAGGATTACGGACCTTACGGCTATGCGCCCGAGGGCCCCGAGTATGATGAGAAGATCATGGAGACCATGGGCAGCGGCCGTTTCGGTGAACTCTTCGACTACAGCGAGACCTTCTGCGACAAGGCGGCCGAGTGCGGTCACAGATCGTTTGTGATCATGGCGGGAGCGCTTGATGGACAGAGTCTTGAAATAGAGAAGCTTTCTCACGAGGATGTAACGGGTGTCGGCTATGGTATTTGTACTTT
>JAILKT010000056.1 GCA_024693545.1 Lachnospiraceae bacterium
GGTCTCACGATATCGTGTCGCACAGCCCGTCAAATACTTCTCCGAGCTTTCTGTGGATCACCATATCTGCCTCTCCGTCATAGGGTGTTTCCGACAGGTTTATAAGAATTAGTTTCTTTCCTTTGTAATAGTTTACAAGACCTGCTGCCGGGTATACAACAAGGGAAGTTCCGGCAACGATAAGAACATCGGCCTCGGAGATATATCTTCTTGATCTGTCCCAGACATAATCATCAAGCCCTTCTTCATAAAGGACAACATCCGGCTTAATAAGTCCGCCGCATTTATCACAAAGCGGCAGATAATACTTTCGCCCGTCTTTTTCCATTGCCGGTCCTTTTCGCCCATGCTCCTTTTGTACGTCCGCTGCCCCTTGTGCCTCATTTTCCGATGACATATTACCTTCGGGCACTCCGTTATCGATCGCATCAATCATGTATTGACCGTCGAATTTTTTCCCGCATTTCATACAGGTATTAAGCGCAACCGTTCCGTGAATTTCATATACATTTTTGCTGCCGGCTTTTTGATGAAGCCCGTCTATATTCTGCGTGATCACTGCTTTAAGCTTGCCCATAGCTTCAAGCTTTGCCAGTTCTTTATGAGTTGTATTGGGCTCGATCCCCGAAAGAAGTATCTTATCCCTGTAAAAGCGATAAAACTCTTCCGGTCTTGCTTTAAAGAATGAATGACTTATTATTGTTTCCGGCGGATAATCATATTTCATATTATACAGGCCGTCGACACTTCTGAAGTCAGGAATACCGCTTTCCGTTGATACTCCCGCACCTCCGAAAAACACAATATTGTCGCTCTCCTTAATGATCTGTCTGAACTCTTCAATACTGCCTTCCTTCATCTTGATCTCCTTTCTCTTTCATTCTTAATTCAAGTCTCACTCTCGGCACTAAGCACAGGATTCGTGTCCGCGTCAGCTTTCCTCTTCCTTTCCGGATCCCTTGCGTCCCCGCGGATCGTTTATCTCAGTGAAGATAAAGTCTCCCCCGCTCAATGCCTGCGCATCGAAAGCGGGGGATTCGCAAAAACTCAATCAATTGTTAGCCATTTCGCAGAGTTCTTCCAGCATCTTGGGAAGTTCTGTCTTCATGGTTTCATCAGAAAACTGGCATGTCCCGACTGCCTTATGACCGCCGCCGTTATATCTGAGCATAAGTGCTCCGACATCTACATTGCTCGTACGGTTAAGAATGCTGTAGCCTACCGCTGCCGAGCATCCCTGTCCGCCCTTGCCGTTTACGATCCATGCTGAAATGTTCTGGTCGGGATAAAGGCTGTAGATCATAAATCTGTTGCCCGTATATATGGGATCGACTCCTCGAAGATCCGAAATAATAACTTTACCCTTTGTAATCGTATGAGCCTTAACCATATCAATAAACTTTTCGGTCTGCTCGTTGTATACTTCAATTCTTTCCTTTACGTCGGAAAGTTCAAGGATTTCCTGCGTCGTCATAGTACGGCAGGCATCCATAAGCTTTTCCATGAGAAGATAATTCGGAATGGTGAACTGTCTCCACCTGCCGAGTCCTGTTCTGGGATCCATCAGAAAACCGACAAGTATCCACCCCTGAGGATTCATAACATCATCATAGGTAAGATTTCCGGAATCGACCTTATCAACAGCTTCCATAAGGTCATCAAACTGAGGAAATCTCTCTCTTCCGCCGTAATACTCATAGATGATCCTTGCACAGGAAGGTGTGATCCTGCTCTCACCCTTGTATTTACCTTCGAGTTGATTACGCTCAAACTCACTCGAATGGTGATCAAACCATAATCCGCATCCAGGAACAAACGGAACATTTGCAAGTACATCATCTTCCGTAATCTCAATAAGACCATCCTGAAGGTCCTTGGGATGAACAAACTTCCAACTGTCAACAATTCCGACTTCCTTCAAAAGTGCACCACACGCAAGTCCGTCAAAATCCGATCTCGTAATTAATCTCATAATCTCTCCTATCCTATTCTTCACTTCACGTTTTAACGATTTCTTACATTGTTAAGCGAATATCAGCCATGTAAATCATTATATCATATCTCAAAATTCTGTAAAGCATCGTATTTCCGACTATTCAATAAGACAAACCGCGCTTGCCTTCATTCCTTCTCCGCTGCCGGTAAAGCCGAGACCTTCCTCCGTAGTTGCTTTTATATTTACACTTCCCACGTCAATTCCCATGGCTCGTGCAATATTCTCACGCATCTCATCTATATAAGGTAAAAGCTTCGGTCTTTGAGCTGCAACGGTCGCATCAACGTTTACAGGTCTGTACCCCTTATCCGAAAGTATCTTCATCACTTCTTTGAGCAGCTTGATACTCGATATCCCCTTATAGCGATCGTCCGTATCGGGGAAGTGATACCCGATATCATGCTCTCCCGCCGCTCCGAGCAGCGCGTCCATAACAGCATGCGTAAGTACATCCGCATCCGAATGTCCGAGGAGTCCTTTTTCATAGGGAATTTTAACTCCCCCAAGTATCAGATCCCTGCCTTCCGCAAGCTTATGTACATCATAACCCGAACCTATGCGCATAATTTTCCCCTTCTTTTCTGCTTTTTGTACATTACGTAAATCATCCCGTAACACCGGAGCCTGAACCTCCCGATAATTACTCCAAAAATTCCCCGGCAATTTATATGAGAGTCCCTCCCGGAATATATTTCATTATAACCGAAAAAGAACGGGAACGCATTGTTTTTCGCGTTCCCGCAATAATGTCATGATCTGAGTTCAACTGAGTATTTTTCTTTAAGTGCTCCGAGTATCTTATCTACCTCCGCATTGATGACTTCATCGGTAAATTCCGTATCACCCGGAGTAAATACCACGCTGTATGCAAGGCTCTTCTTGCCGGCGGGCAGCTGAGCGCCCTCATAGATATCGAAGAGACTTACCTGCGTCACATAGGCGCTTGCTTCTTTAATTACAGCCTCTACAGCACCTGCCGTGATGACTTTATCCATAACGAGTGCAAGGTCACGCTTCTCAATCGCAAACTTCGGAAGAGGAGTGAAGACGCGCTTCTTTCCGAATACGCCCTCAAGAGCCTTAATGTCGAGCTGTGCAACGTACATGGGCACGCGTGCATCAAGCTCGTCGGCTATCTCGTAAAGTACCTGTCCCATAAGACCGATCTCCTTGCCGTCATAGGAAACTGCCGCGCTCCTTCCGGGATGAAGGAATGTATATTCTTTTGCACCATAAGTGAACTTGATATCAAGTGCGTCCGCAACATTTTCTACAAGACCTTTGAGTGAGAAGAAGTCTTCCTCATCTCCGAAAACGCCGATACAGAGCGTTTCTCTCTCATCGGGGTATTCCTTTAGCGGTAGCTCTTTTGCGAAGAACCTGTTTCCGAGCTCGAAGATCCTTCCCGAAAGCGTTCCTCTCTTCTGATTTCTTGCCATCGCTGCGATCATCTGGGGAACAAGGGTCGTTCTCATAAGTGAAAGGTCGATGTTTATGGGGTTGATGAGCTTGATCGCAAATCTCTCGGGTGCATCGGCCGGCAGACGTAAGAGATCAAGGTCCGAAGGCGAGAAGAAGGAATAATGGATTCCTTCATAAGCGCCGCCTGCGCAAAGTGCATTCTTGATCTTAACGCTTGTGCGCTGAGCAAGATTGAGTCCGCCCGGAGTGACCTGTGCGGTGGGCATGAGCGTAGGAGTGATGTGGCTGTAGCCGTACATTCTGATGATCTCCTCGGCAACGTCCTGGTAGGACTCCATGTCCTCTCTGTATGCGGGAATGCTGATCGTGAGGCTGTCCCCGTCGATCACGGGCTCGAAGCAAAGTCCTGTGAGGATCCTCTTGATATCAGCCTCGGGAACGGTGATCCCGAGCACTCCGCAGACCTTTTTGATGCTGACGGTAAGCTTTGAGGGCTCAACCGAATTTCCTGTATTTACATCGAAGTGCGATGACGAAACCTTGCCGCATCCAAGCTCCTCGATAAGGTGCAGGGCACGTTTCATGGCCATAACGGTAGCGTACTCATCGACGCCTTTTGCGTATCTTGCGCTCGAGTCGGAAGCCTGTCCGAGAGCACGTGAGCTCTTACGGATGTTGTCGCGGGCGAATTTAGCCGACTCGAACATTACGGCTGAGGTCGTGTCGAGGATCTCGGAATTGAGACCGCCCATGATTCCCGCAAGCGCAACGGGCTTCTCGCCGTCACAGATCACAAGGTTGTCGTGTGTAAGAGAAAATTCTTTCTCATCAAGAGTCACTATCTTCTCGCCGTCCGCTGCGCGTCTTACATTGATGCGGCCGCCCTTTAAGTAGCTGAAGTCAAACGCATGCATGGGCTGACCGAGTTCTTTGAGGACATAGTTTGTGATGTCGACAATGTTTGAGATCGCCTGACAACCGACAAGTGCGAGCCTGCGTCTCATCCAGGCCGGAGACTCTTTGATCTGTACGTCCGAAACGTAATGAGCACTGTATCTGGGGCAAAGATCGGGAGCCTCAACGGTAACGTTAAAATCGATCGTCTCGCCCGAAGGTGTGTACGAAAGATCGGGTGTTTTTACTTCCCTGCCGAGAACTGCAGCAACTTCTCTTGCGATACCGAAGATGCTCTGGCAGTCGGGTCTGTTTGCGGTGATGGAAATATCAAAAATATAATCATCAAGACCGAGGATTGGCTTAACATCTGCGCCCACAGGTGCATCATCGGGAAGCACAAGGAGTCCGTTGTAACCTGCACCGGGGTACATGTCCTCGCTTACGCCGAGCTCGGTTCCCGAGCAGAGCATACCGAACGAATCATAGCCGCGAAGCTTTCCCTGTCCGATGGTCATAACGCCTTCGACGGTCTTATGGTCCTTAGCCGTTGCATAAACGGTTGCGCCTATAAGCGCTAAGGGGAACTTCTTCCCGGCAGTCACATTATCGGCGCCGCAGCAGATCTGGAGCTCCTCTGTTCCGTTGTCAACCTTGCAAAGAGAAAGGTGTGTGCCCTCAATGGGCTCGCAGGACTTTACAAGTCCGACAACAACCTTGCTTATCGCCTCGCCGACTTCATGCTTTTCCTCTACTTCAAAACCGCATGAGAAGAGCTTTTCTTCAAGCTCATCAGCGGTAACATCTATATCTACATAATCTTTTAACCAACTAAGCGGTACTAACATTTTGTCACCAATCCTTCCATTCCTAGTTTTCAAATCTTCGTCAGTCGTCTATCTGGGAAAGAACTC
>JAILKT010000106.1 GCA_024693545.1 Lachnospiraceae bacterium
AAGGTTTGGCATCGGACAAACGTCGGTGTAACCGCCGCGTGCTGCGGCAAGAGATCCTGTACCGATCGTCTCCTTATAAGAAAATCCCGGCTCGCGAAAATGTACATGTACATCTACAAGGCCGGGAAAAATGTGTTTGCCACTTAAGTCAATGACAGTTGTGTCTGATTCGGGAGTACCGCTCCCCGAAGGAAGGATCCCCGCAATTATGCCGTCTTTGATCAGAATATCAGAAAGAGAAAAGCGGCCGTCAATATAGGCGTTGGTATTTTTAAGTAACAGTTTCATAAATAAATCCTTTCGGTATTACAGGGTAGTGTCCGGTCGACACCCCGTTTTATTAGTTTGACATTTCTCACATAGTGTATCATGGTTTTATTTAATATGCAAAGAATGATCTGTCGGGGGAGAAAAAAAGTTTGCAAAAAGCATTGCCTGTTAAAAAAAGAAGATCATCTCCGGTCAAATAGATAAATAATCTGAATATTGCGACTTATTTCATGTGTGTTGCAATGGGGTTCTTTTTATGTTACCATACCAAAAGTGCAAGAAACAGATCCGTCATACATAAGAGGAGTCACCGCCATGAAAGAAAAGCAGTCTTCGAGACGAATAACCGAAAGTTCGCGTTGTGGCGGAGTTGTTTCCATTAAATCAGATGATTGTTTAGCGGCTTTAATGATACGATAAAGTGTCATGTGAGCCGTTTTTTTATGTCAGTGAGAAAAGACGCCCATATGTTTAAGTGGGGATTATGAGTGAAACTTGAATCCGTCCGGAGAACATGTAAACGAGATGTTCGGTTGCGAGCGAACCGGTACGGCAGATATTTGGTAAAGAAAGCGAAAACGAGAGGCAGACAATGAAGAAAGACTTTATGCAGACCGCAGTGATCACTTCAAACGTCCGGATCGCCAAGGCAACCTACGAGATGAAGTTTGATTGTGACGCGACAACCATCACGGCGCCCGGGCAGTTTATCAACATAGACGTACCCGGCTACTTCCTGCGCAGGCCGATTTCGGTGTGCGACGCGAAGGACCGAGAGTTAACCATCATCTATAAGGTTGTCGGACAGGGAACGCTTGCGATGTCGCAGATGAGTGAAGGGACTGAACTTAACTTCCTGACGGGGCTCGGCAACGGCTTTGATCCCGAACGCGCTAAGGGCAGTGCGCTCCTTGTGGGCGGAGGATGCGGCGTGGCACCTCTCTTTATGCTCGCACGAAAGCTTGTGGCGAGAAATAAGCCGGTTCAGGTTGTTCTCGGATTCAATACGAAAGACGAAGTCTTCCTCGAGCAGGAATTTCTTGACCTGAATGACGCTTATGAATTCGGATGCGAGGGTTTCGAAGGGGAGAAACCCGAAGTGAAGGTTGCGGTCACAACCGCTGACGGTTCATACGGCATCAAGGGATTTGTGACTGATGCGATAGCACAGATTTACGGAACTAAGGATGATCGGAAAGTGGGATCACATGACACTGAGGGAAACCACTTAGATGCGAAAGTCCCTTATTACTATGCCTGCGGCCCGCTTCCGATGCTGAAGGCACTCAGGAAGTCGGTCGGAACTTTTGGTGAGCTCAGCCTTGAAGAGCGCATGGGCTGCGGTTTCGGAGCGTGCGTAGGATGCAGCGTGAAAACTACGAAGGGCTTTAAAAAGGTCTGTGCCGACGGCCCCGTGTTCCCGGCAGATGAAGTTCTTGAAGAGATTTGAGAGGAAGATAACATGAGTTTAACAGATGGAAAAAAGGCAGATATTTCAGTCGAGCTCTCGGGTCTGAGGCTTGATAACCCCATAATCCCCGCCAGCGGAACATTCGGATTCGGTGAGGAATTTAAAGAGCTCTATGACATAAACGTTCTGGGGAGCTTTTCCTTCAAGGGAACGACACGCGAGAGGCGTTTTGGAAACCCCACACCCCGCATTGCTGAGTGCACGGGCGGAATGCTCAACTCTGTCGGGCTCGCGAACCCCGGCATCGATGATGTGATCGCTCACGAACTTCCGGAGCTTAAAAAGATCTTCAAAAAGCCTGTTGTGGCGAATATCAGCGGCTTCTCGATCGACGAGTATGTCTACAACTGTGAGAGGATCGATAAAGAAGATCAGGTCGGGATCATTGAGGTAAACATCAGCTGTCCCAACGTCCATGACGGCGGCATGGCTTTCGGAACTTCCGCAAAAGCTGCGGCAGAGGTCACACGCGCGGTCAAGGCTGTGACAACGAAGCCCGTCTATATGAAGCTTTCGCCTAACGTGACCGACATCACGGAAATCGCAAAGGCCTGCGAAGAGGCCGGTGCGGACGGGCTATCGCTCATAAATACGCTTATGGGCATGAGGATAGATATCAAAACAGGTCGCCACATTCTTGCAAACAAGACAGGCGGCATGTCGGGTCCCTGCATTTTCCCGCTTGCGGTGAGGATGGTCTACCAGGTTTACGATGCGGTAAAGATACCGATAATAGGCATGGGCGGTGTGAGCAATGCGCGCGACGTAATAGAGCTTATGTATGCGGGTGCTGCGGCGGTTCAGGTAGGCGCGGCAAATCTTGTCGATCCTTACGTCTGCCCGAAGATCAT
>JAILKT010000164.1 GCA_024693545.1 Lachnospiraceae bacterium
GGTACATCATGATTTTGAGGAAAAGAATCCTTACGCGGTTCTTAAGAATCTCTACGATGTGATCGTTGACAGAAAGAAAAATCCCAAGGAGGGTTCATATACGAACTATCTTTTCGACAAGGGAATCGATAAGATCCTCAAGAAATGCGGAGAAGAATCCACGGAGGTTTGCATCGCAGCCAAGAATCCCGGAGCCGAGGAGCTGAAATACGAGATCGCGGATCTCATGTACCATCTGTCGGTGCTCATGGTTGAGTGCGGAGTTGACTGGGACGATGTTACGGAAGAACTTGCTAACAGATAAGACGAGATGTAAAATGACAAGGTAGGCTCACGCAGCTACGGATGATCGAAAACAGACAGACGTGAAGGAGAAGACCATGAGGATCACAAACGAGAAGAACGATATCGAGTACGTACTCTTTTCAGAAGAGACGATAAGGGCAAGAGTCGCAGAACTTGGAAAACAGCTCACCGAAATGTACAAAGACAGCGAGCCGATCATGGTCTGCATTCTTAAGGGCGCGTCCATTTTCTACACAGATCTTTGCAGACAGATGAAGACTCAGATACATATGGATTTCATGGTCGTTTCGAGTTACGGTAACGAAACACAGTCATCGGGCGCAGTCAGACTTATAAAAGATCTTGATAACACAATAATAGACAGGGATGTTGTGATCGTTGAGGATATCATCGATTCGGGTCTCACTCTCAAATATCTCAAGGAAATCCTGCTTTCGAGAAAGCCCCGCTCCGTAAGGACGGTGTGCCTTCTTGACAAGTACGAGTGCCATCCCTCAGAAATCGGCTGCGATATCAGCGGTTTCTCGATCAACAATGCATTTGTTGTCGGATATGGACTCGATTATGCGGATTATTACAGAAACCTGCCTTATATCGGAGTTTTGAAGAAGGAAGTTTATTCGGAAGAGTAAAAATGGCATATTTGCGGTAAAAAATACACATTTTGTTGATTTTTATCGAAGAATCGCTTGCAATTGTTTATACAGAGTGTTAAGATGTCTTTTGGTAATGTTGTTATGAAGAGTGGACTGCGGAAGTCCACTCTTTCATTTATGTGTTGGGCGGTTGTAAAACCCTGAAACGGAAAAAATATGGCAAAAAAAGAATCATATGAGCAGATTGCTACGGAACTTGCCCTTAAGGTGACAGAGCCGCTCGGACTTGAGCTGGTGGACGTTGAATACGTCAAGGAAGGCGGAGAGTATTACCTGCGGATCTATATTGACAAAGAGGGTGGCGTGAAGATCGATGATTGTGAAGCCGCCAGCCGGAAGATAAGCGATCTCCTTGACGAGGCGGATCCCATAAGTGATGCTTACATTCTGGAGGTCAGTTCACCGGGGCTGTTCAGAGTATTAAAGAAAGATAAGGACTTTGAGAGAAACATCGGTAAGACGGTGCTCGCCAAGCTGTTCAAGGCTGCCGACGGTGAAAAGCAGCTGAGAGGAGAACTTGAAGGCTTTGATGCGACGGAGCTCACCATAAAGATCGGTGACAAGAGCATTTCGATACCGAGAGACAATGTTGCAAAGATCTCATTGGACCCCGATCTGTAGGCGGAACGTCATAAGCAGGAAAATAGCCATACGAAGGCAAAAAAAATATTAGAAAAAGGCAGAGAAAACGACTATGAAAAAGCAAAAACAAGACAGGAGGACACAAGAAAACATGGACTCGAACAGGGACTTGATCGAGGCACTCGATACTCTCGAGAGGGAGAAGGAGATTGACAAGGAAGTAATGCTTGAGGCAATCGAGACATCACTTCTTGCTGCGTGCAAGAACCAGTTCGGAAAAGCAGATAACATCAAGGTAAGCATCAATCGTACAACGGGCGCTGTCAGCGTTATAGCACAGAAGACCGTTGTTACCGAAGTGACGGATGATTCTCTTGAGATCGCGCTTGATGATGCAAAGGCTCTCTATCCCGCAGAAGAGATCAAAGAGGGCGATATTGTCAACGTTGAAGTCACTCCCAAGAATTTCTACAGAATATCCGCACAGAAGGCTAAACAGACCGTTGTTCAGAAAATCCGTGAAGAGGAGAGAAGAATCCTCTTTATGCAGTATATCGGAATCGAGCACGAGGTTGTAACCGGCACGTTCCAGAGATACATCAGCAACGGCGACAGGTCACAGAGAACGAACAACAACATGAGCATTAACCTTGGAAAGGTGGATGCACTCCTTCCCGAAAGCGAGCAGATCTACGGTGAGGTTTTCGCACCCGGCGAGAGGATCAAGGTCTATGTTACAAAGGTTGAGGATAACTCACGCGGTCCCAGGATCACTGTTTCAAGATCCCACAGAGACCTTGTTAAGCGTCTTTTTGAAGAGGAAGTTACAGAAGTCCGTGAGGGCATTGTTGAAATAAAGAGTATTTCCCGTGAAGCCGGAGCAAGAACGAAGATGGCTGTTTGGTCAAGTGACCCCAACATCGACCCCGTCGGTGCCTGCGTAGGTCTCAACGGACAGAGAGTAAATGCCATTGTAGATGAGCTTCGCGGCGAGAAGATTGACATTATCGTTTGGGATGAGGATCCCGCAAGACTGATCGAGAACGCACTCAGCCCCGCAAAGGTTGTTTCGGTTGACGTTGACGTTTATGAAAAGAGCGCGAAGGTCATAGTTCCCGATTATCAGCTTTCGCTTGCCATCGGCAAGGAAGGCCAGAACGCGCGTCTTGCTGCAAGACTTACGGGATATAAGATCGATATCAAGAGCGAGTCTCAGAACAACGAAGGATATTATTGATAGTGAGGACCGGTGCTGATGACAAAAGGTAAGGTACCCGTCAGAAAATGTACGGGCTGCGGTGAGATGAAACCGAAGAAGGAAATGGTCAGGGTGATCCTGACACCCGATGGTAAGATCGAGCTTGATCTGACAGGGAAAAAGAACGGTCGTGGCGCTTATGTGTGCCGTAACCGCGAATGCCTTGAAAAGGCCATGAAAACCCATGGCTTTGAAAGATCGCTTAAAACTGCGATCCCCGATGAAATAGCACAGGAAATAATTGATGAATTTGAACGCGGAGAAACCGAATGAAGCCGCGAAACTGCGGCCGGAGAAACGGCTGGATACGTGAGCTTACGGCTGAAGAAACGAGTGAAGCCGGGAGCCTGCGGGCTTAAAACGGAGGATATGCTATGAAACAGGACAGAGCGTATATGCTCCTTGGACTTGCCAAAAGGGCCGGCAGGATATCGGCCGGAGAGTTTATGACCGAGAAAGCTGTCAAGGGCGGGAAATCCGCACTTTGTATTGTGGCCGGCGATGCGTCGGACAATACAAAAAAGAATTTTAAGGACATGTGTAATTATTACGATGTCGATTATGTTGAATATGGCGACAAGGACGGACTCGGTCATGCAACCGGAACGCAGATGCGTGCGAGCGTATCTGTGAACGATGAAGGCTTTGCGGCTAAAATAAAGGAAATCATAACGGAACAGGAGAAATAAAAAAGAATGCCAATTAATCAAACGATCACACTTCGAAGAAAGGACGGAACGTCTACCAAGTACTATGTTGACGATAACAACTGGCTTGTCGATGCTCAGACCAATGAACGTTCGGACATGAGGATGACGCCCGATGGTATTGTAGGCAAGGACGGTACAACGTTCATGAAGAAGAGCTCCGGCGGAAACGCCCGCCGTTCGCCCGAGGGCAAAGATGCTCCCGGCGGACGTAAACAGGGTAAACCTGTTTCACAGGTCTTTGACGGACGCTCCGAAAGGGATAAGAGAGCCATTGCTTCTGCATCGACTCCCGCAGTCAGCAGAGGAAGCAGAAAGGCGCTTACCGAAACTCTTGGTGATAAGATCAAGGGCTTTGAGATCGATCCTTCGGCAGAAACCATAGATTACTCTCAGGTTCCGAAGAAAAAGAAGAAGGAGATCGAGCTTCCGCCCAATCCTTTGAAGGCTGAGAAAAAGACGGAAGAGCCCGACAGAGAAAAAACTGAAGCTGCGATGCCGGCTACACCTGTCGATGAAAATCAGGAAAGAACACAAAGCAGCCGCCCCGTACCTCCCCAGCGCAAGGATGCCCATCCCGAAAGAGACGGCGTTCGTGAGCAGAGAGCACCGCGAGAAGGCGTACGTGACGGAGAACGTCCCGCAAGAGGACCCCGTCCCGAGCGTAACAATACCGGCAGAGATGCCGGCAGACCTCAGGGTGGCCGTCCCTACGGCGGAGAGAGCAGACCTCAGGGTGGTCGTCCGTACGGAGGAGAGGGCAGACCTCAGGGTGGCCGTCCTTACGGAGGAGAGGGCAGACCTCAGGGTGGCCGTCCCTACGGTGGAGAAGGCAGACCTCAGGGTGGTCGTCCTTACGGAGGAGAAGGCAGACCTCAGGGTGGCCGTCCCTACGGCGGAGAAGGCAGACCTCAGGGTGGCCGTCCTTACGGAGGAGAAGGCAGACCTCAGGGTGGCCGTTCCTACGGCGGAGAAGGCAGAGGCCAGGGCGGTCGTACATTCGGCGGTCAGGGCGGATTTGCGGGTAAGGATGAAGAACCCGTACGTCGTACATACAGTAAGAAGAACGACTCACGTTCTTCGAGCATGAGAGAACTTACAAATGAGATCGGCGGCAGAAGCAGTGCACGTGCCGATAACTTAAAAGACAGAAGCCGTGATAAGAATCGTAAGGACAGAAATACAGCCTTTGATGAAGACGGAATGAGAAACGGCAAGCAGAAGAAGGATCCCAACCGTAAGGGCGCCTTCCAGAAGCCTGTTGCAAAGCCCAGAGAAGAAGTTGTTGACGATATCAAGACGATTACCGTACCTGAGGTTATCACGATCAAAGAACTTGCGGATAAGATGAAACAGTCCGCAGCTGCGATCATTAAGAAACTCTTTATGGGCGGCAAGATGGTCAACCTCAATTCCGAGATTTCATATGAAGAAGCGGAAGAGATCGCAATGGATTATGAGATCCTTTGTGAGAAAGAAGTTAAAGTCAACCTTGTTGAGGAACTCCTCAAGGATACTGAGGAAGAGCCCGATAAGCTTGTTAAGCGTCCTCCCGTTGTCTGCGTAATGGGTCACGTAGATCACGGTAAGACATCACTTCTCGATGCGATAAGAAAAACAAACGTTACTGCCCGCGAGGCAGGCGGGATCACGCAGCACATCGGCGCCTATATGGTCGAAGTCAACGAAAGAAAGATCACATTCCTTGATACACCCGGTCATGAGGCATTTACGTCGATGCGTATGCGTGGCGCGAAATCAACGGATATCGCGATCCTCGTTGTTGCTGCGGATGACGGTGTTATGCCCCAGACAGTTGAGGCTATCAACCATGCAAAGGCAGCCGGTGTCCAGATCATCGTTGCGGTTAACAAGATCGATAAACCCGGAGCAAATGTCGAAAGAGTAAAACAGGAGCTTACAGAGCACGGCCTTGTAGCTGAAGACTGGGGCGGCGATGTCGTATTCGCGCCTGTTTCGGCTAAGACGGGAGAGGGTATCCAAAACCTTCTCGAAATGGTATTACTTACGGCTGATGTGCTTGAACTCAAAGCCAACCCCGACCGAAAGGCCCGTGGTATCGTTATCGAGGCACAGCTTGACAAGGGACGCGGTCCCGTTGCTACGGTGCTTATACAGAAGGGTACATTGAAGGTTGGTGAAAATGTAGCCATCGGTGCCGCACACGGTAAGGTCCGTGCAATGATCGACGATAACGGACATAAGGTCAGGATCGCAACACCTTCGACACCCGTTGAGATACTCGGTCTTAACGCGGTTCCCGAAGCCGGTGAGGTCATGCTTGCGGTTGCGGATGAGAAAGAAGCCAGAAATATCGCTTCTGCATTTATCTCGCAGAATAAAGAGAAGCTTATTGCCGAAACAAAGGCTCGTATGAGTCTCGACGGACTCTTCTCACAGATCCAGGCTGGTGAGGTCAAGGAACTTAACCTTATCGTCAAGGCCGATGTTATGGGCTCTGTTGAGGCGGTTAAGCAGAGTCTTGAGAAACTCAGCAACGAAGAGGTTGTTGTCCGCATTATCCATGGTGGTGTAGGTAACATCAACGAGTCCGATGTAACCCTTGCGAGTGCAAGTAATGCGATCATCATCGGTTTCAACGTAAAGCCCGACAATACAGCCAAGGAAATCTCCGAACGCGAGAAGGTCGATATAAAGCTTTACAAGGTTATTTATAATGCTATCGATGATATAGAGGCAGCCATGAAGGGTATGCTCAAGCCCATTTACGAAGAAAGAGTCATCGCCCATGCCGAGATCAGACAGCTCTTCAAGGCATCGGGACTTGGCGTTATCGCCGGCTCGTTTGTACTTGACGGAAAGGTTGAAAAAGGATGCTCGGCACGTATCACTCGTGGCGGAGAGCAGATATTCGACGGAGCTCTTGCATCACTCAAGAGATTCAAGGATGATGTCAAGGAAGTCGCTGCGGGTTATGAGTGCGGTTTCGTATTTGAGAAATTCAACGATATCGCGGAACTTGACCAGGTTGAATTCTATAAGATGGTCGAGGTTCCCAGAACCTGACGTTATGAAAGGTTTGCAGAACAAGTATTAGGAGGGTGGACTCCATGAGAAAGAACAGTATTAAAAACAACAGGATCAACCGGGAGTTCCAGCGTGAGCTCTCGGAGCTCATAAACAATGAGATCAAGGATCCGCGTATCGCGCCGATGGTATCGGTGGTGGCGGTCGAGGTTGCACCGGACCTTAAAACATCAAAGGTCTATATTTCGGTTCTCGGCGACATTGAAGCTCAGGAAAACACATTAAAGGGACTTAAGAGCGCGGCATCCTTTCTGCGAAGTCAGCTCGCCCATAATCTGAACATGCGCAATACGCCGGAGCTTACGTTTATAGTTGATCAGTCGATAGAATACGGCGTAAATATGTCGCATCTTATCGACGAGGTGATCGAAGCCGATGAGGCTAAGGAAAAACCCGAGGAAGGATTTTAATGGCATTTGAGAAACAAACATTTTGGGAGGATATAAGCACCGCAAACACTATAGGTATTGCTGGACATATACGGCCCGACGGGGATTGTGTCGGAAGCACACTGGGGCTGGCAGCTTATATACGTGACAATTACGGAAAAGAACCGGAGGTTTTCCTCGAGGAAGTGCCGGTGGCATTTTCTTTTATCGAGGGAGCTGAGAGGGTTGTGACGGGCTATCCTTCGAGAGAGCCCTTCGATCTTTTTATAGCGCTTGACTGCGGGGATGACGGACGTCTCGGAAAAGCGATGAACTATGTAAAGTCGGCAAAGAAGACTTACTGCATCGATCATCACGCCACAAGCAACGGATTCCTCGAAAATAATCTGGTGCTGCCGGATTCGGCGGCTACGGCGCAGATAATCTATACACTCTGTGAGGACAGCAAGATAAGAAAAGGTGCTGCGGAAGCGCTTTATCTTGGGATCGTTCATGACACGGGAGTGTTTAAGCATTCGTGCACGACTCGTGAAACGATGGAAGTGGCGGGGGCGCTCCTCGACCACGGGGTATCTTCTTCGAGGATAATTGACGGAACATTTTATGAGAAGACGTATCTTCAGAACCAGATACTCGGACGCTGCCTGATGGAAAGTGTTCTTTGTCTGGACGGAAAGGTCATCTTTTCATCGATAGACAGAAAGATCATCAATCTCTACGGGCTCGGTCCTTCCGATACGGAAGGCATTATCGATCAGCTCCGTGTAACAAAGGGAGTTGAGGTTGCGATACTGATCAGAGAGCTTACTCCCAGATCCTGGCGTGTCAGCATGAGGTCCTGTGAGATCGTCGATGTGTCAAAGATATGCTCTATGTTCGGCGGCGGAGGTCATGTGAGAGCTGCCGGCGCTACGATGAGCGGCTCAAGACGCGATGTTATAAATAACCTTTTAGCGGAGATAGAGAAGCAGCTCACAGCAGAAGAATAAGGCAGGTAATCTCCCGGAAGTGAAGTAGAAGCAGCTCACAGCAGGAGAATAAGGCAAAATCTCTAAGCAGGGACAGAGAAACAGATAAATGGAAGGGATAATAAATATTTACAAGGAACAGGGCTATACCTCACATGATGTCATAGCCCGAATGCGCGGAATCTCCGGGCAGAGAAGAGCGGGTCATACGGGAACGCTCGATCCCGACGCCGAGGGTGTGCTTCCTGTTTGCCTGGGAACGGCGACAAGAGTCGTTGAGATGCTGACCGATTCGGATAAAGCCTATGAAGCGCTAGTTTTACTCGGAATAGCGACCGACACTGAGGATATTTCGGGTGAGATCCTTTCGTACGGACAGGAAAGACTCGGGGAAATATCAGGCAGGGACATTCTGGAAGCCGTAGAGAGCTTCAAAGGCGAATATATGCAGGTACCGCCTGTGTATTCAGCGATAAAGCAGGGCGGTAAGAAACTCTGTGAACTTGCAAGGGAAGGAAAAGTAAGAGCGCCCGAGGCGAGAAACGTAACAATAAAAGATATTGAGATAATGTCCGAGATCGCAGACGGAAAGCTCGGCAGCGAGACTGTGTTTGAGATGAATGATAACGCTTACTGCGGGAAGAATGAGGGTGACGGCCGTGCGAGCGGAACGGACAGCATATGCGTTATAGGTCTCAAAAAAGGATCTTATATGGACCGATTCGGCGTGAACACAGGCTCGGAGGAAGACAGATTTAAACGTAACAGCGATCCCGAATGGGCAAAGGACGAAGCGGTTCTGTCGCTTCCCGTCAAGAGGTTTGTAATACGTGTTGAGTGCTCAAAGGGAACGTATATAAGATCGCTTTGCCGTGATATCGGCGAAAAACTCGGTACATGTGCGACGATGGAGAAACTGATCCGGACGAGAGTGGGAAATTTCGGGATCGAGAATAGTCTGACTCTTGCGCAGGCACAGGAGCTGGCAGGAAAAGGCGAACTTGAAAAGGCGCTGATTGCGACCGACGAATGCTTTAAGGACCTTCCGGCATTTCACACGAAGGAAAAGTTCGATCAGGTCCTTGAAAACGGAAACATCATGTTTTTCAGACATTTCAAGGAGTATATAAAGGAGCCGGTTTCACCGGTGAGGGTTTATACATCGAAGGGTAAGTTCCTTGCCGTCTATGAATATGAGGAACGGCGAAAGCTGTACAAACCGCTTAAGATGTTCACACAATAAGACAAGACAAATACAGTTATCCGGCGGAGATAAACGGAGCGGTTGACTGTTACAGGAGGCGGGAAGTTTGGAGATCTATACATATCCTGACGTCAGTCTTAAGGATACGGCCGTGACGATCGGCAAATTTGACGGAGTTCACATCGGTCATCGCTATCTTATCAACATTCTTAAGGAAAAAGCGAGGGAGAGAAACCTTAAGACGGTGGTGTTTGTGATCGATATGGAGGATGACACGACCGGAAGACTCGATGTGGGAATTCACAGAAATAAAAAGAACGGAATACCTGTCCTTTCGACTTGGGAGGAGAAGGTTAAGAAGTTTGAGGAGATGGGCGTTGACATCGTTGTACGGTGTCCTTTTACGAGAAAACTCTCGATGCTCAGACCGATGATGTTCGCCAAGGATGTCGTGGCGAGAAAACTCGGATGTAAGCTCATGGTATGCGGTGATGATTTTCGTTACGGCAGACTTGCATCGGGCGATGCGAACAAGCTTGAGGTTTACGGCGAGCGATACGGATATGAAACCGTTACGGTTGAGAGATTAAAGTCGGACGGTGACGTTGTCAGCTCGACAAGGATCCGGGAACTGCTGGAAAACGGACAGAAGGAAGAAGCGGAAAAGCTTATTTGAACGCTTTTTCCACATAACGACTTGACACATCCGGCCCTGCGTTGTATCATAACAAAGCACACGGACCATGCTCAGGTGCGCGGCCTCTCCCGCCGCCATTCCGGGTTTTGGTTTACATAAGAATAAAAAGGAGGATTTAAACATGACAAGCAAGGAAAGAAAAGCTGAGATCGTAGCTAAGTACGGCAAGAATGCACAGGACACAGGTTCAACAGAGGTTCAGGTTGCTCTTCTCACAGAGAGGATCAATGAGCTCACAGCTCACCTTAAGGTTAACCAGAACGATCATCACTCAAGACGTGGTCTTTTAAAGATGGTTGGTCAGAGACGTGGACTTCTTGAGTACCTTAAGAAGACAAATATCGAAGGATATCGTGAGCTTATCGAAAAGCTTGGTCTTCGTAAGTAATCTGCTGCTTCGCAGAGCTTTTGGCGAAGTGATCATCTCGAAAAACAAACAGATAACATTAAAGGATGCGGAACAGTTCCGCATCCTTTTTTCATTAGCTTCATTTAAAAAGATTGAAAGCTTTTATTACTTCACAAATGTTAAATAATAAAATATAATGGACAGGAGAGGTTGGTCGGAAAATTTGAAAACGGATAAGGAGGAGCACTATGCGCGAATCGGGAGAGATGTATCTTGAAACGATACTTGTGCTTTCGAAAGAGAAGGCCACTGTCAGATCGATAGATGTGGCAGACTACAGAAATTTTTCAAAACCCTCGGTAAGCAGGGCGGTCAACAGACTTAAAGAAGACGGATACTTAAATATGTCACCGGAGGGTTTTCTGACACTCACAAAAAAGGGACTGGAAATTGCCAACACGATTTATGAGCGTCATATCGTTCTTACTAAGATACTTTGTGATCTTGGGGTTGATGAGAAGATCGCAACCGAAGATGCATGCAAGATCGAGCATTGTATCAGTACGGAAACTTTTGATGCACTTAAAAAGTATGTGGCGGCACATACTTCCTGATCGACACGGATTTGACCGGGGGGAAGAGGGGGCCGTAAAATATGAAGATATTCTATATAACATCTGCGGATGCAGAGCCGCATGGAGCATATGAAGATTTTATACGCAGGGCCGGACATGATATCGCCCCGAGGGACGCGGATTCACTGCTTTGTTCGGACGCCTTGTTTATATGTATCAGCGGCAGGGATAACAGGGAAATAAAGGAAAACCTTAATCTTGCTCTCGACAGAGAAATGCCCGTCGCATATGTGACGGAAGAGACCGGAGAAGCCGATCCCGGGCTGAAGATTCAGCTTGCGATCGCAGCAAAGATCCCGCCATGCGGGGGCTCCGAAGAGGATGCCGAAAACTCTCTAGTGCCGGAAAAGATAAAAAGCTGGCTTGAAAACGTGAGCGGGATAAAAAGCAGCAGAAACAAAAAGAAACATATAAAACTTGCGGTTTGTCTCAGTGCGATCGTGGTTGTTCTTGCGGTGGCTCTCATTCTTATCCTTACGCATATGAACACAGACGATAACGACACGTCAAAGTCGCAGCTGACGGTGGAAGCGATGCTCGGTCTCGATCATGATGAGATCAAGGAAGAAGCATACATAGATCTTTCGGGCACCGGTATCGAGGATATTACATTCCTTAAAGACTGTAAGGCGTGCACGCAGCTCGATATAAGCGGAAACGCGATAAGTGACATAAGCGTTCTGAGCAACATGGAAAACATCAGGGTTCTGGACGTCTCCGATAATAATATCAGCGACATAAACGTACTTCTTACGTTAAAGAATCTCGAAGAAGTTGATCTAAGGAACAATCCGATAAGGGATTATACAGCGACATCTTTTCTTGATGGGGTAAAGATCCTGCAATGACGGCAGAAGGAGGGGGAGGTTTTCGTATGAACAAGCCAAGGGCGTATAAGGGAAGCGAAAAGTACATATTTGTCAGTTATGCACATAAAGACAGCAGTGATGTGATGCCCATCATTGAAGCACTTCAGGAGGCATCCTATCGTGTTTGGTACGATGAAGGCATCGATCCCGGAACTGACTGGGCGGGCGTTATCGGCACTAATCTTGAAAAGGCCGGTATCGTTCTTTTTTGCGCTTCATCCAAATCCGTAAAAAGGGATAATGTAAAGCGCGAGATCGCTTACGCTCATGAAAAAGGGATAAAGATCCTCACGCTGACCTTGGGAAATGTAGCATTCCCTGCCGATCTCGAAAAGATACTCTTTGTTAATCAGACAGTTTCTCTCAGAAGCTATAATACATACGGAGAATTTACGGACGCTGTCGCAGGAGCCCTTAAAGACGCGGGAACATATGCGGGAGCAAGCGGCGCCGGGGAAGCTGCAGCGGCAGGCGGCAATGCAGCTCAGGAAGGTGCAGCGGCAGGCGAAAAGTCGGCAGCGGTCGGCAGCGCTTCGGCGGCAGGCGAAAAGTCGGCAGCGGCAGGCCCGGCACTCAGCAAAAAGATCATGCTCGGCAGCAAGCTCAGACGCAAGAAGATCATTGTCAGAACATTGATAGCTGTCGGTGTGATCGCGGCACTGGCTGTAGCAACATTCTTTATTGCATTTAAGGATGTTCCCGATGTTATAGATATGGACGCCCGGTCTGCGCGTGAATTGATAGAGGAAGCAGGCTTTGATTGCGACATCAGTAATGATTATTCGGATACATATCCGTTCGGAAAGATATTTGCTCAGAGCAGGAACGGAATAAACCTGCGCTTCATGCCGGTCATCATCAGACAGAGCCTCGGACCCGAGGAGAATCTGACGGATGTTCCCGATACCGTTACGCATCACATCAGTGACGCTGCGGCGATGCTCATCACGGCAGGGATGAAGAAATTTGAGATCCTTCCCACGCTCGGAACGGGCAGAGAAAACGCCTATGTCGACGCACAGAGCATCCCGGCGGGACTCAGGGTTTCACGAAACAACGTGATAGACCTTAATGTTGCAACAGACGGCGGAGAGATCATCTTCGAGATCGCAGGTAAGTTCTACGTTATCAGAGGTACCGATCCTGTTACGGTTGATGCGGATGATACGAGCAATCTTGAGGAAGCAAAGACCGACGAAAAACCCGAACCCAAACCTGACAGAGGCACGGGGCCGGATGACACAGCATCGTCATTGACGGGCAGTGATGATACGGCAGAAGAGGTTCCCGAGCCTGACACTTCACCCATACCTACACCTGCACCCACAGTAACGTCCGTTCCTACAGCAGTCCCTACACCGACGCCCCGGCCTACGGCAACCATTGCGCCGACGCCCCGGCCTACGGCAACCCCTGCGCCGACGCCCCGGCCTACAGCAACTATTGCGCCGACTCCTCGGCCTACAGCAACCATTGCGCCGACGCCACTGCCTACAGCGACCATTGCGCCGACGCCCCGGCCTACGGCAACCCCTGCGCCTACCCCCGAACTCGCTAAGTACACAGATCTCGGAGGTAACAAGTGGGAAGTATATAACCAGGCAGCAATGGAGGAAATCCGTGAGAAACCGATGACCGTCGAAGAAGCCAAGAACTACGGCGATGAATGGTTTGAAGGAAGACAAGCAGGCGACTCGTACAGCACTTCGCTTAAGATAATGGATGATTTCAGCATCAACAAAGAGCTGGAAGGACTTTGGAATGTTGAAGTACCTGAGGGAAGAACGCTCACGATCGCAAAGGGTGGATGTCTCCAAGCATGCGTAAACATCCGGAAAGGCGCAAAGATAGTTGTTGAGTCAGGCGGAAAGTTATGGTGTACCATGGGCGGTGAAGAGTGCATCATGAATTACGGAACAGTAGAGATCAAGAAGGGCGGACAGCTCAGGAGTATGTTCGGAGGAACCTTTAACAACCTTTCGGGCGCAACACTCACTCTGAATGGACAATTTTACTGTGGAACTGTCATGCATAACTACTCGAATCCCGACGGTTCGATCGGTCGCGGAATCTGGTTCGTGAACAAAGGAACAGTTAAGGGAAGCGGAAATGTTACTGTGACACCGCAATATTTGGGAGAGTTTACGGATGAAGAAAAGTCCGAATTTGAGCAGTATTCGATGGATGTCGTGAAAGAAAGATTAAATAACGGAAGTATTACCATTGACAGCGACATGAATTATGATGCATAGAGAATAATATAACGAAAGGTATAACGAAAGTTATAACAAAAGGTATCCGGCTTTGAAGAAAAAAATGTTTTCTTTTGTCATTACGGTGATCTGCCTGCTCGGGGTTTATACACTGACCGGGTGTTCATCGGGAGCGGGGCTTGAGGATGTGGTTAAAGACGGAAACAAGGTGACATGCGCATATGAGGGAGTCAAACGTGAATTTATAGTTTGCCCTCCGGAAGAAACGGATGATGCGCCGATCATTCTGCTGCTCCATGGAGCCGGAGGTTCGGCAGAAGCCTTCCGGCAGGAGATCGCCTTTGAGAAAGATGCAAATCCGCTCGGATATGCCGTATGCTATGTAACCGGATCTCATAACGGCAAGAAGGGAAGAAATACGTGCAGCTGGAATTATGGAAGAGTTCCGGATGATTTTGATGATGTTACTTTCCTTAAGGAAGTGGTCAGGTATCTCGCCGATGAATATTCATTTGATGATGACCGCGTGTTCTGTGCGGGATTTTCAAACGGCGGATTTATGAACTACAAGCTGGCGATGGAGGCTCAGGATATGTTTACGGCATGTGTGAGTGTCGGCGGAAATATGTGTAAGCCCCTCTGGACGGCACGTGCGGAAAAGAACGATGTGGGATTTATGCAGATAACCGGTGAAAGGGACGAAAGTGTACCGAAAAACAGTGACGGAACCGCCAAATATGCGCTTGATCCCGCAACAGAGGATATTATAGAATACCTTGCTTCATCGAACGGTCTTACAAAGCAGACAGAAACCGAGATAGGGAAGGGCTCCGTTCTTACCAAATATGGCGCAGAGGGAGATAAGGACTGTGTTTGGAATCT
>JAILKT010000053.1 GCA_024693545.1 Lachnospiraceae bacterium
ACCTTAATGGTTGTAAGCGCTTCAGACTGAAGACAAACGAGATTTTGGAAAACCTCCAAAATCTCGTTGAGGCAGCTGTTCGCCTCAGTTCTTTTGGGCTCTGTCCAAAACATTAAATGAATACCTGTCAGTATTTGTAAATCTGCCGTCTGCGATCTGTTCTCCGATATCGGAATAAAAACCGTCCAGTGAACAATCGAAAGAATACCTGTTACATTTTACTTTAACAACTATATAATTGTCGTTTTCCTGCATCG
Source organism: Lachnospiraceae bacterium (assembly GCA_024693545.1). Classification (GTDB taxonomy): domain Bacteria; phylum Bacillota; class Clostridia; order Lachnospirales; family Lachnospiraceae; genus RUG11977. The sequence goes on from JAILKT010000053.1 coordinate 258, forward strand.
CCATCCTCATTTGCGAATTTGAAAGAGCTACAATATTTGACACAACACTGTTAAACGAGTGAGTTTTCACTTCATAATATTTCACCTTTTTTTCATCGTTACATATTGTTGTCACCATAAAATCCCAACCGCTCTGCTTATATCCGGCATGGTCTCCCCGAAGAACAGTTATCCCTGAAATTCCCGTATTTATGTTGTCCTGCTGTGTTTTTTGAAGGATCGTTTCTCTGGCATCATGGGAAACGACCGTATATCCTTCATCTTCGGCTGAATTTATCAGATAGTTATATACGAAATCCTCTCCTGCCTTACCAATCTTGCGACATAACTCAGTTCTTTCATCTCCTGTCAGGGTACTCGTTTCATCCAGGAGCACATCGCTATCATCATCATAATATACAGCTTCACTCTCTTTCATGCTTATTTTCACAAGGTTATCTATCAAAGAATCAAGGTCATTTATATCAATTATATTATGCTTCGAAAGCAGAGCATCTACTTGATCAGCTTTACGCTGCATAATAACAGCGCTTTGAGGTGTGAGAAGTTTCATCTGATCTTCTTCCGAGATATAATTCGGAAAGTATTCTTTTGTAAACTCCGGATCGTTTCTGAGCAACGAAAGCAATTTGGTGCAGGCTTCCTGCTGCTCCTGCGTAGCTTCTGAAAGCGGTCCTTGAGAAAACACTCTTATCAGAGCATTATTAATGTTCTCACAAACCTTGGTATCGGTCTGTTTCGGCAAGCCCGTATATTCAAAGGGTATCTTTCGATCAATGGTTCTGCCTCTCAGTTCACACTCCCCGTAAATCCCGGCAAATGGTTGTGCGATGGAATACAGTTCCGTGTGCTCAACCGCATCATAGTAGAAATTCTTATCCCAGCTGTTAAATACATTACGGAGCGTTCCGGTAAGGTCGGGAAATAATCTGCTGTTAACCTCTTTGATCTTAAACCCGTTTTGGAACGCCGCGCTCATAAATCCAACCAATTTGCCGTAAGTCTCATCTTCTCCGGAACTTTCCAGCAACTCGGTCAGCCCTTGAACATCTCCGGCATTTTCAATCCTTTCGCAGACCAGATTACATATGCCTTTTATTGAATTGAACCACATGCTGTCATTACTGTACCAGTGTTCCTCCAAAGTTTCATAAGGGGGCATATCCTCCTTATGAAAAAATAAACTGCAGGCATCATACATCGTTCGATCCTTCATACATGACATCATCAATTTCCATGCTTCATACCAGGCATTTGTATAAGTTCTTTCATAGCAAATGAAATTCTGTACCGGAAATTTCCTGTCAGATCTGTCGCTGATATATTTTACGATCCTTGCAGTCTCATAGGCAGCAGGCATAGCATTTCCATCAGTCGCGAAATCCTTATGCACCAACATCTTTCGGATCTCAAGTTTTTCATCAAAGTTTCTTGCCGTCAATCTGTCAAGTTTTTCGGACACATCTTTTAGAACCTCAGGTATACCGTTATCGGTATATATCTCGCCATACTTTCTTAACCTGTCAGCATTCTCTGTATCGGACTGATTCGGAAATACCGGTGCCTTTGATGTGATGATAAGATTATGCAAAAGGTCGTTTTCTTTTGACAGAGCATACAGTTCCGAGCACCAGTTCACAAATTCCGATGTATCTCCCGTGAAATTCCGGCTTACATATTCGCGAGCATTCAGGTATAACTTTTCGGCAGTAATGATCTTATCCTCGGACACCGGATAATTACGTAATGCATCATTCCATGCTTCTTCCCCGTTCGGATAATAAAAGTCCCTAAACCGTGATACCAGTTCTTTAACGGCCTGCTTTTCCTTGTCCGATGCCGCGTCAACTATATGCATGCCAATATCCGACAGACTCATCCTGCATCGTTTTAACCCCCCTGCTGCATCTTTAATACTTACATTGATCATCTTTTTCCGGCATATGTTTCGGTAGAGTTCTCCGTAGAGTTCATCCTGCACCCACTGTGAAGACATTTCCTTATCTTCATGCTGCTCCGGTATTGATACTGCATTTTCAAAGCCATCGAAACCTTGAAGGACCGCACTGTCAAGTATGCAAGAATACATTTTCACAGCCCTTTTCATAAGTTCCTTATTCACTTTGGAGTCTTCAGATTGTGCATTGTCAACTAACGATATGCCATTACGAGGTTCATTTGGCCGAAACGAAAGAGAGTTCACGATGACGGAGAACGGGAAATGTTCCGAACCTATAAGGGGAAAAACCGTATATACTCTCGGCGAAAGCTCCGGTATAGGCAAAAACCTGTAACAACAACGTTGTTGTCCTTCTGCAACAGAGACCACCTTTTCACAGGGAGCTGCCAAAGTCAATTCGCCATCGGTTAAATATGCCAAGCGATGTATACATTCTCCCGAAGTACCATTTTCCAACACCTCAAATACTTTCAGATCCTCATCCACTTTTTCCGAATCACCGCGTCTGAAAGTCACATCTTCGTTTGATACATTGTCAATAAGCCTGACGCTGCCTATGGCTTTAGCAAACAACAGTATATATCTGACGGTATTTTTCAGATCCTCCATACCCACTTTGGCGCATTTCTTACTATCTTCGTTTTCAAGCTTGTATATGAAACTCGTGTTTAAAGCACTTGGATCGATCTTCTTCATAAGTCCATTCTCATCAACTCTGAGCAACTGCACCATGGAATTTTTGATCGATTCGATCACCTCTTCCTTTGTACGTCCTTTTCTGTCCAGTGTAACCTCAAATGATCTGAACGGAAGTTCAATCTCGTTCCCGTTTTCATCCTCCCCTTTATCGGAAAGTATGGATCTGATGGTAACTTGCTCGCTCAACATGAATGTAGACATAAAACCGGATCCGAAACGTCCCACTGTGTTCTCATTGGGATTCTTTGAGGAAACCTGATTTATGATAGAAAGAATATCCTTAACTCTGAAAGGTTTACCGTTATGTTTGAAAGTAAGCTTGTCCTCGTCAAGCGTGATCTCTGCATCAACGTTTTTTCCCTCATATGCCGTATCAGCACAGTTCTGCAACAATTCCATTCCCCATCGTCTTGCCTGTCCCTCGTCACTCACATTCCTTATCTTATCCATGTATTGAAGGATCCTGTTTGCGATGCCTGCGCTATATACAGTGCCTATACTTGTATTTATGATGTCTTTGTATGTTTTTTTCATTTTGTGCCTCCTCTTTTGTTAAAAGATCAACGCTTATATGACTGACAATACGTTTCTTCACATAATGCTACAATCTCATTCGTACTTTTTCTACTATGAGTTTTTATCACATTTATCCCCTGTATGCAGTTACAATCGCCGCTTTTTAAGAATTATGTGATGATTTTATTTACATTTTATATCTTTTGTGTTATTTTACCCTTGTGAGACAGTCATTCCCTATTGACATGACATATGTCCTTTGGATTTAATCTGTTTATGAAGGAGATCATCTATGAAAAAGCATCCTTATGAGAAATTTCCACAGATCTTTTCTGAGGAACTCAGCATCTTCAAGAAGAAAAACAATATCAAAAGTGACGAGAAATTCGCTGAAAAATGCTTTAAAACAGGCGGTCTCGAATACGATCGATGGGCAATAGCAAATTTTAGGAATGGCAAGAGGGTACCTCATGACAGCGAGATAGTTTTTTTTGCTGATTTATTTGAAATCCGTGCGGAATACCTTAAGGGAGAGGATAAATATCGCACAGACGAGGATCTGTACAGTGCGGATATCCTTAATATGCAAAAAGAATCCCTTCTGCACAGGTTAATAGTGTCATTGGGATTCTCGGATTCTATTATGGAAGATGAAGATTTTAATTCATTATTCCCCTCAAATACAAGATTATTTATAGATAAGTTCAAGAAACATCTCTCCGAAGAAGGTCGATCTGATGATGTGCTGATATGCGATGTAAATACCAACACTTTCCGACTGTTACCCAAAGAAGAGTATAACATCCTTCTTAATGAGATCTATTCTTTTATCAATTTTAAGCTTCATCTGATCATGGATGATCCAAAGGTTCAAGAAATACCGTATGTAGGCGGAGTAAAAAACAAATACGACATCCATATGGGGGAAAACAGAGATTCATACGAATTTAATATCCCTTTTTCCCCAGAATTTAAATACTATAATAAGAAAACCGGAGCTTATGAATCATCAAGCAAAGACCTGAACATCGATAATACCGTTATAGAAGTGATCGAAGAACTTGAAAAACATAACAATGCAAATAAAGCATTTTATAAAGAGAAAATCGCCACTAACTTTCAGGCCGCATATAATAACGCAGTTCAAGATTAAGGTATCAGGTCTATTTTCTTGTGGAAGAGTGACGGAAGGCATCAGAAAAACTTAGCGGACCCGGAAATCTCTCTGTCAGCTCTTGGAGAAGGTTGTTTGGCGCCATATCCAAGGGCGATCACAGCAGTTATCTGCTCAGTTATCGGGATGTTAAACGCGT
>JAILKT010000075.1 GCA_024693545.1 Lachnospiraceae bacterium
TCCGAGGACGAGATCAAAAAGGTGCTGGTCGTCAACTTTGTGTCCCTCGTATGGATCCTGAACACAACGTATATGTGTTATGAGCCTGTTTATTTCCTGGCTGACTTCATGTACGCTGTGGCGCTTCTCATAGTTATGTTCACGTGTTTCGAGCTTGAAAAAAGGCCGGAAAGCCTCCGGACGGAACAGATCGCGAAAGGGGGTGCGTGAGGTATGGTTTATTCCGAAAACATTCTTGTCTGCATCGCTATCCCGCTGCTGATCGCTCTCATCTTCACCCAGAGGAGCACGCGCAGGTTCATCGGCTCCTTCGTCATGGGGATGCTGATCTGCCTCCTGTCCGCTTATATCAGCGGTTTCCTCAGACAGATCACGGAGACGCCCACAGAAGATATGGCGATCTACTTCTCTCCCATCATCGAGGAGATCATGAAGATCCTGCCGCTCGTTTTCTACATCTTTGTATTTGAGGCCGACAACAGCAAGCTGATCACCGTATGCCTCGGGCTCGGACTCGGGTTTGCCTCGTTTGAGAACAGCTGCTATCTTATGTCCTTCGGTGCGCCGGAGCTCACCTTTGTCATCATCAGAGGCCTGGCAGTCGGAGTTATGCATGTGGTCTGTTCGATGATGCTCATAATGGGTATCATACTCCAGAAGCGTCTGTTCACCCTGTCCTTCCCGGGTATTGTGGGTGCGCTCTCGCTTTCGACGGCATTCCACGGTTTCTACAACCTGCTTGTGTCGGAATCGGGTATTTCAACCTACATCGGTTATGCGATGCCTGTCCTCTCCGCGGTTGCTCTTTATTTCCCGTACCGGACCCTGAAGAAACAGGAAGCCCGGAAGGTTGCGCTCATGCAGGAGGCAAAACAGGGAAAGACTGTTTAGCAGAAGGAAACCGACTGACATCTGCTGTAGGACAGGGATGTCCTTGACATAAGAGACAATTGAAAACATACAGAGAAACACTTTTTGAATCAGGTTCAAAAGGTGTTTTTTTTGATTGGGAGGTTCAGAAAAAAGATTCAGAAACTATTCAGAAAAAGTTCCTGAAAAAAATCGAGTAATCCGGATCCCTCGTGGAACTAAATAACAGAGCCCCAAAAATCCGGGGATAAGGAGCTTCGCCATTGTTCTGGCGAGGAAACGCAGTTGGATAGATTCCGACTGCAAAGAGAGAGAGAGGAGAATGCCGGATTTATGAGATACGAAACTGATGAAGCTATTCGTATGATCGAAAAAAAAGCCATGAAACTGAAGATCAGACAGCTGCGTAACCGCATAAGGATATTGTCGGGAGCGACTTTGTCTGTTCTGATCCTTTCGGTTGCTTTGCTCTACCGGTTTTCAGGCTTCGGGTCGCCCGATGCTGTTGAAATGTACGGATTCGGTGCGCTGATGCTCTCGGATGATGCGGGAGGGTACGTTCTGGTCGGAGTTCTGTCATTTGTGCTTGCCGCTGCGATCACGTTCGGTTGCATCAAGTACTCTGTTTTCAGGCGCGAGAAGAAATCCCAATCTGAAGCCGATGCGGAAGATCCTGACGGATGAAACATCGTGAAAGACGGAGAGTGTGTGACAGGTACAACCCGTGGTGAAAACGCCCGTGCCGATATAGCGCACGGAATGCGAAGCTCGCAACATTTAGAATCAGAATCAGGAGGAAAAACTCATGAAATGCTTTCGGAGAAGAATTGTTTCGATCATTATCTGCGTCGCAATGATACTTACATTGCTTCCGCAGTCTATGCTCGAAAAAGTCAGTGCCGCTAATGTCGGGGGGCAGACGCCGCAGTTTAGGCAGGAGATCATAGATGCCCTCGCCGATATTGTGGGAGGTAAGGAGAAAGCACAGGATTATTACAGGATGCTTCAGGATTACGGTCTTCTCGATGAGGACGGAAATATCCTTGATAACTGGTACATTGAAAAGGACGGAAAGCAGATCTCGCTTGATGAGATAAGAGAGATCCTTGCGGGCGGGTACGATCCACGCGATGTAGTCTGGGTTGACGGGGCACCCATTTGCCTTGAAGACCTTAAGACCATGATCGATATCGAGGATTATCTCGCATATGTGAAGGACACTTATTTCACCGAGAAGGTCTGGACCAAAGAGCAGACAACAAACGCCAAGAGTCTCGTGGAACAGCTCGAAAAAGAAGGCATCATTCTGCGCACCGCAAGCAGTAACAATGCGGGACACATCACAGGTGCCCGTGACGTGAGTCACGATGCGAGAGTAACGGTGGTGCTTGTTGAGAGCTCGATCGATCAGAGCGATGTACTGGAGTTTACTGCCCACTTTAGTGTAAGACTGACGGGTGCGGTAGCGGGACAGCAGGTTTCTTTTAAATACAAGGCTCTCTCCGGCAGCAGAAGCGTATCGGACAGCGAAGTAGTGAAGGAAAAGACAATCACCGCCGGAGCGGACGGAACTGCAACCGATGAGATCGATGTAGTAGCCGAAGAAGTTGATCCCATGGCGGATCTGAAACCCGTTTATGCAGAGAAGACATACTTCGTACTTGACTGCTTTGACATAAAAAATGCTCTCTTTACAGATGCAGAAGGAGCAGACAGCGAAGCAATCGGAATACTTATAGAATGCAAGGGCTCGACCGCACCCGGAACCATGCCCGAATGCATCAGCTTCAACATCATGGGTTCAACGGGCGTACCGGACGACGCTTTCTTCCGTCCGGCGGGAACTTTTAAGACAACAACGATAACAGTACCTGCACCTGATGGAAATGGAGTAATCGGTAAAACGATAAATCTTTACGGCGAACATGATCCCAATCTGTTAAAGGGCGATACCGTAGAACTCAGTGACGGACAGCAGCTTCTGATCAAGTGGGGCCTTGTTGATGATGTTGCGTTTGATCATCCCAAGGACGGAACAGGGATCAGGTACAACACTCCTCAGGACCAGTTTGGGGACAGAGGCGTGATATTCGGCTACAGTGGTGAAAATACCGCCATGTGGGGCTTGGAAAACCCTCAGACAACAGTCGAGATACATGCGGCAAACGATCCGGACGGTGTAAGTGTCCGGATCCCTACGGATGATGTCGTTGTGAATGTGGACAGAAAAACTGACGGAGTCGGAAACATAGGGACAAAAACACTCGACATAACGAGCAGCAGGCTTATCCAGCCCGCCACATGGGAGTTCATCGTAAGGAAAAACGGCTCGAGTGATGACTGGTATAATTACTCCCGCGGATACCGTCCCGACGGAACGAACCTCTCTTTGTGGGATAAAGATAATCTTCTGCCGGTCGGAGGACAGGACCTCTCACGTGTTTCAACCGGAGCTGCGATCAGCAAGGGTGACGAGATCAGTTCCATCACTTTTGACGGAGGCTTTGCTTACTATCCCCTTAAGATCGTTACAGAGGAGCAAAAAACAGGCAGTCTGAATGCTCCGGATGAGTCTCTGATATCGGCCGGAAAGAACATCAGTAAGATACATACCATCCAGCTTGGTGTGCCCACAAACCATTCCCAATGGACGATGGTATCGTCTGTTATCTATAACAAGGTGCACCGTTATGAGGCTTATACAAACAATCAGTTAACCCAGACCGAGTGGCGTGAGTGGACACCCGACTATTTTGCGGAGTTTTACCCCGGAGTGATCAATGATGATCCGAACAAGATTCAGGAGTTCTATGCTTTCTACGGAA
>JAILKT010000093.1 GCA_024693545.1 Lachnospiraceae bacterium
CAGTGCTCTTCGCAGATTTAAGAGAAATTGCGCGAAGGCCGGCATCCAGCAGGAGATTCGCAAGAGAGAGCATTACGAGAAGCCCAGCGTTAGACGTAAGAAGAAGTCTGAGGCTGCACGTAAGAGAAAATTTAAGTAAGCCGTTTTGTGATCAGGGCATGGTTCAAGGACCATGCCTTTACTTTGCCCGAAATATTGATATTTAGCGAATTTAGTAATATAATGATAGCAATGTCTAAGAGGAGTTTGGTCTGCATGGAATCGGTCGAAAAGATCATTAATATACCCGGTACTCATATGTCTAATGTCTTCGGACAGTTTGACTCAAATCTTAAAGTGATTGAAAAAGCACTTTCGGTTGATGTTGTCGTCAGGGGTGAAAGCGTCAAGGTGATAGGCGGTGAATCTAATGTTTCCAAAGCTGCCAGAGCTCTTGAACAGCTTGCTATGCTTTCCGAAAACGGCAACGTTATTGACGATCAGAAAGTATCCTATACCCTTGCACTTCTTATGGAGGACAAGGAAACGCTTGTTACCGAGATCGATAAGGAGCTCATCTGTTTTACACTGGCAGGGAAACCCATTAAGCCGAAGACAGTGGGGCAGAAGGAATATATAGACAAGATCCGAAATAATATGATCGTGTTCGGACTCGGACCTGCGGGTACGGGAAAAACATATCTTGCTATGGCTATGGCTATAACAGCTTTTAAAAAGGGCGACGTATCGAGGATAATCCTGACAAGACCTGCGATAGAAGCCGGTGAGAAACTTGGGTTCCTGCCGGGAGATCTTCAGAGTAAGATCGATCCTTATCTGAGACCGCTTTATGATGCTCTGTATCAGATAATGGGTGCGGAAAGCTATCAGCGAAATGCCGACAAAGGACTTATAGAAGTTGCACCACTGGCTTATATGCGAGGAAGGACGCTGGACAATGCTTTCATCATTCTTGATGAAGCACAGAACACAACTCCGGCACAGATGAAGATGTTCCTCACCAGGATCGGATTCGGATCAAAAGCGATAATAACCGGAGATCCTACACAAAAGGATCTTGCTCCGCCGGCAGTGAGCGGACTCGATACAGCTATGAAAGTACTTCGCGACATAGAGGGGATCGGATTTGCGACACTGACCAGCAGAGACGTTGTAAGACATCCGCTTGTGCAGAAGATCGTAGAAGCATATGAAAAATACGAAAAGAGGGAAAACGATGCCGCTAGGAACAGGTCAAAAGGACAGATTCAGTTCCGTGATCACAAAAAGACTTAAACATTTAACTATTCTTTTGATCAGCACATTATTATGTGCTACCGTTCTCGGAATATTTGTTTCGGGAACGGATCATTTTGATGTGAGAACCTGTGTATTCGCTTGCGCATTTATACTCAGTTTTGCTTTCCTGCTGATTTATTATATAGACGTCAACAAAGAAAACATACTCGGGACACGTTCTTCAAGGATCGTTATGACGCTCATCCCGTCAATCTGTTTATTCCTTCTTCACTGCGGTAACGAGTTGATAATCTCATGTGTGCTGATCGTCCTGCTGACGCTTTTTTCGGCATGCTTTAATTTTACACTGTCGTCGCTTACTCTTTTCATGATCTATGTATATGCGATGTTTTTCCCGGAATTTACGTTGATACCCACGGTCGGTACGATACTCTATATTTTTGCTTTGGCTCTTTTTGCCAGAAGCATATTTTCAATTAAAAACAGTCTGTATTCGGCACTTATCGTATCGGTGTTTTATTTGATAGTTCTGATCATTGAGTGTGATTTTGAGACTGAAAATATTCTTACACTCGATCACCTTATAGTATGGATTGCCGGAATCGTGTCTCTTATCGGAGTTAGATTCATTGTTATGCTTATAAACAAAAATCAAATGGAAACGGCGGGACTCAGATTTACTGTTCCCGAAGAGTTCTTTTCAGCTACCGATCTTGAAGCGTCCGGTCCTTATATTTTGTCCGGGGATAACGAACTGAACATAGTAGACACAGATTCCGAAATTGACGATCATGTCATGGCGGAAGATTATAAAAAGCTTGAAGAGAGACTTACGCGTGTTTATCAGGAAAATAATGAACTTCAGGAAAGAGTTGCCGAACTCAGTGAAAAGAAGAGTGTTCTTTCAATCGAAGATGTATGCAGTGAAGATTTTCTTTATCTTGTCAGGCTCAAACTGAATAATAAAAAGGTTTATGATCACAGCATGCTGCTTGCTGATGCTGCCGCCGGTGCCGCCGAACAAATAGCCTGTGATAAAAATGTTGCATATGCACTCGGAATAATACATGACAGTTATAAAATTTTGGGTCAGAATTATCTTGGGATTCTTTCTTCAAAGTATTATGTTCCGGATTATCTTATAAGGCCCCTTTATCATATGTCCATCAAAAATATTGATTTCCCTATTATGAGGGAAACCGGTATAGTTATGATGATCCATGATATGATCACAATGTATGACTATGTGACAAGTAATAATATCAGAAACGGTGATTATGTATTTACATGGTCCGATGTCGTAAAAAAGACTTTTTATTTGCGTAATAAGCAGAATTTCCTCAGGTATTCCGGCTTTACGGCCGATGAAGTTAATATTCTTAAAAACTATTTGATTACCGTCGGAGGTGATTATTATCAATTTAACGATTAACATTCAAAGTTCTGTAAAGTTTCCTTTTAAGCCGAGAGTTCAGGCAAAAAAGATAATCGAAACTGCGCTTACATTCCTTAGAGTACCATACGAAGCTCAGATTGAGGTTTGTATTTCGGACGAGGATTTTATAGCCGATCTTAACAGACGATACCGTAATATCGATTCGCCTACCGATTGCCTTTCATTTCCGATGGTTGATTTTGATTCACCGCTTGATTTTACAAATGTAGAGAATAGTCCGGGATCTTATCTTGACCCCGAAACGGGCGAGATAATGCTCGGAGATATCATTATATGTGCTCAAAGGGTGTTTTCGCAGGCAGAAGAATACGGACATGAGCCGCTGCGTGAATTTGATTTTCTGATCGTTCACAGCCTGCTGCACCTGCTGGGATATGATCATATCAATGATGAAGAAAGAGCTGTGATGGAAAAGATTCAAAAAGAAATCCTTGAAAGTGCAGGTATTACAAGATGAAAGACTTCTTTTCAAAGGTCATTGAATTTATCAAAAGTCATTTGATCGCTGTGATTATCGGTAGCGGTGTCATTATTGCCGCTATTGTCTGCCTTGTGATCTTTATCGGATCAGGAGAAGAGAAAAAAGTAACAGATAACGAAAAAGTAATTCCGTCTGCTGCGCCTGTTACAAATGAGCCGGCCGTAACTGCTGTGCCTACTCCTGAACCGACACAGCCTGTTATTGAAATCACACCGACGCCTATCCCCGAACCCGTTGAGCCGAGTCATGAGGGAGAGGTTATAAGCGTTATTGACGGAGGCTGGATAAAAGAGGAAGAGGCTGCGAAAAGACCGTATGCGATAATGTTTAACAATATCGGTGTAGCGAACCCTCAAAGCGGAATAGGTGATGCAAAAATACTTTATGAGGCACTCGCAGAGGGTGGTATCACAAGACTTATGGGCATTTTTGAGGGCCTGAGTGAAGAATCGACATGTAAGGACAGGATAGGCTCCGTCAGGAGTGCGAGACACTATTTTGCAAGCATTGCAGATGAATACGATGCTATATTTGTTCACTTCGGTGAAACAACATATGCGACAAAAAAGATAGATGAAATTAAGATTGATCACCTGGAAGGAACTTACTGGATCGGTGATACCGTGTTCTACAGAGATGAAGAGATCAAAGCACCTCATAATGCGTTTGCCTCTCTCGAGGGAATCATTAACGGTATAGAAAAAATGAACATCAGGACCGATCATAAAGAGAGCTTTAAGGCCAATCATTTTACATTTAACGATGAATTCAGGGACTACGCGTCCGGTTCGGATGCAAGTCTTGTACGTTTGAGTTATTCAACGTATATGAGTCCGTATTTCGTATATGATGCCGCTTCGAAACAATATACCAGATATCAGTTTGATGATGTTCATATCGATAAAAATACCGAAGTACCTTTGAAATTTGATAATATAATCATTCAGCTTGTTAAAGAATGGAATAAGGACGATAACGGTTATCAGGACATGGAGCTTGAGGATGCTTCAGGGGAAGGGTATTATATTACGGGTGGTAAATGTGTACCGATCACCTGGAAAAAGAATGAAAAAGACAAGTTTATGAGTTATTATGACGATAAGGGGGAAGTTCTCGTCATCAATCCGGGACGTACTTTTATTTCTGTATTCCCCAATTATCGCTCGGATAAGCTTGTGATCGAATGATCCTGATGTTTGGGCGGGAGAAAAAAGGTTAACCGACGGAGACTTGAAGAGGAGATCATGGGTTCAAAAAAGAACAGTTATATAACACAGGGACTGATACTCGCTGTGGCAGGCATTGTTACAAGATTTATAGGTTTGCTGTACAGGATCCCTCTGACTAATATAGTCGGAAGCGAAGGAATGGGATATTACAGTACGGCTTACGAAGTATATAACATTGCACTGCTTGTTTCGACATACAGTATTCCGGTCGCGATTTCAAAGATCATTTCTGCAAAAAAGGCACAGGGACTTGAGCGCGATGTTAAAAGAATTTTTAAAGTGGGGCTTGCATTCTCATCATGTGTGGGATTACTTGCCTCGCTTGTTCTGTTTATATTCGCTGATACAGTTGCCGAGTGGATGGGATATCCTTCGGCTGCGCTGCCCCTTAAAGTCCTTGCACCCACGATCTTTGTCTTTTCCTGCATGGGCGTTATAAGAGGTTTATTTCAGGGACTCAGAAATATGGTCCCGACAGCGGTTTCACAGGTAGTCGAACAGATAGTTAATGCGGTTGTCAGTGTTGTCTGCGCCGTGTGGTTCATAGACATTGTCACCGATATATCGAAGCCTTCGCTCGGTGCGGCGGGAGGTACTGCCGGAACTCTTGCGGGTGCTGTGGCGGGTCTTATTTTCCTTATCCTGTTTATGCTTTTCAAGAAAAACAGGGACGAAGAGAATGATGCGGCTGATACGCTTAATACTGCAGGCGGCAGCGTTTCGCCTATCGGTAAACTTTTAAAGCTGCTTATCGTCACTATGGTTCCGATTATTCTTAGTCAGACCATATATCAGCTCAGCGGTATTACAGATGATTTCATGTTCGGACGGATACTCGGTTCAAAAGGAATTGAGGAGTCCGGCAGAGCAGTCCTTTTTGAGGCATATGCCAATAAATACAAATGGCTTTATAACCTTCCGGTCGCCGTTGCTTCCGCATTCGGAGTTTCTGTTGTACCCGTTTTGTCAAACGCATTTGCCGTAAAGGATACGGACGGTATTAAAGACAAGATACGCGGCACGGTTAAGCTTAATATGATGATCGCAATACCGGCGGCTGCAGGACTTTCGTTTTTTGCGGGACCGATCATGAAACTTTTCTTTGACGAGGGCGGAGATATTGCGGCTAAACTTCTTGTATGGGGAGGCTTTGCCGTTGTTGTATTTGCATATTCAACGATCACAAACGGAGTGCTTCAGGGTATAAACAGGCTTTCCGTGCCGGTATTTCATTCGGGACTTTCACTTATTATCCACATTCCCCTTCTGGCAGTGATGCTTTATTTTACGGATCTTAACGAATATGCGCTCATGATATGCAATTTGATTTATGCGCTTGTTGTTTCGGTACTTAATTATTTATCGATACGAAAAGAAATCGGATACAGACAGGAAGTTAAAAGAACGTTTTTGATCCCCGCTTTAAGCTCATGTATTATGGGGATTGCCGGCAGATGTCTTTACGGTTTCCTTGTTTATATCGGCGTTCACGCCCATGTCGGAACAGTTATTGCGATAGTTGTATGCGTACCGGTTTATTTTGTGATCCTCATCATATTTAAAGGTCTCAGCAGCGAAGAACTTTCAAAGCTTCCGTTCGGAGACAAATTGTGTAAGTTGTTTAAAAAACTCAGGTTGCTTAAATAAGTTGCTAAATCGATCATATACATCGGGAGGGAGTAAATGAAGCATTATGACATTATCATTGTCGGTGCGGGGGCGTCAGGTCTTGCGGCAGGTATATGCGCTGGCCGGAATAAAGCGGATGTTTTGATACTTGAAAGACTTTCAAAACCCGGAAAAAAGATTACGGCAACGGGAAACGGTAAATGTAACATATATTCAAACAGGGATGATGTTGAAGATATTGTTAACAGCCGGAATAAACAAATCGCTGCCGATATTTACAAAAGCATACCTTTTGAAAGGCTTGTTAAATTTTTTGATTCGATCGGGATTTTTACGCTTGAAAAGAACGGATATTATTATCCGGTTTCATTACAGGCATCAACAGTCAGAGACACACTCGTAAAGGTCGCCCTTGTTTCAGGATGTGACATCATCTGTGATTGCGAAGTGAAGACTATAAGCTGCGATAAAGGACTTTATGTGGTTGATAATATGTTTTCCTGCAAAAAGCTTATAATAAGTGCCGGCGGTATGGCAAGAGCCGATTTCGGAACCGACGGTGCATCGTTCAGACTGTTGTCACAGTTCGGGATAAGGCCCACAAAACTCTTCCCGGCTCTTGTTGGACTGACTACTGATTTTAAACATTCAAAGGTCATTGACGGCGTAAGACATTATGCCGGTGTTTATCTAATAGTTGACGGCGAAGAAGTATTTCATGAATATGGGGAAGTGATCTTTAACAAAAGAGGCATCAGCGGGATTCCCGTCATGAATTCTTCGGGCATAGCAGCACAGGCCCTTGAACTCGGAAAAACCGTCAGTCTGAGGATCTCTGTTTTATCTCAAAGAGACAGGGAAAAAATGCTGAAAAGTATTTGGGAAAGACTCGTTGAGGGCGGATATACGATAGAAGAACTGCTTACGGGAGTCGCTAACAGAAAACTCGTCTATGCGCTTATGCTTCATATGCATATTGATCCGGAGCTCAGGCCTTCGGTTGATGAAGGATTTAAGATCGCCGGTCATTTTATTGAAAAACTGTGCGGCTTTACTCTCGGAGTGACCGGTACTATGGGGTTTGACAACGCTCAGGTGACAAGCGGCGGGATCAGGCTTGATGAAGTTGATCCCAATACAATGGAACACAAGGATCATAACGGACTTTACATCACGGGTGAATGTCTTGATGCCGATTTTGCATGCGGCGGAAACAATCTGACATTTGCGTGGATCACAGGGATCAGGGCAGGAACATATGCTGCCGGAGGTACAATTGATTCGGATATCTTTTACTGAAAAAGAAAAAATCAATATTGAAAATATAAAAAGGATCGCTGCAAAAAAGATGGGTATCGATGAAAAAAATATTCATAAAGCGGTTCTTCGAAAGCTTTCTCTGGATGCCCGTAAAAAAGAAGACATTCGTTTTGTTTACGGTGTTGACGTTGAGGTGACAAATGAGGAAAAGACACTGAAGTCTTGCAGGATAAAAAATGCCGTCAGAGTCAAAACGGTTGAATATGACGATCCTTTGAAGGGCGGGAAGCTTACTGTTCGAAATGATTCGGAAAGACCTGTTATAGTCGGTTTCGGACCCGCGGGGATGATATGTGCGTATAAGCTCGCTTGTGCCGGACTAAGACCGATAGTACTCGAAAGAGGAAGAGATGTCGATAACCGGACAGCGGATGTCAATAAATTTTTTAAGGACGGCATTCTTGATCCGGATTCAAATATTCAGTTCGGAGAAGGCGGGGCCGGGACATTTTCGGACGGTAAACTTAACACGATGATCCATGACAACTTCGGTCGTATAGCTCATGTGTTTGACATATTGATCGAATTTGGAGCGGATCCTTCGATAAAATATATCAATAAGCCTCATATAGGAACCGACAGACTTACGGTCATCGTAAAAGCACTTCGTGAAAAAGTTGTGGAACTCGGTGGTGAGGTCCGTTTCGGTAGCAAATTTACGGGATATGAAGAAAAGGAAGGCAGGATCACGGCTGTAATGATCAACGGATCCGAAAAACTGCCGTGTGATACTCTCGTGATCGCAACGGGACACAGCGCAAGAGATACTGTCCGCATGCTTCTTTCAAAGGGGATCGAGATGGAGAGAAAAGCGTTCGCTATGGGCGTAAGGATAGAACATCCCCAGGAGCTGATCTCGCGGGCCATGTACGGAGACAGTTTCTCGAAATTCCCGCCAGCCGATTATAAACTTACATACAGGACGACCGAAGGCAGAGGAGTTTATTCTTTCTGCATGTGTCCCGGAGGTGTTGTTGTAAATGCATCTTCCGAGAAGGGGCGGCTGTGTGTTAACGGAATGAGCTACAGCAGCAGAGACGAAGCAACGGCAAACAGCGCTATAGTTGTCGAAGTCAGAGAAAACGACTTAAGCGGTGATGATATCCTTGCCGGAATGAGATTTCAGGAAGAACTTGAGGAAAAGGCCTTTAAAGCATGCGGCGGAAAAATCCCCGTTTCTTATGCAAGTGATTTTTTGAACGGACACGGTACAAATGAGCTCGGTGATTTAAAGCCCAATACACGCGGTGCGTATGCACCCGGTAATATGTATGATATACTTCCGGAACTGCTATCAGGCCCAATAAAAGAAGCTCTGCCGGCTTTTGACAGAACAATAAAGGGTTTTGCCGGTGATGATGCAATATTGATGGCGATTGAAAGCCGGACATCTTCGCCGGTCAGAATGATCCGTGACAATGACACGCTCATGCTAAAAGGAAAAAACAACATTTATCCATGCGGCGAAGGTGCCGGTTATGCGGGCGGGATCACGTCCGCTGCCGTTGACGGTCTTAAAGTATATGAAAAAATAATACAAAAGAGGTTGAACTGTATATGACAGATAGGATAGTAAGCGTTCCCGATACCGAACCGGAACGTCAGATGTATTTTGTCGGAGAGTGTAAAAAACTGCTTGAAGAAAACGGGGCTTTTGAAGGCGGAAAAGCTCCGACTTATCATATTTCAACATTCGGTTGTCAGATGAATTTTCGTGATTCCGAAAAGTTTGCAGGTGTTCTCGAAAGCATCGGATATAAACCTGTCCTCAGTGAAAAAGCAGATTTTGTTCTGTATAATACATGTACCGTACGTGAGAATGCCAGTACACGTGTTTACGGAAGGATCGGTTATGTCGGTAAGGTAAAAAAGGAATCAAATCCTTCGATGATCATAGGAATTTGCGGTTGCATGATGCAGGAACCCGATGAAGTCGAAAAGATGAAGAAGAGCTACAGCTTCATAGACATTATATTCGGAACGCATAACAGTTATAAAATAGCGGAGCTGCTTTATAATCTTCTTGTAAACAGAAAAACGAAGGCTGTTAAACCTTCTTTCAAAACAAGAGTGGTTGAAGTTTTAAAGGAACCGTGCGGAATAGTTGAAGATCTGCCCGTTAAATATGACAGCACCTTTAGGGCAGGTCTTAATATCATGTACGGATGCGACAAATTCTGTACATTTTGCATTGTTCCCTATGTCAGAGGACGTGAAAGGAGCAGACGAAGCTGCGATATCATAAAAGAAGCGGAGCACCTTGCATCAAGAGGTGTTAAGGAGATAATGCTTCTTGGTCAAAATGTTAATTCCTACGGAAAAGGTCTTGATGAAGATATCACATTTGCGAAACTTGTCGATAAACTCGCTGACATAAAAGGAATTGAGAGGATCCGTTTTATGACACCGCATCCGAAGGATCTTTCCGAGGATCTGATCGAGGTTATGGCTCACAGAAATAACGTATGCAAGCATATACATCTTCCTCTTCAAAGCGGGAGCAGCAAGATACTGAAACGAATGAACCGCCATTATACAAAGGAAGAGTATCTTAGTCTTGTTAAAAAGATCAGGGATATTTTGCCGGAAGCCGCGATCACTACCGATATAATTGTCGGTTTCCCCGGAGAGACCGAAGAAGATTTCCTTGAGACACTTGAAGTATGTGAAAATGTTTGCTACGACAGTGCGTTTACTTTTATATATTCAAAGAGAACGGGCACACCTGCCGCATCCTTTGACGATCAGATACCTGAAGATGTCATAAAGGACAGATTTGACAGGCTGCTTAAGGTAGTTGCGGACTGCAGTGCAAAAAAAGCTTCGCGCCTTTTGGGAACTGACTGTAAGGTACTTGTTGAATCAGAGGAAACAAAAGACGGCGCCACGGAGCTGACCGGACGTCTCGATAACAATCTCCTTGTACACTTTAAGGGTGATAAAGATCTGATCGGTAAAATGATAAATGTGCATATAGAGGAATGCAGAGATTTCTATTATATCGGAAAGATGATACAGAGCGTCTGAGATCATAAGCAAAAATGGATGGGCGTGACCGAAGTATCTAAGAGATCATAAGCAAAAATGTTTTGGGTTGATAAAAGCGGAATATAAGGAGGTATAAAAGCTATGAGAATGTATGATATTATCGATAAAAAAAGGCTCGGAGAGAAGCTTTCGGATGAAGAGATAGCGTTCTTTGTAAAAGGCTATACAGAAGGTTCAATACCCGATTATCAGGCCAGCGCTCTTCTTATGGCCATAGCCATTAACGGCATGGATGTACATGAGACTACATGTCTTACGCTTCTCATGGCTAGGAGCGGTGAAATGCTCGATCTTTCAGTTATAAAGGGTGTTCATGTCGATAAGCACAGTTCGGGCGGAGTCGGAGATAAGACTACACTTATCATAGGCCCTATGGTCGCAGCACTCGGAATACCTGTTGCCAAGATGTCAGGCAGGGGACTTGGGCATACAGGCGGGACTATCGATAAGCTCGAAAGTATTCCCGGATTTAATACTTCACTTTCAAAGGAAAAGTTCTTTGATAATGTAAATTCTATCGGTCTTGCCGTTGCGGGACAAACAGCAAATCTTGCGCCGGCAGACAAGAAGCTTTATGCACTTCGTGATGTGACTGCAACTGTTTCAAGTATTCCTCTGATAGCAGCCAGCATTATGAGCAAAAAACTCGCTGCCGGTGCCGATGTTATAGTCCTCGATGTAAAGACAGGTTCGGGAGCGTTTATGAAAGATGTTGATAACGCTAAAGAACTTGCCGGAAGAATGGTTGATATCGGAAATAATGCAGGAAGGAAAACATATGCCGTTATTACTGATATGAACGATCCTCTGGGAATAGCCGTCGGTAATTCACTTGAGGTGATCGAGGCTATAGATGCGCTAAAGGGAAAAGGCGATAAAAAGCTTATGGAAGTTGTTTATCAGCTTGCTTCTTATATGGTGGTCGGTGCAGGTAAGGCAGCTTCTGTTCTTGAGGCACGCACAATGCTGGAAAAAACGATCGAATCGGGCAAAGCTCTTGAGACTTTTGCAAAGTTTGTTAAAGCTCAGGGCGGAGACGAAAGATATGTTTATGATACGTCACTTTTTAAGCTCGGAGCGATAAAAGAAGATCTTTGCTCGGATTCCGATGGGATAATTTCAGGTATCCGTGCCGATGAAGTCGGCATAGCGGCACTCATTCTCGGAGCCGGACGAGAAACGAAGGATTCGGTTATCGATCCGTCTGTCGGTATATTGATCCATAAAAAAACTTCAGATCATATTTCAGCCGGTGAACCTATCGCAACACTTTATTCAAACGATAAAGAAAAGCTTGATGAAGCCCTGAAACGTCTGAAAAATGCGTTTACGATCGGAGATGACGAGATAACACCTTACCCTGTTGTTTACGGCACTGTTGAATAAACGGAAATCCGAAACTTCTTGATTTATTGTATTTCGTGTAGTAATATGTCAAAGATGGTTTTTTGATTAAATTTTTTTAAAGTATTTAGCCTTATGCATCTTTATGTGTTTGGCAAGTAATAAGGTGAGGCAAAAGCTTCATCTGAAGAGGAGTAGTAACATGGCAACGATCAAGCCTTTCGAGTGCTTAAGACCAAACGAACATGTGGTGCACAGAGTAGCGGCATTACCTTATGATGTATATGACAGGGAGGAAGCGAAAGCGAAGGTAGCTGAAGATGAGCTTACATTTCTTCGCATAGACAGAGCCGAAACACAGTTCCCCGATTCTGTCGATACTTACGATCCCATCGTCTATGATAAAGCCAAAGAGATTCTTGAAGCACGTATCGCCGACGGAACTTTTATCACAGATACCGAAAGATGTTATTATATCTATGAGCTTATCATGAACGGAAGACATCAGACAGGCATCGTTGCTTGTGCCTCGATTGACGATTACGCCGGCAATGTTATAAAAAAGCATGAAAATACACGTGAAGAAAAGGAAATCGACCGTATCAATCATGTCGATACGTGTAACGCACAGACGGGACCGATCTTCCTTGCTTACAGATCTGATGAAATAATCAGCGGGATCGTTGAAAAATACAAAACAACGACTAAATCCATCTATTCATTTACCGCAGATGACGGTATAAGACATAATGTATGGAAGATTGACCAAAAGCAGGATATCAGCACTATCGAAAACGAATTCGGACATATAAACAGCATATACATTGCTGACGGACATCACAGAGCTGCTTCCGCAGTACGTGTGGGATTTAAAAGAAGAGCAGCTTCCGGAATGTTCAGGGGAAATGAAGAGTATAATTTCTTCCTTTCCGTTTTGTTCCCCGAAGATCAGCTGATGATCATGCCTTACAACCGTGTGGTTAAGGATCTGAACGGTTACAGCCTGGACGGTTTTATAAATGAGATTTCTAAAAACTTTACAGTTACGAAGGTGGACGGACCTTATTCGCCCGATGAGAAATGTACCTTCGGTATGTTTGTTAATGATACATGGTATAAGCTTGAGGCAAGCGACCAATTAAAGAAGCTTTCCGATCCCGTTGCATCTCTTGATGTTTCTATACTTCAGGATTACCTTCTCGGCCCCGTCCTTTCGATAAACGATCCGAGAAAAGACAAGAGGATCGATTTTATAGGTGGCATAAGAGGTCTTAAGGAGCTTGAGAGAAGAGTACATCACGATATGAAGATCGCATTTGCGATGTATCCCACTTCAATAAGAGAACTTTTTGCAGTATCCGATGCCGGAAGGCTTATGCCTCCCAAATCAACATGGTTTGAGCCTAAACTCAGAAGCGGTATTTTTATTCACCGGATCTGATAAAACTGGTCAAAAAGTTGGCTGCTGCGGATGTTCGGTGAACTGCCCGGCAATTGAATATCTGAGGATTCACGTTTATAATCCTAAAAATCTCCTGTACAAAAATTGACGGGAGATTTTTCTTTCGGTTGCCTTAGCTCAGTTAAAGTGTTAAAATCTATTTGTTAAATAATGCATTTTCGGTTAATTATATCAGCAAAGCCGTAAAGGATTGATAATGGGAGATCTTATGGATAATAATAACTGTGTGAACGAAGAAGTTGTTGTAAAAAATAAAAAGTCAGGCAATGGTTTTTTGAAAAAATTTATTCTTTTCATATTGGCTGTGATAGCAATCCTTAAAGTCATAGAAAAGATTAAAGAAAAGAGTTTTGAACGCTTTAATTCTAAGGGACGTGTTCGTAAGTACATATCTATTTTTTCAAACAAAAAGATTGATAATGCCGAGAAACTCGACGGCGTATGTATTTATTCACTTTTATCACGTGTCGACGCCGACCTTACGAATTGTAACCTGGCGGAAGATTCTTTTGTCAGCATCGTAAGCTTTTTCTCCGACATTAAGGTTAAGTTGCCGAATAACGTTAAGGCATCGATAGACGGACTTAGTTGCAAGTCTGTAGTTAAAGCATCTACTACGGACGATAATGAAGACGGCGGTATGTACGTTGCGTACAATGCAAATTTCAGCAGGATCAGGATTGAGAATTAATGAGTTCTAACGGAGAAAATCAAAAAAGTATACATGCGGCGCTTATTTCGCATAATAACGATAAGCTTAAGGAGTTGCTCCTTGAGCTTAAGTTTGTGTTAAAGGATAATGCAGGAGATATAAAAATGATATCCCCGCTCGGAAAAGACTATGATTTCCGTGACGATGATGCTGAGTCGATCCTTTCTTACGATGATGTTAAAGTTCGTCAATTCGGTGCATTCTGCATAGCCGGACTGATGGGCGAAAGGTCATCCGGGAAGATCGTATCCGCATATCTGAATGAAGACGTTGATTACGTCAAAGAACATTACGTTAAGGCTCTTTCGGGTCTTACAAAGATCAGCGGTGAAGAAAGGCTCTATGAAAGACTGGATGAACTCGAGACGCTTCTGAAACAGGAGAAAACAGAATCTCATAAGCATTATGTAAAGGAGATTAGACTATTACTCGGCCTTTTAAGAACAACAGGCGGAAAAAGAGTATTTACGGGTCATAAGGTTAAAAGTGAGATAATTCTTACAACGAACAGAAATTTCCGTGAGATAACGCTTAGTGAGATCAGGAAATTCCCTAAGAAAACATTTAATGCCGGCGTTATGACGATATGTGATGATACAGACAAAATAAAAAACATAAGAACATATGAAGAAATGCTTTTCGTTCCTCCCTTTGATGAGGAAAGATACGGAAACCTGTGGTGCGATAAAGACATCGCACGCATATACGTTAAAGACATACTTACGCCTTATATACTTGAAAGAATGATAGTAGCGGAAGGTGATAAAAGGCTCCCGATATCGTTTAGACTTGATATAAAGGGTGAATCGGTGCGAGAGAAAGAAGAACAGATCCAGAGAACTCTTACCGAAATTGTCGAAGAAGAAAGCGGATACGGACTTATTAATGTGAGAAATGATTTTGATATTCAGGTACGGTTTGTAAAAAGAAAGACAGGTGTATTTAAACCGCTCGTTAAATTTTGCTCACCCCGTGATGACAGATTTTCGTATAAGATATCCGATATAGCTGCCGGAATAAAGCCATATCTTGCTTCACTCATATGTAATCTGTGCAGCGAATATATGAGCGAGAATTCAAGAGTTATCGATCCTTTCTGCGGAGCGGGTACACTTCTTGTTGAAAGAGACAAACTATTGAAAACAGAATTTCTTTTTGGATCTGACATTTATCCCGCCGCCTGTGCCGCAGCTGAAAAGAACCTTTCGAAAGCCGGACTGACGGGGCGTTCAAAGATCATCAATAAAGATTTTCTTTCGCTTGAGCATAAAGAACCTTTTACCGAAATGATCACAGATCTTCCTTTCGAGACAGAAAAGAAGTCGGAAAAAGATCTTGAAGGTATATATTCTGCATTTTTCGGCAGAGCTGAAAGGCTCTTGTGCAAGGATTCGTATTTATTTGTTTATACTCGAAACTCGACACTTTTTAAGAAGCAGATCTTGAAAAATAAGATTACAATGATAAAGTGTTTTGAAATATCCAAAAGAGAAGGAGCATATCTTTTCGTATTAAAGCTTTGAAGGGGAAACAGACATGGAAAAGAAAAAGAAGAAACTGCCGATAGCGTTGATCGTTCTTATTCTTTCGGTTCTCACATTTTTGATCCTTTTGTTTACTTATCTTAAGGATGTGAGTGACAGCAAACCGAAGGCTGTGTCTTTACGGGAAGAATATCAAAAAGAATTGCTGGAAAAAGGAGAAAATGAACAGTGAAGAATAAGAAAAAAACAATTATTACCATTTTGGGTATCATACTTATACTCGGTGGCATTGCTATATTTTGTATTCCTATATTCTTTACAACAAAGAATACCATTGCTAATGATGAAAAAATCGATTATATCAACGAGTTGATACAAAAGAATCAGGAAGCATTGGCGTCTAAAGAAGAAACAAAAAAGGAGGCTTCCGATGCGGCGCCTGTCGAAGTTTCAGAATCTTCCGAAACCACAGAAACCGCGACGCCACTTGAAACTCAGGCCGATATACCCGAAGCGGAAAGTACCTTTATTATCGATGCGCCTATTATTGATGAGCTTCCCGTTGAAAACAATGCTGAAAACAGTGAAACTCAATCCGTTCTGCTCGGTGAAGGTGAAGATGCGGAGGAGATCGATCCTGCCGAGATCGCAAGCAGACTTTCGGGCCAGGACTGCGTCGGAGTTATCGCATGCGATAAGATTGACCTTTGCTATGCGATCGTAGAAGGAGTCGAATATGCTAATATAGGCGTTTCTATCGGTCATTTTGAAGAATCTGCAGGTATCGGTAAAGAAGGAAATTGTGCTCTAGCCGGTCATAACGGAGGTTTTTACGGAAGATATTTCGGTGATATTAAGGATCTTAGAAAAGGTGACGAAATCAAGCTCACCGATCTTCTCGGACAGGAATTTACATATAAAGTGACTAAGTATTTTAAATGTGAACCGACTGATGTAAGTGTTGTGGAAGATCTCGGTGAAAAAGGGAAATTCTTAACACTTGTGACATGTTGTGAACACGGTGAACGCCGATATATCGTTAGAGCTAAATGTACGACCGAGCCTGTTCTTATTAAGCAGATCAGATAAAGATAGTTCCGATCACACGCCCGGAGGTTGCTCCTGATGCTTGTTTATATATTATCGGTGTTGATTTTAACGGCTATGCTTGTGGCTGTTATTGAAACCCGCATTTTGAGGATTAAACACTACAGTCTTAAGGCTGAACTTCCCGGAAAAGAAGGGAAACAAAAGAGGATTGCTCTTGTTTCGGATCTTCATTGTACCGGATTCGGTAAAAATAATGACCGTTTGATCAAAAAAATATCAGGGCTGCAGCCGGATTTCCTGATCGTTGCCGGTGATGTCATAAACGGAAGACCCGAAGATATCGGATATGCCCGTGAATTCTTTGAAGGGATCAAAGAAGCCGGGATAAAGGCGTATTATTTTTACGGAAATCACGAACAGAAACTTTCGTTGATATCGGATGACGAATTAGTCAGATATTCGGACGAGATTTCCAAATATGTTACGGTTATAAATAATGATTCCGTTATTGTTGATGAGCTTATTGAATTAAAAGGTCTTTTGATCCCTTTAAAAATGTATCGAGATAAGTTCTCGAATATTTCGGCATATTTTAAAGCAGGCGAATATGTCGATAAATTTAACGCAAATGATCGTTACCACATTCTCATAGCCCACGATCCCACATTTGCCGAGCTTTATACAGAGCTTAGACCCGATCTGATGATCGGAGGTCATCTTCATGGAGGAATTATCAGGATCCCCTTTGTGGGTGGGCTGATCTCACCGCGTCACAGGATATTTCCCAAAAGGACAAAAGGAATGTATGATATTGACGGTAGCAAACTTCTCGTTACATCCGGAGTCGGTTGGCATGCTTTGCCGTTCAGGTTTTGTAACGATCCCGAAATATGTTTGATCACCATTAACACTTGATAAACGCTTCGCGAGGATGGGCATGGATTCTGCCGCGCAGATTTCAATTTATTCTGATGCAGGCCCCGTACCGAGCCTCACGAGTGAAAACCGAATCAGAGAAAGGAGGAGGCAAAAATGAATCCAAGTTATAAACTTGAGGCTTTTGAAGGCCCTCTTGATCTGCTTTTGGCTCTTATTGAAAAGAATAAGATAAACATTTACGATATACCGATCGCAGAAATCACCGAACAGTATCTCGAATATGTTGATAATATGGAAACCGATGATATGGACTATATGAGCGATTTTATCGTTGAGGCTGCCACACTTATACGTATTAAATCGAAAATGATGCTTCCCGTTCCCGAAGTCAATGAGGAGGGAGAAGAAATAGATCCCAGAGCTGAGCTCGTGGAAAGACTTCTTGAATATAAAATGTACAAATATATATCGGGACAGTTAAAGGATAAGCAGCTTGACGCATCCAAATATCTCTTTAAACCGTCAACGATTCCCGAAGAAGTGCGAAATTATAAAGAAGAGATCGATGTGAGTGAACTTCTTGAAGACGTAACATTGACAAAACTAAAAGATATTTTTAACGATCTGGTCAAGAAAAAAGAGGACAGGGTTGATCCTGTCAGAAGTAAATTCGGTAAAATAGTAAGAGAAGATACAGATATAAGAAGAACTATCTATGAGCTTCAGAACTTCGGTCTTCAAAACAGAACATTTATGTTCCGTTCCTATATGGATACACTTCATACCAAAATGGAAGTTATAGTCAGTTTTTTGGCCATTCTTGAACTTATCAGAATGGAAAGGATAAAGATAGAACAGGATGATCTTTTCTCTGATATCAGAATAGAGTATCTTGCTAATGATATAGCGCCGCTCGAAGATCTGGCACTGACATGATCCGGTGTGACGCTCTGTAACGGATGAAACAAATTGTTTTATAAGCGGAGTAACAGACGTTTTATAACCGGAGGAACAGACGGGCGTGCAGACATAAAAGAACGATCGGTCCAAGAAATTGTCCGCCTATAAAGTAAGAGCATTTTTAGTTGACATTAAAATAAAATTTCCGTAAGGCTGGTAACAAACATGACAAATGATGAAATCAAAAATCTGGACAGTGAGACAAAGCTGCTTATGGCCCATGTTGAAGCAATCCTTTTTACAATGGGAGAATCGGTTGAGGTTAGCAGGATAGCTCAGGCTCTCGGGTATGACGAAGAAACTGTTCGCAATGTAGTGAACAATCTTCGGGAAAGATATGAAGATGAAAGCTTCGGGATTCAAATACTTGAACTTGACGGCTCTTTTCAGATGTGTACGAAACCGTCCATGTATGAATCGATAATAAAAATAACCAAAGTACCCAAAAAAATAGTTTTAACGGATGTTTTATTGGAAACCTTATCAATTATTGCTTATAAACAGCCGATTACAAAGCAGGAAATTGAAAATATCAGGGGTGTAAACTCCGATCATTCGGTTAATCGACTTATGGAGTATAACTTGATATGCGAAGTTGGTAGAAAAAATGCTCCCGGAAGACCGTGTATGTTTGGTACTACTGAAGAATTTCTTCGTAATTTTGGAATTTCATCCTTGGATGAGCTGCCATTGATAAAACCCGAAACCATAGAAGAATTCAAGGCTGAAGCGGAAGATGAGATGCAGCTGAAGTTTATTTGACAGATTAAAAATCAATCGGGACCTGTTCGGTCCCGATTTTTGTGTTTATGAAATTTCTTTGTGAAAAATAGACAATAATAGCAATATTTGATTATCAATATTTAGAAAATTTGCTTGCCCGTGAGTGAGTTACATGTTATAATTGGATCACTTAGGGGAGGAAATCCCCGAAAATCATAGGAGGGTGTTTTATGTTTAAGAAAGTTTTATCAGTACTTTTTGCAGCAGCTCTTTGTTTAGCTGCTACAGCAGGCGTTTCTGCTCAGGCAGCAGAAATCACAATCCCTGAGGATTGCAGTTGGATCTACTTCGATCCTAACTACGGCGGAAATACTAAGGTTACTGCATTCAATCCCGGTGAAGGTGTTGATGTAGGTGTTTGTCCTGCACTTAGCGATATCTATGGTCTTCGTATCACTGTTTCTGCAGCAAGCGCTCCCGATAGCTGCCAGATGGTATTCAACTGCACATCTAACGGCTGGGGTGAGACTCCTATCGAGTTCACAGCAGATGGTGACTACTTCACAGCTACACTTACAAAGGATGGTCCTTTCACACTCTTTAAGGAAACAGATGAGTACGCTCAGATCTGCTTAAAGAACTACGGTTCGGTTGATTATACACTTGTTAACGCTGAGTGGCTTGATGCTGACGGAAAAGTTCTTCAGGCTTACAAGGCTGCTTCTCTTCCTAAGACGGGTGTTGTTTCTGCAGTTGTATTCTACGGACTTGGCTCTCTTCTTATCGGTGGCGGTGTTGTAGCTACAAAGAAGGCAAGAAAGGAAGACTGATTTTTAGTTGATTTCTTAACTGACTTAAACCAAAAAGGGTTATGCGTTTGCATAACCTTTTTTTGATAAAATTAATTAATTATTTACTCTAATTTGATAATAAAACAAAAGGTTGTTCTTGATATTGTCTGAAATCTTTGATACTATTTATGTGTTATTAGGGGGAAACCCCATAAAATCATAGGAGGGTATTTTTATGTTAAAGAAAGTTTTATCAGTACTTTTTGCAGCAGCTCTTTGTGTAGTTGCTACAGCAGGCACTTCTGCTCAGGCAGCAACGATCACACTTCCTTCAGGTTGTCCTTGGATCTATTACGATGCAACTTGGGACAGCTACAAGATTGTTGCATTTAATGATGCTGAAGGTGTTCCCGCAGGAACGATCGCAGATGATATCTCTACAATCTATGCTTGCCGTGTAACAGTTAAGGCTGCTGATGTTCCGGATACAGCACTTATCA
>JAILKT010000116.1 GCA_024693545.1 Lachnospiraceae bacterium
GGCCTGTCCTCTTCTCTGGCATACTTGTGTACATTGGCAATATGATGGATCGCTCCTCCTATTGCATCCAGCAGAGCCGTACATCCCCTGACGTAATACTGCTTGTCATTCATCGGTTCCACCTTTGCCACCGGCACCCTAGCAGAGAGCACTTCGATCTGATCATCAAACAGAATTGTAGAAATAAATGCCTCTCCTTCTTCCTTCCGCTGCTTTTCGATCATAGAATTGAATCCGCCTATCGTGTCGCCTTCCAGTCCGCTCATGGAACCGCTTCTGTCCAGTATAAAAACTACCTCTGTTAAACCTTTACGCATAATGATCACCCTCCTTATCTTTGCCTGCCCTTTTGGGCATTTCCTTTGTTCCGGGCTCATTATACGAAAAATATTTTTAAAACAGGTCTCCCGTGAAGCGACCTTTCAAAATTATGATATGATGCACGGCAAACCATGTTCTTCCAGCTGAATATCCAGCTCGATCATGTCATAAATCTCATTCTCAATAAAGTATGAAAAGATGATATCCGTCTTGTCACACGGCGATAACGCATATCCTGCTCTTGCCAGAAGATCTCTGGACTCATCCAGATTCAGTTTTGCCCCCACACACAGGCACAAAGCTGTCAGCTTCTGCGGATGGTAATCTACGTTATTCTTGATTTTGGAAAAGATCTTCTTATCAACGATCGCCCGTTTATAGACATCCGCATTCTCCATCTTCTTGTCCCGGATCAGATACATCAGGTACTGTGAAAATGTATCGGAAATATGTCTCATCCTTTCTTCCAGCTTATTTTCGTGCTCTGTCTCAAAATCAAGGAATGATGAATCCTCCTCATCTGTTTGGGAAAACTTCATCATCTCTGCTTCCATAAAAGGAGCAGATTCATTAGCTCTCGACTTTTTAAAGGCGGATCTTAATCTGAAAGATTTTGGCGCCCTTGGGTATTCATCCGATACCATCGAGTGAGGTGCCGCACCCATACTGAAATCCGCCACCTCACTACGCTTATCCTCCACATAGTTCCGGTCTAAATACTCTTCCAGATCCTCCGGATAAAACCGTTTTCCAAGCGGCTTTGTCTTATCATCAAAGACGACAAGGAAGATATCCATTTCGTTGTTCGACAGGAAGGCATTGATCTCATCAACAGCAATACGCATTCCCTCCTCCTTCGGATATCCAACTCCGCCGGTTGAGACAAGCGGAAATGCGATTGAACGGATCTCATTTTCTTTGGCCAGTTGCAGGCTTTTCCTGTAACAGGATCGCAGCTTCTCTTCTCCCACTGTTCCGCCCATACATAAAGAACTTACCGCATGTATGATATACTTCGCCTTCAGGTTAAATCCCGGAGTGATGAAAGCATCGCCCTCCGAAACAAATCCGGTCCTCTCAGTCCTGTATGTCGGGAGCCCATCATATCCTGCAGCACTATACACGGCACTGTCACACCCGGTACCTGCGGTAGGTTGATCATTAGCCATATTCACTATGGCTTCTGTATTCATTTTTGTGATATCGCCGTGAACGATCCTGAATGCCATGTATTCGACCCCCCTCTACTGTAACTTTTATATCTCATCGCAATGCCCACCAAGACTGCGTCAGCATATTCAAATGTTTTCAGAACATCCGATCAAGTTCGATAAATTTGATCCTTTCCGACACGGTTTCAACCGAGTTAACTAAATTATGCTGTACCGGTCGGCATAAGTAAAGGAACATTTCACCGGCGGACACCTTCGTAAAAGAATCCGGATGTCAACACCCGAAATTTAACTTTTCATTCTACAAAGTATTTTTTTTGATCGTTTCCGAGTCAATTTCTGCTACTTGACCTTTTTCCAATTGTATACTATGATACCGAAAAGGGAATGAAGTTCTCCCCCGGGAAACCCAAACCGCTTATTTGAGCTGATGACTTCTGCAAAATTCACGCAGAAAGCATCTGCTTTTTGCGTTTTAGGAGGTAATATGTATGCTGACTTCGCTCTCACTCATCTTCCTCGTAGGTCTTTTCATGGCCTTCATTTGCAGGAAGGTAAAACTCCCAAGAATTATCGGAATGCTGATTACCGGTATCGTAATCGGACCTTTCGCACTTAATCTCCTCGATGAAAAGATTCTCGGAATTTCATCGGAATTGCGCCATATTGCACTCATCGTCATCCTGATCAAAGCAGGGCTTTCACTGAAAATTTCTGATTTGAAAAAAGTCGGACGTCCTGCAATCTTGATGTCATTTCTTCCTGCACTTTTTGAAATCGCTGCATTTGTTCTGTTCGCTCCGCTTCTTCTTCCCGTTAATCTCATAGAGGCGGCGATAATGGGCGCGGTCCTCGCGGCTGTATCCCCTGCGGTGGTTGTCCCCCGCATGGTCGCTCTTATGGAAGACGGTTACGGAACAGATAAGCAAATTCCGCAGTTGATCCTTGCCGGCGCATCCCTCGATGATGTGTTTGTTATCGTTTTGTTCTCCACCTTTACCGATATAGCACAGGGCAGCACCGTAAACGCAATGGATTTCATAAACATTCCGATTTCTATTGTTCTCGGAATCATCATCGGCATTGGGTTCGGATTTATTCTTGCGGCCATCTTCGAATATGCGCACAAAAAACACGATTCTATCCGGCAAAGCCTGAAAGTGATTATCGTTCTCGGCGCTGCATTTCTGCTTATTTCGATTGAAACATGGTTGGAAGACATAGTTTCGATTTCCGGACTTATCGCTGTCATGAGCATGGCATGCGTCATTCAGATGAGAACGAGGAAAGAAGTCTCGACAGACCTGTCGGGAAAATTCGGCAAACTATGGCTGGGTGCGGAAATCCTGCTCTTTGTCCTTGTCGGTGCAGCCGTAGACATCCGCTACACAACAAATGCAGGAGTTAGGGCTCTGGTCATGATCCTGATTGCCCTTGTTTTCCGTTCCATCGGGGTCCTTTTGTGCCTTATAGGCACCAAACTGAATCGTAAAGAACGAATCTACTGCGTAATTGCTTATCTGCCGAAAGCAACCGTGCAGGCGGCAATTGGTTCTATTCCGCTTGCGCTGGGATTAACATGCGGTAATATCGTGTTGTCCGTCGCTGTATTATCCATCCTTGTGACCGCTCCTCTTGGCGCAATCGGAATGGATATGAGCTATAAGAAGTTGTTGAAAAAGCTCAAATAGGTTATGGCAGGGCGTACGCCTATTTCGTTACTCTTCATCTGTGGTCCCCCTCCATACTCTTGCTCCTCTCTGGCATACAAATCGCCTCCTCCGTATCATAAATGTATGATAATTGAGGCAAGATGTAAAGGATATATCGTAATGTAAAAGGAGTAAAGTTTTATGGTATGGTTGACAAACTTAGGACATCACTTATATTCGTCATTATTTTTGCGAATTGAGCAACCACCTCGTAATATCAAAAATCTTTATGCCTTCAATATCGTAATCTTCGTGCCCTGTATTGGCTATTAGAATTTTGGGATACGAATCTTTTATTGCTCTGAGTGGTGAAAGTTCCCGATCAAGTGTTTCCTGTTCG
>JAILKT010000126.1 GCA_024693545.1 Lachnospiraceae bacterium
TTTGTATGTATGACAGGCGATGAAGCTAAGAGCTCGGGCCTTGCAAACCTTTCAAACGCATTTAACCAGACATACCAGAGCCGTTATGTATCCGGTGTCGTTGCAGGTATGAAGATCAAAGAACTTGTTGAAGGCGGCAAACTCAGTGACAATAACTTTAACGCCGAAGGTAAGGTTAAGACCGGTTATGTCGGAGCTTTCCCCTTCGCAGAGGTTATTTCCGGATACACAGCATTCTTCCTTGGAATGCAGTCAATTTATCCCGATGTTGTAATGGATGTTTCGTTTACGAGCTCATGGTCGGATCTTGTTGCCGAGAAGACAACCGCTGAAATGCTTATAGCTAACGGTGCGGTCATCATCGGACAGCACGCTGATACAACAGGTGCTCCTCAGGCCTGTGAAGCAGCTAACGTAGCAGGAACTCCTGTTTACTCGGTAGGTTACAACATTGACATGCTTTCTGTTGCTCCTCATGCAGCACTTACATCTGCAACAAATGACTGGTCGGTATATTACAGCCATTGCTTCGATCAGTTCATCAAGGGTGAGAGGATTGATGTTGACTGGTCTGAAGGCTACGAGTCGGGTGCAGTTTGCATAACAAAGCTTGGTGATTCCTGCGCAGCCGGAACAGCCGACGAGGTTACAAAGGCTGAGACAGCGATCAAGAACGGAACTCTTCATGTATTTGATACAAACAAGTTTACGGTAGGCGGACAGAAGGTTACCGAAATCTTCCGTATCGATACGGACGGTGATTATGTTCCCGATTCCGTTAACGGTGTGGTTGACGGATACTTTGATGAGTCAAAATACATTTCGGCTCCTACATTCTCATGTGATATTGACGGTATCACAAAGCTTAACTGACAGAAATAATACTACTGTTCAAAAGGTTCTCTTGTCCGTGACAAGAGAACCTTTTTGTGATATATTTAAAAATGCTATTTTTGTTTTGAGAGGAGGGCCTTTTGATGAGCACGGATGCAGCCGTTGAAATGCGAGGTATTACCAAAAGCTTCGGCACCGTTAAAGCCAATGATAACATTGACATCACACTCAAAAAGGGCGAGATCCTGGCACTGCTCGGAGAAAACGGCAGTGGCAAGACCACACTTGTCAATATTCTTTCAGGTATCTATTACCCTGACGAAGGCAGGGTTTTCATCGATGGTAACGAAACCGTTATCTCATCTCCCAATGATGCATTTTCGGCAGGTATCGGTATGATCCACCAGCATTTTAAACTTGTGGATGTTTTTACTGCGGCTGAAAATATCGTACTCGGCTACAACGAGTCGGGGAGAAAATATAACATTAAAGAAGCGGCTGAACGTATACGCTCCATAGCTTCAAGATACGGTTTTGATATCGACCCCAATAAGAAGATATACGATATGTCTGTTTCCGAAAAACAGACTGTTGAGATAGTCAAAGCGCTCTACCGGGGGGCAAGGATACTTATACTTGACGAGCCTACGGCAGTGCTTACACCTCAGGAGACGGACAAGTTGTTTGACATCATGAGGAACATGAAGAACGACGGCAGATCTATAATCATTATCACTCATAAGCTGGCTGAAGTTATGGAAATTTCGGACAGAGTGGCTCTCCTGCGTGGCGGTAAGCTTATCGATGTACTTCAAACGTCACGGACGGATTCAATTCAGCTTGCATCGCTTATGGTTGGCAAGGCTGTTTCTCTTGAAATAAACAGACCGAATGTAGTAAAACCCGAGGACAGGCTTGTGCTTTCGGGCCTGACTTATGTGGACAGGGAAGGCGTTAAGAGACTTGATGATGTTTCGTTTACCGCAAGGTCGGGAGAAATCCTGGGTATTGCGGGTGTGGCAGGTTCAGGACAAAAAGAATTGCTTGATACGGTTGCGGGTCTTGTGAACCTTGAATCGGGAACCATTACATATCATCCCGCATCGGGCGGAAGCATAAAACTCAACGGGCTTGATCCGAGACAGATCCGAAAACTCGGGATTTCAATCTCATTTGTTCCGGAAGACCGACTCGGAATGGGACTTGTCGGAGACATGGGCATGACCGATAACATGATGCTCAGAACATTTGACGAAAGCAAAGGTATATTTGTAAAAAGGAATGAGCCGAGAAAGCTCGCCGATAAGATAAAAGATGAACTTGATGTGTCGACTCCGGGAGTGAACTTCCCCGTCAGAAGACTTTCGGGAGGAAATGTACAAAAAGTCCTTGTGGGGCGCGAAATAGCATCATCACCGTCGGTTCTCATGCTTGCATATGCGGTTCGGGGACTTGATATAAATACTTCGCATGTGATCTATAATCTGCTTACCGAACAGAAAATGAAAGGAACGGCAGTCATATACGTGGGAGAAGATCTTGATGTGCTGATGTCACTGTGTGACAGGATAGTGGTTCTTGTCGGAGGTCAGGTTTCCGGCGTAGTCGATGCGAGGACGACATCAAAGGAAGATATCGGTCTTTTGATGACAAGTTATAAGAAGAGAGGAGACCTACGAAGTGAGCGATAGTCATAAAAAACACACAGAGCCGCTTCTGCGTGTCGTTAAATTTGAAGGTATGTCTCGCGGGAGACGTTGGCTTGTCAGACTGATAGCGGTATTGACATCGCTTATAGTATCGGGAATTCTCATCCTTCTTCTTGCAGGGATGAATCCCATCACGGTTTACGGGACAATGTTACGTGCAAGTTTCGGCAGCACGAGGCTTGTATGGAATCTTTTGAGAGATTCATCGACACTCCTGCTTCTCGGAGTGGGTCTTGCACCTGCATTTGCCATGAAATTTTGGAATATAGGTGCCGAAGGACAGATGCTCGTGGGAGGTATAGCGACCGCATTTTGCATGAAATACTTTACGGGAATGCCGACGGTACTTCTGATCCTTGTTATGATCACGGTTTCTTTGATCGCAGGAGCACTGTGGGGACTTCTTCCCGGTGTGTTCAAGGCTTTCTGGAACACAAACGAAACTCTTTTTACGCTTATGATGAATTATATAGCGATCCAGCTTACTTCCTTTATGGTATCGCAGTGGGAAGTGGGAGCAGGAAACAATACCGTCGGTATCATCAACTCAAAGGGTCACGAAGGATGGATACCGGGACTCTTTACATCACAGTATAACAAGGATTTCGGCATAAACGTTTTGATCGTTCTTATTGTTACTGTTCTGATGTTTGTCTACCTTAAATACTCAAAGCACGGATATGAGATCAGTGTTGTCGGGGATTCGGTCAATACAGCCCGCTATGCCGGCATTAACGTTAAAAAAGTATATATAAGAACAATGATTCTTTCGGGCGCTGTTTGCGGACTTGCGGGATTCCTTGCCGTTTCCGGTGTCAGTCATTCGATATCGACATCAACAGCCGGAGGAAGAGGCTTTACCGCCATAATCGTTGCATGGCTGGCCAAGTTTAACACGTTCAGTATGATCGCGATCGCGATTCTTCTTTGTTTCCTTGATCAAGGAGCTCTTGAAATCGCATCTTCGTGTAATGTCAATACATATGTGTCCAAGATCATTACGGGAGTTATTCTTTTCTTCCTGTTGGCGGGCGAATTCTTTACGATGTACCGTGTCAAGATCCGCGGCCGTCACCAAAACCCGTAAAAGCGGACAGAAAATATTTACGATCATCATCACGGGGCGGGGAACTGCCCGAAACTGGAAAGGACTAAACTATGACGGACATAATTCAGCTCATGCATAGTGCGGTAATATTCGGAACGGTTATCATGCTCGGCGCTGTAGGCGAGATCATAACCGAAAAAGCCGGACACTTAAATCTTGGTGTTCCCGGAGTTATGTACATCGGCGGAATCTCAGGACTTATGGCATCGTTCTTTTATGAAAATGCCGCAGCGGAGCCGTCGGGGATCATTTCGGTCATCCTGTCGCTGACGGCGACGATCGTGGGATCGGGACTTGCCGGACTTCTTTACGGTTTTTTGACCGTTACTCTCAGAACGAATCAAAATGTTACGGGTCTTACACTTACCATTATGGGCGGCGGTATTGCCAATTTCTTCGGCGGTATGCTCAGCAAATATGCGGGAGGCGTCGGAAAAATCTCTACCGATGCCGCTTCAAGCTGCTACAGGGCATATTTTGATTTCCTGACGGGCGACAGTACGTCAAATCCTCTTTATGCGATATTCGGATATGGCTGGATGACGTTTGTGGCCATTGGCATTGCGGTTCTTGCGCACCTGTTCCTTAAGAAAACACGGGCAGGGCTCGGACTTCGTGCAGTCGGTGAAAATCCCGCCACAGCTGACGCAGCAGGTATTAACGTTACGAAATACAAGTATGGCGCGATCGTTGTGGGCTCCGTGATATCGGGACTCGGAGGTCTCTATTATACGATGGATTATGTTAACGGAACATGGATAATCGACGGCAATATCGAAGCTCTCGGATGGCTCGCCGTTGCACTTGTTATTTTCACAACATGGAAGCCGCTGAATGCAATCTGGGGCGCATATCTTTTCGGATTGCTTTATTGGTCATATCTTTACATACCGGGACTTACGCGTTCGAGTCAGGAAATATTCAAAATGTTGCCGTATCTTGTGACGCTTGCGGTTCTGATCGTTGTTTCGCTTCGTAAAAAGAAGGAAAACCTTCCGCCCGAGCATCTGGGATTACCATATTTCAGGGAAGAGAGATAAAAGCAAAAAGGTTTCCGGATAACTTATATGACGATGTGCACTTGCCGGTACAGAGGATCGGTTTCAAAGAGGTAACGCTATGGGAGAAAACATTCTTTATATTGATGCGGTCCCCACTGCGGAGGTGACAAATCCTCCTTATACAGCTATGCCCTTTAATGAGGGCGAAGACGGAGTGGAAGCGTTTAATGTCCGCTTTGACAGTGGGTTTGAAGGTGATCTTTCCGTCAAGATCTGCAGCCTTATGGCAGAGGATTTTTATGTATATATTGATGGTGAAGAGTATTCCTATGCTGTCCGCGGTGCTAAGCAGACGGATCCGGGATATGCGATGATAGCGGGCCCGTTTGACGAAAATACTGTCATAACGTGCAAGTGGGGCAGGGTTTCTGCCGGCGTTTATATGCAGGAGGATATGGAAAATGTTGCCCGGGAAAAGGAAGATAAGGATATAACACCGAAAACTGCTCAGCTCCCTTTCTATATCAGAGGAGCAAGCAAGGTCCTTGTGAGCAGGGCTTTCGGGATCGTGCTTGTTGAACCCGGCGAGGAAGGTACCGCGCTGCTCGAGCCTTGCCCGGAAACAGGCCTGAGGGTAGACGGCGAAGATGTTGAAACGGCGTATGAACTTCAGCCGTTTCCTGAAGATATCTATAAAAGTATTGAGATAAATGCCGGCGACGACGCCTATCATCTCGTGATAAAAAATCCCCAAAAAACAAATGACAATGAACAGGGCCCCGATGCATTTATGAATGTTACGGGAAGCTTTGCCGGAGAACTTTGCTACAGGACCGGTGATGCTGAGGATGATACAAAGGGAACCTATCATACCACCTGCGATCGAAAATTCGGGGCCGACCCTGTTACGGGATATATTTGGGGCAGGGTGGACGAAGAGGGAAAATGCCTTGCTTTTCAGGTTGAAGAAGGTCTCTACGGTATCAATATCGTTCCTGCGGAAGGTGCGGCAACTTACACTGTGCTGTCGGGAGGAAAAGAAAAAAAGTACGGATTACCGGATGAGTCACAAAATGATGACGGGACGACGGTTCTGAACATCAGAATCCGCCTCGGAAACGGGATCGTATATATAAAATGTTTTGATAAGGACGGATGCGGATGTGCTGTCGGAAAACTTGAGATCAGAACGCTTTCTACGACTGCGCATGCATCAGACTACGTACCGGCCGCGATGCCGGACGAAAATACGCAGACCGAAGAACCTCTGATGGCTCCGGCAGAGAAGAC
>JAILKT010000165.1 GCA_024693545.1 Lachnospiraceae bacterium
ATCGCAGGAAGTGAAAGCCGGAGCAGAGGAAGCGTGTGAAAAAGAGGCACGATTTGCGGTAAGCAGCAGCATCGGTTATGATGCTCAGATATGTCACAAGGCTCTTGTATCACGTCTCAAAAAATTCTTGAATCGTATCGGCAAGGGAAGGCTCGTTTACTATATAACGGGGATCTTTCTCGTATTCAAATGCCCCCACACAAAAGCGGAGATAATCATAGACGGGAAAAGAAAGCTTTCATATAAGAAGCTTATATTTGCTTCCGCTATGAACACCAGGTATGAGGGCGGCGGAATGCCCATGGGACCCGATGCCGATCCGACGGACGGCAAGGTGACCATGTGCATCGTACATGACATTTCGAGGCTTAAACACCTTTTCTATATGCCTTCCGTTATCAAGGCAAAGCATATCAATAAGCGCGGTGTAGAGCAGATCACATGCCGCACATGCGAGATCAGAACGGCAGAACCGCTTTGTGTTCATACAGACGGGGAACCGGCGGGGATAAGAAAACATGTCATATTCTCTTGCTCGGGTGAAAAACTGAGAATTATGGTGTGATCGTTAAACACAAATAAAAAATTTCTTGATTTTATCATCCCTGAAATATATAATATTCCAATACTTTGTCAAGAGGGGTGTTTGCGACGCTGCCTACCCTTGACAAAGGCGACTGACGGAGAACGCATGAGCGTTACCGGTCAGAATATATTTCAGAAAGGATGAGTGTCGTGAAGATTAGTTTTTCAACAATAGCGTGTCCCGACTTCAGTTGGCCCGATATCTATTCCATGGCTAAAGACCTTGGCTTCGACGGTATCGAGATCAGAGGCATCGGTGACGAGATTTCAGCCGTAAGTGCGCAGCCCTTCAAAGAGGACAAGATAGCAGCAACAATTAAAAAGCTGGCAGAACTACGACTAGAAATCCCCTGCTTAGATACAGGGTGCTTTTTGAAAATCGAGTCGGAGCATGACAATGCCGTCCGTGAAGTATCAGATTATATTAAGCTTGCGTCGAAGCTTTCAACCCCTTATGTGAGGATTCTTGCCGATCAGGGGCCCGAGCCTGTGAGCGATGTTGATGATGATTATGTTGTCTCTGTTCTTAAAGAACTTGCGGCAATTGCGGAAGAATATGATAACGTTACGCTCCTTGTGGAGACGAACGGAGTTTACTCGGATACGATGAGACTCAAGAGACTGCTTGACAAGACCGGCAGCGAGAGAGTCGCAGCACTCTGGGATGTTCATCATCCCTACAGATATATGGGAGAAAGTCCCGAAGAAACGATCAGAAATATAGGCAGTTATATCCGTCATGTCCATGTTAAGGATTCGGTCATGGTAAACGGAGAGCCTCAGTATAAGATCATGGGCGAAGGAGACATGCCTCTGACGGCAGTTTTCGAAGCACTCAAAGAGATAGGCTACAGCGGTTATGTTTCACTTGAATGGGTAAAGCGCTGGGCACGCAACCTTCAGGATGCGGGTATTGTTTTCCCTCAGTTTGCACATTATATGGCAAAGTATCGTGAGGAAAGACAGGACCTTTTACAGGACAACAAGGCACATACCGGAAAGTATGTATGGCCCAAGGAGCATCTTATCGACGAGACGTTCCCGGACGTCCTCGACCGCATGTGCAAAGAATTTCCTGAGCAATATGCGTTCAGATATACAGAGGTTGATTACACAAGAACATATATTGAATTCAGAAACGACGTTGATAATTTTGCAAAAACGCTCATAGCCATGGGCGTAAGAAAAGGCGATCACGTTGCCATATGGGCGACCAACGTGCCTCAGTGGTATATCACGTTCTGGGCCACAACGAAGATAGGAGCCGTGCTTGTTACCGTTAATACGGCGTACAGAGTACATGAGATTGAGTACCTGCTTCGTCAGTCCGATACACAGACCCTCGTAATGATCGAGAACTATAAGGACATCGATTATGTGGAGATCATCAGGGAACTCTGCCCCGAGCTTGACAGCTGTGAGCCGGGAGCTCTTCACAGCGAGAAGCTTCCTTTCCTTAAAAATGTCATCATAGCGGGAGCAAAGCAGCCCGGATGCTACACATGGGAAGAAGCGCTTGAACTTTCCGAAACTGTTTCACAGAAGGAAGTTGAGTTCCGCAGACGTTTCGTTACAAAGAATGATGTCTGCAATATGCAGTATACATCGGGTACAACAGGATTCCCCAAGGGAGTTATGCTTACCCATTACAATGTAGTCAATAACGGTAAGGCGATCGGAGACTGTATGGATCTTTCAACGGCGGACCGCATGATGATCCAGGTTCCCATGTTCCATTGCTTCGGCATGGTACTTGCAATGACCGCATCGATGACACACGGAACTACGATGTCGCCGATTACCGCGTTTTCGCCGAGAAAAGGTCTTGACTGCATAAACAGGGAAAAGATCACCGCATTCCACGGTGTTCCCACAATGTTCATAGCAATGCTCGGACACGAGAACTTCGACAAGACCGATTTTTCACATATGCGTACGGGCATTATGGCAGGAAGCCCCTGCCCCATTAAAGTAATGCAGGATGTCGTTGACAAGATGAATATGTCCGAGATCTGTATCACATACGGTCAGACGGAAGCATCGCCCGCTTGTACGATGAGTAAGACTACCGATTCGCTCGAAGCACGCGTAAATACTGTCGGAGGTCCTATATTCGGTGTTGAGTGCAAGATCGTCGATCCCGAAACGGGAGAGGATCTTCCCGATAACAAAGACGGCGAGTTCGTTGCGCGTGGTTACAATATCATGAAGGGCTATTACAAGATGCCCGAAGCGACCGCTGCCGCGATCGATGAGAACGGATGGCTTCACACGGGAGACCTTGCGAGGAGAACATCCGAAGGATATTACAAGATCACAGGTCGTATCAAGGATATGATCATCCGTGGCGGAGAGAACATCTATCCCAAGGAAATAGAGGAATTTATATATACTCACCCGAAGGTTGAAGATGTACAGGTTATCGGCGTTCCCGATCGTGATTACGGCGAAGAGATCATGGCATGTGTTATCCTTAAAGAAGGCGAAACCATGACGGAAGATGAGCTTAAGGATTACGTTCGTAAAAACATGGCAAAGCATAAGATACCCAGATATGTCGATTTTGTTGACTCGTTCCCCATGAATGCAGCCGGCAAGATCCTCAAATACAAGATGAGAGAAGCAGCGGTTGAAAAGTTCGGTCTCCAGGCAGCAAACTCTATTGTAACGGCATAAAGTGCGTTGTTTGGTAAAGAGTAATATATATAAATGGGAGGGTTTATTCATATGAAGGTAATTAAGGCAAAAAATTACGACGAACTCAGCAGAAAAGCGGCGCAGATCATAGCGTCTGTCGTTATTTCGAAACCCAGAGCGGTTCTCGGACTTGCAACCGGTTCGACTCCTATAGGAACATACAAGGAGCTGGTGAGGATGAACAAAGCGGGGGATCTTGATTTTTCGCAGGTAACAACAGTCAATCTTGATGAATATGCGGGCCTTGATCCGTCAAATGATCAGAGCTACCGTTACTTTATGAATGATAATCTTTTTGATCATATAAATATAGACAAGAAGAATACGTATGTTCCCAACGGACTTGCTTCCGACCTTGCGGCAGAGGGTGCCCGCTATGATGCTTTTATCGAATCTCTCGGCGGAACGGACATTCAGCTTCTCGGTATAGGACATGACGGCCACATCGGATTTAACGAGCCGGATGATGTCTTCTATAAGGCTACTCATGAAGTTAAACTTGATGCCATGACGATCAAAGCAAATGCCAGATTCTTTGAGAATGAGGATGCAGTGCCGCGCAGAGCTGTCACAATGGGTATGTGGGCGATCATGCAGTCTAAGAAGATCCTTCTGATCGCTTCGGGTGATGACAAGAGAGATATTGTGGAGAGATCGATAAGCGGTCCCGTAACCCCGAAGATCCCGGCATCGATCCTTCAGTGTCACAGAGACGTTACAGTTATCTATACATATTAAACTTCACAAATATGAAAGTATATGAGTTGAGCCGCGGAAGTTCTTCCGTGGCTCAATTTTTGATTATGTGAAAAAACATCCGTATAATATACATCGTGAAATAATAGAAAATTTGAAACCTACTCAACAAATAGGAAAATAACAAATCACAAAAAGCAAAATACAACATATTACTTGACAAAAACAAAAGACGGGTTATATAATTACGTTGTGGTTTATAATTGACCGACAGGTCGGACAGGAGAAAAATATGGGTTTAATTAATATCGACGAAGAGAAATGTGTAGGCTGTAATTCCTGCATACGAGTTTGTCCGTCTCCCCTTGCAAACAGGGCATCTATGGACAGCACAGGTAAGATCGTCATCAGTATCGATGATACCAGGTGCATCAAGTGCGGCTCTTGCATTGAAGCGTGCAATCACAAGGCGCGCTATTATAAGGATGATACCGATGAATTCTTTGAACTTCTCGAAACCGGAAGAGAAGAACTTGCGGTGATCGTAGCGCCTGCGATCATGGTTGCATATCCGGATATGTGGTTTAAGGCACTTGACTGGCTCAGGGAAAAAGGCGTTAAGCTTATATATGACGTAAGCTTTGGCGCGGACGTATGTACCTGGGGTCACATCAGATATTTGCAGCAAAATCCCGGA
Source organism: Lachnospiraceae bacterium (assembly GCA_024693545.1). Taxonomy (GTDB): domain Bacteria; phylum Bacillota; class Clostridia; order Lachnospirales; family Lachnospiraceae; genus RUG11977. The sequence continues at coordinate 4,676 of JAILKT010000165.1, forward strand.
AAGAAGATAGTTTCACAGCCTTGCGCAGCGATCGTTAATTACATTCTTCGTTATCGGAGAGATATAATTTCGGCGCTTTCTCCCGTTGTGAGTCCCATGATGTGTACTGCTGTTTATATGAGAAAATATGCCGGTTTTAACGGCAAGATAGCGGCAATCTCTCCTTGTGTTGCAAAGAAAGATGAGTTTACAAGAAGTAAAGGGGTTATCAACTTCAATGTAACCGTTGATCGTCTTCTCAAAGGGATAAAGGAACGTCATATTGTTCTTCCTTCCACAGGGTCGGCTGAGGATTTCGTTTATGACAGCCCTGCAGGATATGTGGGCGCAATCTATCCCATGCCGGGAGGACTTAAGGAGAACCTCAGACTCCATGTCCCGGATGTTTCGTGCATAAACTCCGAAGGAACCGGAAAAGTATACGGTGAGCTTGATTATTATGCATCCGTCAGGGAAAACTATAAGCCTGTTGTTTTTGACGTCCTGAATTGTGAGTTCGGTTGTAACAGCGGCCCCGGCGTAGGCAAGGAGTATGATGTTTTCAAGAGGACGAGCGTACTTCATGACATTAAGACCAGGACCGATGAGGAAAGAAGGGCCGGATTTACGAGAAAAGGCGAGGATTCCCAGTTCCTTGAGTTCGACAAGAAACTCAGACTTGAGGATTTCCTTACATCGTACGAGCCTATCGGAGAGGAAATAGATACGATCAGCGAAGAAAGAATTGCCGACGCATACAGGATCCTCGGAAAGATCAGCGAGCAGGAACGTAATTACGATTGTCATGCATGCGGATACAAAAGCTGTCGTGATATGGCTAAATCGATCGCACGAGGGATCAATGTCCCCGAAAACTGCCGTCGGTATATTCAGGAGAATATGAGGCGTGAAGAAGAGAGAGTATCTCATCTTAACAGCGAACTCGAGGCTACGACGAAGGAACTTGTCAGCATCATAGAGGATCTTGCGACCAGCATAGATGACGTTAACAAAGAGGTGGCTCTTATCTCTTCCAACGGACGTGAGAATTACGATAAGATGAATGAAATGGCCAGCTTCATGGAAGAACTCAATCGCATGAACGAAGGCATAAATGGTATGATGAAGACCATTGGCGGTAATGTTGAGAATTACGGTGCAATGACCGCAAGCGTTAAGGATATAGCGGGCAAGATCAATCTGCTTTCACTCAATGCGTCGATCGAGTCGGCACGAGCCGGTGAGGCAGGCCGTGCATTTGCGGTTGTAGCCGAGAATATCAGAGAACTTTCGGACGGATCGAAGGAATCTGTTGCAACAGCTGAAGATAACGAGCAGTCGATCAGAGAGTCGATCGATAAAGTTAATGAGACGGTCGGCGAATTCTCCGAGAAGTTCAGTATCTTCACAAGACTTGTCGATCAGGCCAAAGACAATTCGTCGGCTATCTCGCAGAACGGCGTGAATATCAGAGGCTCGATGGATAAGGTTAACCAGATTGCGGAAAGACTTGAAATAATTGCTCATAAAGCTTAAAAAAATAAGATGACCAAAGTTTGGCCGGGCAGTGATCTGCCCGGCCGTTTTGACGAGAAGAATTTGAAGGGCTGCTGCACTTAGAGCGCGGGAAGGGAGGTCCCGATTCTCTTGATAACGTTTGACCACGATGATATAATATGGTCGATCGGAAAAATAACCGAAGGGTAGGTTACGCGCGGGAGCAGAACAAAAACCAGGAGGCGAAGTCGTGAGAAGGATTGCATTAATGTTTATATTGAATTTTTACAGACTTCCGTATTATTTCTTTAAGTTGATGTGGCTTACTTCAAAGAAAAAAGGATTCGGTAAAGAGAAGAAATATGCATTTCTTCATAAGGCAATACCATGTGCCATCAGAGCCGGTCGCGTTGAAATAAAAAGCTTTGGACTTGAGAATATTCCGAAAGAAAACGGATTCCTTATGTTCAGCAATCACCAGGGAATGTTTGATGCTATGTCTCTGATATATCTTCTGGACAGACCGTTCAGTACACTCAGTAAAAAAGAAACGGAAAACGTACCTCTTTTATCGAGAGTACTTTCTTGTATGAACGTCGAGTATATCGATCGTGACGATGTGAGAGCGTCTCTTAAAACTATTCAGCATGTTGCGCAGCGAGTAAAGGACGGCGACAACTTCGTTATATATCCTGAGGGACACCGAAGTAAGAACAGCAATAAACTTGCTCCTTTTAAGCCGGGAGCGTTCAAGAGCGCAACTCTTTCAAAGTGCCCTGTAGTGCCGGTAGCGCTTGTCGACAGTTACAAGCCCTTTGATATTCCCTCGATAAAAAGAACAACGGTTTATATCAGATTCTTAAAACCCATTGAATGGGAAGAATATAAGAATATGAAAACGACGGAGCTTTCACTTCTCGTGAGCAACAGGATAAATGAGGCAATACGCAATATAGAAAAGAAAGCGGCGAGGGAAGAATCGGTCGGAAGGCTTAAAAAACTTTTGCAGAAGATCAGAAATAAATAACCGGATTGTTTTTCGGGAAATCCTTTGCATGTTAATACGGCCGGTTACAGCTTTTATAGGAACACCTGTGCATGATGTACGGGTGTTTTATTCTTTCGGCGGGACATTAGGGAACTACCGGATCAAAAATACTTGACAAGTGTCGTAACTCGCTTTATAATGCACTTTGTGCGCACTTATGGGCGATTATTTTCATGCATAATTCCCGGCGTGTGGCAACCGCAAACACACATTTTATAAGGAGGAATATTAATGCCTACATTTAACCAGTTAGTAAGAAAAGGCAGACAGACTGTTGAGAAAAAGTCTACAGCTCCCGCACTCTTAAAGAGCTTCAACTCACTCAACAAGAAGTCGGTGGATACAAACTCGCCTCAGAAGCGTGGCGTTTGTACAGCTGTTAAAACCGCTACACCCAAGAAGCCTAATTCGGCACTTCGTAAGATTGCCAGAGTACGTCTTTCAAACGGTATCGAGGTTACAAGCTATATCCCCGGTGAAGGCCACAACCTTCAGGAGCATAGCGTTGTACTTGTAAGGGGCGGCAGAGTAAAGGACCTTCCCGGTACAAGATATCATATCGTTAGAGGAACTCTTGATACAGCAGGTGTTGCAAACCGTAAGCAGGCTCGCTCCAAGTACGGTGCAAAGATGCCTAAGAAGAAGTAATTTAGAAGCAATTAGTTAGTTTACTCATATAAAAAAACTATGATCCGGCATGATATCTTCACATGCGGTTGCCGTTAGAAAAGTCAGAGAGACTTATAACGCAGGATAAGATAGATAAACCGGGCATGTAGTACACTTTTATAATGTGAGTACCGATGATTTAATGGCAGCTTAGGCTGCAATTCGTTAAGGAGGGAAGCAACGTGCCACGTAAAGGACATACACCCAAAAGAGATGTTTTAGCCGATCCCATCTACAACAGCAAGGTTGTAACAAGGCTCGTCAACAATATCATGCTTGACGGCAAAAAGGGTACGGCTCAGAAGATCGTATACGGAGCATTCGATAAGGTTGCACAGACAACCGGCAAGGATGCCATGGAAGTTTTCGAGGCAGCTATGAATAACATAATGCCTGCACTCGAAGTAAAAGCACGCAGGATCGGTGGTGCCACATATCAGGTACCTATCGAGGTAAGACCGGAGCGAAGACAGGCTCTGGCACTTCGCTGGATGACAATGTTCTCACGTAAGAGAGGCGAGAAGACACAGATAGACAGACTTGCCGGTGAGATCATGGATGCAGCCAACAATACAGGCTCTGCTGTTAAGAGAAAAGAAGACATGCACAAGATGGCAGAGGCAAACAAGGCGTTTGCACACTTCAGATGGTAAGCGCTTATCTACAAAAACTATAATGTTCAGGGCTATGAAGAGCGTAACTCTTCACTTAGTGGCCGGGGCAGTAGTCCCGGTCACAAATATGTTACAAAGAGTATGCCTGAGGCATAGGCGTTAAATGCTTTTATGCACGAGGGCTGAATGTTAATAAACCGAACGGCAGAAAAACGTTCGATAAAACGATTAGGAGGAAGATCCTTTGGCTGGAAGAGAATATCCTTTGGAGAGGACAAGAAATATCGGTATCATGGCTCATATTGACGCCGGAAAGACTACGCTTACAGAGCGTATACTTTACTATACAGGTGTTAATTATAAGATCGGTGATACTCATGAAGGTACAGCTACTATGGACTGGATGGAGCAGGAACAGGAAAGGGGTATTACAATTACTTCAGCCGCAACAACCTGTCATTGGACGCTTGAAGAATTTACAAAACCTAAGGCAGGCGCACTTGAGCATCGTATTAATATCATTGACACACCCGGCCACGTTGATTTCACAGTTGAAGTTGAACGTTCGCTGCGTGTCCTTGACGGTGCGGTAGGTGTTTTCTGCGCAAAGGGCGGCGTTGAGCCTCAGTCTGAAACTGTTTGGCGTCAGGCCGATAAGTACAATGTACCCCGTATAGCTTTCGTAAACAAGATGGACATTGCAGGTGCCAATTTCTACAACGTTGTAGATATGATCCGTACAAGGCTTTCAAAGAACCCTGTGCCCCTTGAGCTCCCTATCGGAAAGGAAGATACATTTAAAGGTGTTATCGATCTTTTTGAGATGAAAGCGTACATTTATAACGATGACAAGGGTGACAACATTTCTGTTGAAGACGTCCCCGCTGATATGGCTGACGAGGCTGCGGATTACAGAGCAAAGATGATCGAGTCGATCTGCGAAACAGATGATGATCTGCTTGAGACGTACCTTGAAGGAACAGAACCGGATACCGCAGCTCTTAAGGCAGCACTTCGCAAGGCAACGATCGCAGGAACGATCATTCCTGTATTTTGCGGAACTGCATACCGTAACAAGGGCGTTCAGAAGCTTCTTGACGGAATCATCGAGTATATGCCCGCACCTACAGACGTTGAAGATATCAAAGGAACCGACCTTGAGGGTAATGAGGTGCACAGAAAGTCTTCGGATGAAGAGCCTTTCGCTGCACTTGCATTCAAGATCATGGCAGATCCTTTCGTAGGAAAACTTGCATTCTTCCGTGTTTATTCCGGAACAATGAACACAGGTTCCTACATACTTAATGCTTCAAAAGATAAGAAGGAACGTGTCGGACGTATTCTTCAGATGCATGCAAACAAGAGAATGGAACTCGAAAAGGTTTATTCGGGTGATATTGCCGCTGCGGTAGGTCTTAAATTTACCACAACAGGTGATACTCTCTGCGACGAGAGACATCCCGTAATCCTTGAGGCTATGGAATTCCCCGAACCCGTTATCGATATCGCTATCGAGCCTAAGACAAAAGCGGGTCAGGATAAGATGGGCGAGGCTCTTGCAAAGCTTGCTGAAGAGGATCCCACATTCCGTGTTACAACAAATACCGAAACAGGCCAGACTATCATTGCCGGCATGGGCGAACTTCACCTTGATATCATCGTAGACAGACTTCTTCGTGAATTCCATGTTGAAGCAAATGTAGGTGCTCCCCAGGTTGCATACAAAGAAGGTATCACCAAAGAAGTTGAGGTTGATTCCAAGTATGCAAAACAGTCCGGTGGACGTGGTCAGTACGGTCACTGTAAAGTTATTTTTACGCCTATGGATGTTAACGGCGATAAAACATATGAATTTGAATCGACAGTTGTCGGCGGTGCGATCCCGAAGGAATATATTCCCGCTGTATCGGCAGGTATCGAAGATGCCATGAAGTCCGGTATCCTCGGAGGATATCCTGTTCTCGGTATTCACGCAAACTGCTACGACGGTTCATTCCATGAAGTCGATTCAAGTGAAATGGCATTCAAGATCGCCGGTTCGATGGCATTCAAAGAGGCAATGCAGAAGGCTAATCCCGTACTTCTTGAGCCTGTAATGCGTGTTGAGATAACAGTCCCCGAAGATTATATGGGCGACGTTATCGGTGATGTAAGCTCACGTCGCGGCCGAATCGAAGGAACGGAAGATATCAACGGAACAAAGCTTATCCGTGGATATGTACCGCTTTCGGAGATGTTCGGATACACAACAACCCTCAGATCGAAGACACAGGGTCGTGGCGCTTTCTCGATGTTCTTCTCAACATATGAACCCGTACCTAAGAACGTACAGGAAAAGGTTCTTGCAAACAAGACAAGATAAAGGAAAAATGCCGATTTATAAGCAAAAATTGCGCTTGCATTATTTTATATGATGAAATATAATATGGTGCATGAGCGGTTTTGAGCCCTAGAAAAAAATCCGGGCATCGTGCCGTTTCTCTATATGGCACAAAGATGCTGCCGGAAATAATTAGATAGCTCAAAGGAGAGCAGAGTTTTTAAGGAGGATTCATAGTAATGGCAAAAGCAAAATTTGAAAGAACGAAACCCCATTGTAACATTGGTACGATCGGTCACGTTGATCATGGTAAGACAACTCTTACTGCTGCTATCACAAAGGTTCTTGCTACAAGACTTGGACTTGGTCAGGTAGTAGATTTTGATAAGATCGATAAGGCACCCGAAGAGAAGGCTCGTGGTATAACAATCTCTACCGCTCACGTTGAGTACGAGACAGAGAAGAGACACTATGCACACGTTGACTGCCCCGGCCATGCTGACTACGTTAAGAACATGATCACCGGTGCTGCTCAGATGGATGGTGCTATCCTCGTTGTTGCAGCTACAGACGGTGTTATGGCTCAGACAAAGGAGCACATCCTCCTTTCTCGTCAGGTAGGTGTTCCGAAGATCGTTGTATTCCTTAACAAGTGCGATATGGTTGATGATGATGAGCTTATCGAGCTCGTTGAGATGGAAATCACAGAGCAGCTTGAAGAGTACGGCTTCAATGATTGTCCTATCGTTCGCGGTTCAGCTCTTAAGGCTCTTGAAGATCCCAACAGCGAGTGGGGCGATAAGATCCTTGAACTCATGAAGACCGTTGATGAGTATTTCCCCGATCCCGTTCGTGAGACAGATAAGCCTTTCCTTATGCCCGTCGAGGACGTATTCTCCATCACAGGTCGTGGTACAGTTGCTACAGGCCGTGTAGAGCGTGGTGTTGTTCACGTTGGTGATGAAGTTGAGATCGTTGGTGTTAAGGAAGAGACACGTAAGGTTGTTGTAACCGGTGTCGAGATGTTCCGTAAGCTCCTT
>JAILKT010000124.1 GCA_024693545.1 Lachnospiraceae bacterium
TAACGATCAACCGTTCACACATCACAAAAGAAATACCCGCGGCATTGCCGCGGGTATTTCCCAATGTATTAGCAAGATCTCACTCTTTAACACCACCGATAGTCAGTCCTGTTACGAAATATCTCTGTAAAAAAGGATATATGCAGATTATCGGTAGCATGGTGATAACTGTAGCAGCCGATCGCACTGTAATGGGTGTGATCGTATTTGCCGCATTCTTTGCGGAATCTGCATTAACGCTCTGCTGCATAACTGAAGAAAGAAGTTTCATCAGCTCATACTGAAGAACAGTAAGACCGGTATCAAGTCTGTTATATATCATTGCATCAAACCAGTTATTCCACTGACCTACAGCAACGAAAAGTGCGATAGTGGCATAAACAGGTTTGCAAAGCGGTGAAATGATCCTGGCAAAAATCGTAAAGTAACCGGCTCCGTCCAGCTGCGCCGACTCTTCAAGTGACTCCGAAATGCCTTTCATGTATGTACGAAGTACCAACATGTTCCATGCACTGACAAGTCCGGGGATCCAATAAACAGAAAAGCTGCTCATAAGTCCCAGATTTTTGAAAAGGATGAATGTCGGGATGAGTCCTCCGTTGACATACATCGTGATCACATAGAAAAACGAAAGCTGTGACGAGAAAAGGAATCTTTTTCGGCTGATTACAAATGCAAGAAGCGCATTTACCACGAGCGATGACACTGTTCCCAAAACAGTTCTGAAAACAGATATCTTAAATCCGGTGATCAGATTCTCCATTTTGAGAACCGTTTCATAACTCTTTGTCGAGAAGACTCTGGGCCAGAGGTAGATCCCGCCTCTTACGGCATCCGTACCGTCATTAAACGAAAGAGCTATCGTATTGATAACAGGATAGAGCGTCACCAGCAGGAACAGTACCATAAATACTGCAAGGAATATCTTAAATGCGATATCCCAACCGTTTATCGGTTTTTTATGTTTAATGCTATTTTCCATCTTATCCATACCTCCCATCAGAACAGTCTCTCTTCGCCCGCATGCTTAGCCCATGCGTTACAAAGGACGATGAGAAGTATACTTATGGCACTCTTAAAGATACCTGCCGCCGTACCGAGTGAAAAGTCGTTCTGGCTGATACCCCACTTAAGCACGAAGATGTCGATCGTCTCGGAAACCTTCTTTACAAGGCCGTTTCCAAGGAGGTACTGAACCTCAAAACCGGCGTTCAGAACATTACCGACATTGATGAGAAGCAGGATCATAAACGTGGGCTTGATACCCGGTAACGTGATATATTTAATCTTCGCCCATCTGCCTGCGCCGTCTATAGCTGCCGCCTCATAAAGAGTCGGATCGATCGCCGTTATCGACGATAGATAGATGATCGCATTCCATCCCGTTTCCTTCCATACATTTGCGAATGCAACAATGATCCAGAAGTATTCGGGGAAGGCAAAGAAGTTGATTGCCTGGTCAATTATTCCAAATTTCAAAAGAAGATCGTTTATGATACCCGTACTTGAAAGCGCGCTGTGAAGAATACAGCATACAACGATCCACGAAAGGAAATGAGGAAGATATGATACGGTCTGGATGGGTTTCTTAATAATATTCGGCTTAATCTCGTTAAGGAGTATAGCGAAAAATACCGCCATAAACGTTGAAGTAACAAGGTTGATCGCTCCCATGCAGAACGTGTTACGCATAACACGCCAGAACCCTATACTTTCATTGGTAAATAAGAACTTAAATTTATCAAATCCGATAAATGCGGATCCGAATATCCCTCCCTTGGGCTTATACTGAATGAATGCCATAGCCCATCCGAAGAGAGGAAGATAATAGAAAACTATACCGTAAATAAACACCGCAAGTGCGATGAGTAACAGTACTTTTTGCCTTTTTATCTCTTTCCAGGTGAATTTATGATCTTTGCGCGAAGCATTGACCATTGCTGCCGATTTGGCCATTTAGTTTTCTCCTCTGAAGATGCGATCATAAAATGCATCTTTATTTTTTGTATCATTATCCAATACGTTTTTAACAAATTGGGAGTGGCACCGGATTTCCGGTATCGGAAACTCTGCGCCACTCCCATGGTTTTATTTCGTAAGGGGTGTTTAACAAATATTATTTGAATGTGTCGAGGATTTCCTGCATCTCGCCAAGGAAGTCCTGAGGATTACATGCGTTATAAACGCCCATGTATTCATTCCAGGTTGCCTCGAAGTCAGAAGCCATAACCACCTTAGGAAGCCACTCATGCTTTGTCTCGCCCATAAGTGTCCAAGCAAGACCGCCGGGTGTCTCTGTTGTGAAGTTGTTAGAGTAGCTGTACATCGGGAACCAAGGTCCGTTTGTCTCCTGGATCGAACCGATCATATCGGGATAGTTACCTACGCCGTATGCTGCGAAGCAGTCAACAAGAGGCTGAGCCATATCCTGCTGGAACTCTGAAGGCTGTTCTTCAGGCTTGTTAGCATTCTTGCCGTCTCTGCTTGTTCCATGCCACTGAGGGAAGTAGCTGTACTGGCAACGATGTGATGCCTGATAAGATGTATCAGCCCACTGTGCTCTCTGCTCAGGAGTACGATAGTAGAGACCGTTCTCATCTACTTCGTAGTCAACGCCCTTAACGCCCCAGAATCTGAGATCATGGAGTTCCTGATCCATTGTACAATCAACGATGAACTTGAATGCCTTGTCGGGATCAGCACATGATGTTGTGATCGCGATACCTGATGCCTGGTTTACAGTGTCATCATATGTATGCCATCTGTTAACCATGCCTTCTTCAGTTGTAAGACCAAGGGGAACATAGTTGCAGCCCTTAAGGTCAAGACCCTGTGTCTTGAATACATCGTTTACTGTGTAAGCGAAATCCCACCACTGATCTACCATACCGAGAACACGGCCTGTTGAAAGCTTAGCAATGTACTCATCGTATGTCTGTGTGAAGCTCTCGGGATCAACAAAGCCCTTGTTGTACTCTTCGTTGAGCTTCTTGAAATATGCCTTGGTATCAGCAGATGTGTTGTAATCTTCGATAGTCATGGTCTCTTTGTTAACGATTACAGAACCATCATTGGGATATCCTGCAAGGAACTGACCTGCGTTCTCAAGGCAGAAGTATCTCCAGTCTTCACAAAGGATTGTGTAAGCCATGTTAGGTGTTCCGTCATCCATTGTGGGGTTAGCAGCGATATAACGCTCAAGAACATCGAAGTACTGATCCATAGTCTTGATCTGAGGGTATCCTGCCCACTCAAGTACTCTTACCTGAATCCAGAATGCTTCGTCGTTATGTGTTGTAGCCTTGGACTTGCCCATTGTGTTTCCGAAAGGATTGATCCAGTAGATATGTCCATCGGGCTGACGGAATTTCTCCCACTCTTCAGGAGTGAACCATGTATCTCTGAACTCAGGATACTGATCGATATAATCATCAAGAGGAATAAGAGCTTCAGCATCAACGAGCATAGCCATTTCATCAGAATCGATGAAGTCGGTGTACTGACCTGATGCGATGAGTGTACCTGTTGCTTCAGAAGCGGTCTGACCTGTAAGCCAGGTTTCCTTAACTCTTACGCCATACTTCTGAGCGATCATATCAGCAATCTCGTTATCAGAGTTGATCTCTGAACCGGGCATTGTGATAAAGAATGTAAAGTCTGTGATCTCTGCAGGTGTATCTGCTACAGGTGCAGGCTCTACATCTGCGGTTGTGTCTGCTGTAGGTGCTGTTGTATCAGCAGCCTTTGCCGTGTCATCTGTCTTTGCTGTGGTCTCTGTCTTGGGAGCTTCGGCAGTTGCCGTTGTATCAGCTTTTTCTTCTGAACTTCCGCAAGCTGTAAGAGCAGCCATAGCCATACAAAGAACGAGTAATAATGCTACTAACTTTTTCATAGTTGCCTCCTCTAAAATTTTGTAGTTTTTTAACTACTTTAGTAATTCTAGCAATAGGCATAATCAAGGAATACCTGATGAACTTTTGAAAAAGTCGGGGAAAAATCTGAATAATTATTTTAGAATTCTAATTATATCGCCAATTGATAAAGTTATGTTTTATAACTCACGATTCCTTATTTTTGTTTTTCTCTTTTCTGTACTTACTCGGAGTACAGCCCTTTTCAGCAATGAAATGGTCGATGAAATAGTCGGTATCCTTGTAACCGACCTCTTCAGCTATGCTGTACATTTTCATATCGGTATTAATGAGCAGTTCTTCTGCTTTCTCAATCCTGATATGGTGCAGAAACGATTTAAAAGACGTTCCGTATTTTGCCTTAAAAAGCTGTCCGAGATATGATGCGTTGATATAATACTTTGTGCCGAGTTCCTTTAAGGTAAGGTTTTCCTTATAGTTTTCGCGTATATCGTCTTCTATGCTTTTGAGGATTCCGGCAGAATTGCTTGACCGAAGTTCGTCAAGGTATTCGGCATAATCAACCAGGATCTTTGACAGGTTTTCGCTGTCGCTCTTAAGCTCTATTTCTTCATATACCGAGTCACTGATATATTTAAGCACTTCTTCCTGATCTATCTGACTGTCCAGTTCCCTGGCCGTTCCGATCAGTTCAAATATCAGGTAATCAATGATCATGGATATAAAGCGATTCTCCATACCCTGAAAGCTCTCTACAAGAACGGTCGCCTGTTTGATTATTTCGTCTTTTCTGTTACGCGTCACGGAACGCACAAGTTCATCCACGTCCTTTTTATCGATGGAAAGGCCGCTGTTTATAAAGCTTTCAAGCTTTGCTTCATCAGCATCACGATAATTTCCCCATTCACGAAGGGAATCGGCCATCGCCACCGATTTACATGAGATCGATATATCGGCGAGCCCGTCAACCTTTCTTCCCGGTATGAAAACCACGGGAAATCCGAGTCGTTCCCCAAGCATTTTCCTAAAACCGGCAAAATATTCCTGTTCCGTAACTCCTTCTTTTAAAAGCTCGTCACTGTATATGAATCCCACATCATAGCTCGAGCCTCTGAGCGAAACGTCAAAAAGCACTCTGTACTCATCTTCCGCATAATCGATACAGACCGAATACATCTTTTTTTGCATATTTCTCTTTTCATCTACCGTAGCATTCACAACCTTCTCGCTGTTCTCTCCCAGCTCGATCGAAATATACCTCACGCCTGTGAGTTTTCCGAGATATTGTTTTACGTTGTTTATCGATGTATTGTCACTCTTGCCGTTTATGAGCGATATCAGATTATGAAAGAGGATCTCCTTCTGAAGATCGTTATCCGTTTTTTTGGACCTGTCAATCTCTTCGCACACCGACGCCGCTTTCTTCAGGGCTGACAAAAGTTCCTTTTTCTCAACAGGCTTTAACAGGTAGTCTATCGCCTCAAGCTTGAGCGCTCTTCTGATATAGGAAAAATCATCAAAACCGGTCAGAACGATAAAGCATATCTGCCCATTGCCTCTTTCCCTCACACGTTCGAGCATCTCAAGACCGGACATCCTCGGCATCTTGATATCGGTAATGACGATATCCGGCGAAAGCTCTCTGATCATCCGGAACGCTTCCAATCCGTCCGTAGCCGTTCCGATGATCTTCATTCCTTCCTGTTCCCAATCTATCATCATTGAAAGGCCTTCCAATATAACAGGTTCATCATCTACAAGCAAAACATTCAGCATTTTTTCTCCTTTCGGACACGGGTGTCCCCCTTCCGGCGCAGTGCTGCGTCATCCTTATCTCAGTCGTCATTCATCTGCGCCGCAGCAGCATCCTTGTCTCTGCCGTCATCCTCCGCTGCCTGCAGGATACGTATCGTAACTATGGTTCCGACTCCGCGTTCACTTTCTATCTCATATTTCACCCTGCCTCCGGTGAACATCTTAAGTCTGAGCGCCGCATTCAGGATCCCTATGCTCTTTCTGTCCTCGATCGTACTCATCGAAACATTTTCCATATCATAAAGAAGTTTTCTACACTCGTCGTCCGGCATTCCGGTGCCCGTATCTTCAACCTCCAGAACGAGTTCCGGTCCTTCCATGCAAATGCGAACGAATATATAACAAGAAGAAGTCTTATTTTCCATACCATGGATACAGGCGTTTTCTACAAATGTAACAAGGGTGATCTTGGGCAAACGCTTATTCTCACATTCCTCATCTACCGATATTTCATAAATAAGCTTGTTTCCGAAACGATATTTTTGAAGTTCAAGATAGGCCTCCACAAACCTTACCTCATCCTTAACCAGTATGCTGTCTTCATTCCAGTCAACATTCTGACGCTGAATGATCGCAAGTTTCTCGACCATGCGTGCCGTCTCGTTTTCTTTTTTCAGAAGAGAATGCATTCTGATACTTTCGAGCGCATTGAACAGGAAGTGGGGATTGATCTGTGAGTGAAGCGCATGGAGCTCCGCCCGCTGCCTTGCAATATCCACGTCCTGACGTCTGAGCCTTTCTTTATATTCATTATCTATGAGATTGTTTATTCTCCCCGTCATATTGTTATAGGCCGTCGTCAGCTTGCTTATCTCATCGCCCTTATCGTTATCCATGACCATGCCGAGCGAATTTTCATCGTTTCCCTCAATGAAATCGGTAAGTTTTCTGAGTCGATCTACGAACGATCTCACGAACAGTCTGTACACCGTTATGGGGATTATGAGGTTGAAGAGTATAAGCGTTATAAACAGATTTGCGTTTTCGCTTATCGCCTTGGCCATGATGTTTTCATTTCCTATAATGTATATGAGGAGCGTTTTGTCCATAAGCGTAAACTCTGTTTTGAACGCCGTATTCTCTATTATATCTTCGGTCAGCGTAAGGAACGGTGTAGTTACGCCGCCTTTCTGGTCGTTTGAGAAGATGATCCTGTCGCCCAGGCACACATATACGTTGTTAGAGTAATTCGAGTTGTCGATCACCTGCTGTATATCACTGTAGTTCATATCGACCTTTATGAGCGGCTTGTTCTCCTTCTCCGCGCTCTTGTGAAAGAAATCAAAAACGCTCACGGCGCTTATAACCCTTTGCTCGCGCCAATATATCTTGTCATAATCGATATGAAGGACATAACGTCCGGGCACGCTCATATATTCCTTATACCATGAGCTGTCGGTATATTTGGACAGATCCTGAAAACTTCCTCCGCTGACAATTCCCTTTTTGTTCGAGTAAATGGTGGCCGTAAACCGGTCGTTCGCAAACGGAGTTCTGCTCACAAGGGGGTAACGCTCTTCGTAAAAGCTGAGCGGCGAGCCATACTCGGAAGAAACGAACTGGTCAATCGCCCTGTCAGAAGCCAAACTGTTAAGGAAAACATAGGCGGAATCACAATAATCGCTGAGCGTAAACTTTACGGACTCGGCTACATTGTTCATGATCCTCCGGTCCTCGTTCATCTCGGTCCTGATGATTATCGTGACAAAGAGAAAGTCGGTGATCAATAACGGAAGGAACACGCAAAGCACAAGCATCATATAGAGCTTGCGTTTTATTGATATCCTGTTGAGCATTTTCACAAAGCGGTTCATCCGAAATCGTTCCTTTCGAAAAGAAAGTCCGTGCATTATGTTTTTATTTGGATTTTTTGAAATAATAACGCCTAAAAGTATACAACCCTCTGCTGCCAAAAAGCAAGCAGAGGGATGATATAAGCTCTTACATTATTTGTTTTCTTCCTTTATTTTTTCTTTTTATGAACCGTTATAAGAGGAAGCATAAAGAGATAATCCTTGTCATTCAGGAAATCAACTTCGGCATTGACAGTTGAGATCGAAAGGCTTAAACAATTCGTCATGAAGAGGCAAAGGGCTCCGTAAGCATCAAAATGACTGTTTATCCTTCCTGCTTTGGCTTCTGAATTGAAATACTTCATTGCCCCGTGAGTCATGACATGCTCTTTCATGATCTGGCGACTGTCTTCGGGGATGAACTCTATAGAGTCGAGGAATCTGTAAAGGAACTTCGCAACAATAGGCTTTTCTTTCGCAAGATACTTGCTGTATGCAACAACCTCAAGAATTGCTTCATTAAAATTCTTTATCGTTTTTTCTTCAAAAACAAGTTCTTTTTCACAGACCATCTTTATGAGATCCATGAAAAGACCCGCTTTACTTCCAAACCTGAGCGTAACAAGACCTTTTGAAACATCTGCCCTGATCGCTATATCGGTAAGGGTAGCGACCTGATAATTATTCTTCGAGAACTCGATCAATGCCGCATCAACGATTCGTTTGTTGCTTTCTTGTCTTTGGAGCTCTTTCTTGTTCATCTGTATTCCTCCTAAAATTCACAAAATTGTATACCTGTTAAGTAAACACACACATAGTGTACCATAATTGCGAAATTTGTCAAGTATTTTTAT
>JAILKT010000051.1 GCA_024693545.1 Lachnospiraceae bacterium
CCATACAGGGGAATCTGATTGTTACTCTTAGTGAGTGATAACCTGCTCGGTCTCTTTATCAAAGATATGGATCTTTGTAAGATCGAATGCAACTTTGATGCTGTCGCCGGGTCTTGCTGTTGTACGAGGATTAACACGTGCTGTGATCTCGAACTGGTCAACATCAAGATAAAGGAATACTTCTGCACCGAGGAGCTCGTATACACGAACCATAACCTCGATAGTGCTGCCCTGTGAGTTGCTGATGAACATCTCTTCATCCTTAACATCCTCAGGACGGATACCAAGAACAACTGTCTTGCCGGGATATCCGGCGTCAGCAAGCTTCTTTGCCTTGAGTTCGGGAACCTGGATGGTGTTCGAGCCGAATGAAAGAGTCTTTCCTTCGGGACCAACTTCGCAGTCGATAAAGTTCATCTGAGGTGAACCCATGAAACCTGCAACGAAGAGGTTCTGAGGCGAATCATAAAGGTTCTGAGGTGTATCAACCTGCTGGATAACACCGTCCTTCATAACAACGATACGGGTACCGAGTGTCATAGCCTCTGTCTGGTCATGTGTAACGTAGATGATGGTTGTTTCAAGTCTCTGATGAAGCTTTGAAATCTCGATACGCATCTGTACACGAAGCTTGGCATCAAGGTTTGAAAGAGGCTCATCCATAAGGAATACCTTAGGATTACGAACGATTGCACGACCCATGGCAACACGCTGTCTCTGTCCACCGGAAAGAGCCTTGGGCTTACGATCGAGAAGGTTCTCGATACCGAGGATCTTAGCTGCCTCATGCACGAGCTTTTCAATCTCTGCCTTAGGGGTCTTACGAAGCTTAAGACCAAATGCCATGTTATCATATACCGACATATGAGGATAAAGAGCGTAGTTCTGGAATACCATTGCGATATCTCTGTCCTTAGGCTCTACATCGTTCATCATCTTATCGCCGATCCAAAGCTCACCCTGGGTGATCCCCTCAAGACCTGCGATCATACGAAGTGTAGTTGACTTTCCGCAACCCGAAGGGCCTACGAAAATGATAAATTCCTTGTCCTCAATCTCAAGGTTGAAATCCTTAACAGCAACGAATCCGTTAGGATAAACCTTCTGGATGTTCTTTAATGACAAACTTGCCATGATATTACTTCCTCCTTAAATTAGGTTCGCACAATAAATGCGCTGACGTTTGGACACATCTTAGTTAATGATACACTATGTGTTCTCTCCTCACCATGTACTATTTTCACAAAATTGAGCAGGTCTTTTTGTGAAATATGCACATACAAATTGATGTGAAAATTGCTGCTAATTTTTCGTGTAACCGCCTTTCACATAGGTTTTCACGGTTCCGGATGCCTTTATCCCACATCCTGTTCCTGCCGCAAGGAAATCGGAATATAAAACTATACTTGTGCCCTCTTTAAAAAGTTCTCCGCTTGTAATGTTTATGAGCCCCTGTCCGAAAACAGAACCGTTGCCCCTTATTACAACCAGCTCAGCTCCGTCATCCAGAGTAAGTTTTTCTCCGGACGTAAGAGATACTTCCGTAAAAGACATCCCTCCTCCCGACTTGCCGTACATATCACCTTCTTTGAGCCTCTTCTCAAGATAGCTGAGCGTAACAAGAGGATCCGATTGACTTCCGGGCTCCGCTGTTGCCGCGCCTACTTCTTTCCCCGCCCAAAAAACTATGACCGCCGCAACAAGAAGAGCAGCAACCTTGGCCAAAAGTAGTAGTTTTTTTCTGTCTTTAATCATTCCAACCGCCTTTTTTCATCACTTAACATTTGATATTTTACGCCAGCCCTGTGTATCAAGCTCCATCGTTTCGTTATGCTTCTTTACAGGAACAGTTTCCACGGTTATATCACTGTTTTCCAGTGCATCGAGTGCCTCAAGGTACACCAGTCTCTCATCGATCGTCCTGTCGGATTCGATCGCCTTTCCAAACAATTCTTTTATAAAGCCCATCATCGTTCCGGACGTACCGTATTTCGGGCTTTTCGCATCGGTAGTATCAATTTTGAGCGACAGTGAACGTTCACCCTCTTTTCCCGATACCGATATATACTCCGCAAGAACTCTGCTGTCAAAAGAAGTGTAATGTCCTATATCTTGTCCGAGCATTTCCGCAGCTATCTTTCGTCCGGCATCATAAGCGCCTTCGCCCGTACAATATCCGAGCAGTCCCCCGAATCTGCCGGTCTGCGGTATTCGGATATTGATCATGCTAAGCTCGCTGTACAGACTTCCGGACATCGAAAAACTCATGCCCGGATCTATAAGATCAAATCTGAGCGTTCCTTTTTGCGAGTCGAGCCTGCATAAAAACAATGAATCTATTATTCCCACATCGGGACTTACACCGAAAAACAATTCACTGTCATATGAAGGGATATCGCTCTTCACTTCAGGCTCCTCGATCTCTTTTTGGGCTTTTACTTCCGAATCGACCTCTCCGATCAGGTCACCTGCATAAAGAAAGCCCGTGACCACCGCACCAAGGACAAGAAGAGTGCATAAAGCGACCCAAAACGGAGTCATATTCTTCTTTTTGCGCCTGTCTGCGCGGTCACGAGCTTTGTTATTCATAATTTATGATCAATTCTCTCTCTTAACACAAGCGTTATCAAAGAGTGCTTCTACTTCTGTCGAAGGTTTCTTGTCAATCAGCGTAACTACCACTGCAAAGATAAGACCTGCAATAAATCCGGGAATGATCTCATAGATTCCGGTCTGAGGAAGTACGAAAAGCCAAACAAGATCAACCGTAAATCCCGCAACGATTCCCGCAAGTGCGCCCTTGTATGTAAAACGCTTCCAATAAAGCGAAAGGAGGATCGTAGGACCGAAAGCGGATCCGAAAGCTCCCCATGCATTGGAAACGAGTGCCATGATACCTTCACAGGAAGGGCTTGTAGCGATCAGAAGAGCAACAATCGAAATGATCGCAACCACAACTCTTCCGACGATAAGCATCTCTTTATTACCCGCGTTCTTACGGAATATAGGCTTATAAACATCAGCCGAAAACGCCGATGCCGATGTGAGAAGTTGCGAATCTGCTGTACTCATCGAAGCCGCAAGGATCGCCGAAAGAAGGATACCACCGATAAATGCGGGCATAAGATTTCGTACCATATGTATAAACACGAGACTCTGTGAACCCTCTGTAAGCGAACTTCCGAGGTATTCATGAGCAACAAGTGCAACTACGGAAGCCATAAGTAAGATGAGTCCTGTCCAGCAAATACCGATCACTCTGGATTTCCTCATTTCCTTTTCGGAACGGATTGACATATATCTTATAAGGATATGAGGCATACCGAAATATCCGAGACCCCAACCGAGTCCCGAAAGGATATCGGAGATACTCTTCCAATCAAATTTTCCGCTCGAAAGGAAGTTGTAATAATGATCTCCCGTAACAACTTCAGCCATCGGCGCGAAATCGGATGCGCCCATAGCCATAGCTGCTATGATCGGCACAGTCATAAGTGCCAAAAGCATAAGCATTCCCTGAATAAAGTCGGTCCAGCATACAGCATTGAATCCGCCAAGGAATGTATATAACAGAATGATCACTGTTGCTCCGATCATTGCCCATGTCTTATCAAATCCGAAAACAGTATTAAACAGATCTCCGCAGGCAACAATACTTGATGCCGCATATATACAATAAGCCACAAGGAAAATTATCGCACAAACAATGAGCAAAAGACGGCTCTTTGATTTAAATCTGTTTGTAAGATACTGCGGTATCGTGATCGAGTCATTCGATTCGATTGAGAATCTTCTAAGTCTCGGTGCCACAAAGATCCAGGCAAGGATCGTTCCGATGAAAAGACCGATCGAAATCCAAACCTGACCCATACCGTAAAGGTAGATCGATCCGGGAAGTCCCATAAGTACCCAGGCGCTCATATCCGAAGCTCCTGCCGACAAAGCTGCTACCCAACCGTTAAGCTTACGGCCTCCAAGGAAATACTCTTTTTCTCCCCCCATTGATTTTCTGCTCTTAAGGAAAAATACAATTCCTACAGTAAGCACTACCGCGAGGTAAATGACAAAAGCCACTATCTCTTGCGTTTCTTTACTCATTACATTATCCTCCTCTGTTTTTGTCACCGTCACTTCCGGGACTGATCCTTCCCCTCAAACCCGGATGCCGGATTCGGAGAAACGCATGTCTTATGGTTCACAAAGCCATACCTTTTAGAGTATACAGGGTTTTTACGTAGTTTTCAATATTTTAAATATATTCTGCTACTACTTTACCACGATAAAGTCCCGATTGCGAGCGCGCGGAAGAAATATGACTTTTGAGCGAATAAATATGACTTTCAAGCAAATCGCATTGACTTTTGAGTGATTTTGTGGTATTTTTTCATAAAAAAAGAAGATCAAAAGAAGACGGTAGGAGATAAAACCATGGAAAAAGTATATCGTATTAATTATGACGGACTATGGAAGCTGTTGATTGACAAACATATGATGAAAAAGGATCTTCAACAGGCATCTTCACTGTCATCGAACGTCATTACAAAAATGGGCAAGGGCGAATCTGTTACACTGGAAACCCTTGCGAAAATCTGTATTGCCTTGAAATGCGAAATTTCTGATATTGTTGAAAT
>JAILKT010000115.1 GCA_024693545.1 Lachnospiraceae bacterium
CATAACACGCCCGAACCTCAAAGGATCAATCTTTTTCTCGAGTGACTTCCAGATGTCGATCATATCCTCCACATCCTCAACACCCTCGAAATGCGAGTCATAAATATGCTCAATTACTGTTTTCCCCGACTTAAGAACATAATCATAGGGAAGTCTGTGGAAGAACAAAACAAGTTCATCCGGACAGGTTTCAAGATTCTCATAGAGACTTCTTACAGGCTCATTATACTGACTGATATAATCCGTACCCGTACTGCCTCTTTCAACACCCAGTCCGTTCCTGTCGGAGCGGTGATATGTACCCCAGGGTGAAAATTCATACCCTTCTATGTCAGGTCCGTAATGATGTCCCGGACTGATCATCCAGCCGATTCCAAGCGGGGATGTATATTTTTCGTATGCGGGCCATGACATCATCAACATAGAAACTATCTTTTCGGCTGTTTCGTCGTCGTTGCCGAAAGTAACTCTTGCCCACTCATCCGCTATATCTTCGGGACTAAGTAAAGGATCAAACGAGATTCTGCCGAACCCGTAAAGGTTTGCACCCGCAAGATCATGTCCCGTCCAGTTCGGATCGTCACCGGTATTCGATACAGCTACCATACCACAGTTTACACCGTTTCCTTTACCCGTAACGATGTCACGAACGATTCCGTCATCTTCGCCGTTGTACGTTTTAAAATCAAGGACCTGTTTAAACATCGGTAAAAGGTAGCAGACATCTCTCTGCTGCCCCGTGTACTCCTGAGCAATCTGAAATTCGACCATCATATTAGTCTTTTTCAGTCCTCCGAAGAGAGGTGATACAGGCTCTCTGACCTGGAAATCCATAGGTCCGTTCTTAATCTGAAGTATTACGTTATCGTCAAATTGTCCGTCAAGACCGATAAAGTTATCATAGCAAGCTCTTGCGCGGTCTGTCTTATGATCACGCCAATCCTGCTGACAATTGTATACGAAGCAGCGCCATATAAGGAGACCCCCGAAAGGTCTGACAGCTCTCGCAAGCATATTGGCACCGTCCGCGTGAGTCCTTCCGTAAGAGAAAGGGCCGGGCCTGCCTTCCGAATCGGCTTTAACCAAAAATCCGCCAAGTTCCGGTATGTCGCTGTACAGAGTTTCAGCTGTTTTTTTCCACCAGTTCGCAACACTCTCATCAAGAGGATCTGCCGTGTCTGTTTCACCGAGCGAAAGAGGTGATGCAAAATTCAGACTGACAAACAGTTTGATACCATAGTCCCCAAAAATTTTCGCAATTTCAACAAGTTCTCTTCTGTCATATCCCGAAATTAGGCCGGTTGCAATGTTGTTGACGTTGACATTATTAATGGCAACACAGTTAATGCCGACCGATGAGACAAGTCTTGCATATTCTCTGGTTCTGTCATCAACATAAAGATGATCATTTTTAAAAAAGAAGGATTTACCCGAATAACCCCTTTCGATCGACCCGTCAGGGTTATCCCAGTGATTCAGCATCCTGACAGATGACGCAGGTACTTCGGTCAATCTTTCTGTTTCATTGATCTTTCCGGTCCTGATAAGTGTAAGCACTCTGAACACTCCATAGAGTATGCCGCACGCGCTTCCCGACTTGAGCGTAACGGCTTTGCCGCTGACACTTACAGAATACGTTCCTGTCTTTTCAATTACAGACTTATCAAAAACAATATTTATACCGTCTGCCGAAACAAAACTGTCAAAAATTATATCCGGCTCCCTGCCGTTAATGGTTTTAGAAGCCAGAATAACTTCATCGACTGCGGAAGAAAGTATACGTTTTTCAGCTTCTGAGGATACTTTTAAACCACTGACAGAAAGACTTTTAAGGAAATCCCCCGTTCCTGTGGCGGCTTTGTTTTTGTAATCAAGCCAAGCATACTCGTAACTCATAACATACCTCTTCGTTTTATTTCATTCATGAGTATAATAATTTGGCTACGATCATACTATTCACTTTTGGTTCAAATGATTATCATATATTGCTATTATTGCCCACATGTACATATTCAACTAGTCAAATTTTGCTTTTTTCCTCTTTACATATTGCTTACCACATGCTATAATTCATTTGTTTCATCACAAAAAGGGATGTTTTTTACATTTATTACATAAAATAACAATGAATTTTTGGTTTATTTGTCCAATTCATTTATTCGCAATTTTTGAGTATCTAACTGTTTCTTTTAATTTATTCATCTAATTGAATTTTGTAACAATAGATGCTCTTATTACGATTTAGTAAGGAGGATCAATATTTCATGATTGAGATTCTAAACGGTATAGTAGAAACCGTTTCGTACGAAGGTATGAACGGAGTGCGTGTTTATCATAATGATGTCAACGAAAACTACCCCATTCACTGGCACAACGCCATGGAGATAATCATGCCGATCCATAATTGTTATTACATCGAGATTGGCGGCATAAAATTTACGATCAATGAAGGTGATGTTCTTCTTATTCCTCCCGGAGAACTTCATGCTCTTTACGCTCCACCGGTAGGCGAGCGCCTCATTATAATGATGGATTATGCGCTTATGTGTAATTTAAAAGGAATGGATTCCGCTCTTCGAAACTTCCATCCCTATAAACTGATCGAGGCCGGTGTTGAAACCGAACTTGCCAAAAAGCTTTCTGTTATATTACTTGATATCGAAAAAGAATATTTCAGCCGTTTTCCTTTCAGAGAAGCCAGGATATACTCACAGCTGATAAATTGTTTCGTTCATATCGGTCGCGAATCGCAACGTAATGAAAGACAATTCGGAAATGTAAAATCAAACAAACAGCATGAATATGTTGAAAAATTTTTACGCGTATGTAACTTTATCAACGAGCATTGCACCGAAGACGTAACAGTTGAGCAGCTTGCAGATATAGCAGGTTTTTCACGTTTCCATTTTGCCCGTCTTTTTAAGCAGTTTACCAATGTTTCCTATTATGAATACCTTACACAGAAAAGGATCGAACATGCCGAAAAGCTTCTTATAACTCCGGATATATCCATAACCGAAGTTGCGATGCAGTCGGGTTTCAACTCTCTTTCTACCTTTAACAGAGTATTCAAAAACATGAAACACTGTACACCGTCTGAATACAAGGGACTCAACAGTCTGTCGGTATACGATCAGGTATAAATCATAACAATTCAAGCGTTCTGGTAAGTAATTTCATAGTGCGATCTATCGAATCGATGGCTATTTTTTCCTTTACGGAATGAATGTCATCGATTTGCGGTCCTATGGATATTATTTCGCAGCCTTCTATTTTAGATGCAAAATAACCGCATTCAAGACCACCGTGAGTTACCGCGGTTACCATCTCCTGTCCGAAAAGTTCTTTATATGCTTTGCAAAGCACGTCCCTGAGCGGTGAAACGGAGACGAACTGCCATGCAGGATAAGGATCTCTCACATTCCAAGTGCAGCCTTTTATCCGTTCCAGAGCATCTGTAACTTTATTTTCAAGCTCTTTTCTTCTCTCATCGTTACTCGAACGAAGCGAAAATGTCATTTTTAGATAATTGCCGTCGATTCTGACAGTTCCAAGATTCATCGAAGTATCAACGGCACCCTGACATTCCTTCATCATCAAAGTAACTCCCTGAGGTATAACGCTCATGGCCGAAAGAAATTCTTTCGTCTCTTCTGCACCAAGCAACATATCCTTGGCAGTGTATTCTTTTTCCGAGGATATAATATCTATGGAAATGAGCTTTTCCGTTTTCTGATAAATGATACGTTCTCTGTCTGCGATCTTTTTCAGTTCTTCGACAAGCTTATCAGAAATGTTTTTCTCCGTAACAAGGACAGCATATGCGTCTGAGCAGATCACATTATCAAATTTACCTCCGCAAAAATCGGCAATTGCATATGATATCCCTTTAACTTTCCCGAGTATATCGGTTATAACGCGGAGAGCGCTAAGCCTTCCCTTATGAATATCACATCCGGAATGACCACCGACAAGTCCCGATACCTCAATCTTTACAGAGGCAATTTTTTGTTGCTCCTGTGTTTTTTTACCAGATGTGCGTATTGGTGATGAAAGCCCCGGACGTTCTTTTGAAAGCGGGATACATACATCAAGTCTTTCACCTCCCGCACACGAGCAGGTAACAACTCCTTCTTCTTCACTGTCGAGATTAATGAGTTTTTTCCCTTTTAAAATACTTGTATCAAACTCGGCGGCGCCTGACATCCCTGTCTCTTCATCAACGGTAAATATTGCTTCTATCGCCGGCCTTGAATGGACTTTATCATCAAGAACGGCAAGTGCCATCGCTTCACCGATACCGTCATCGGCACCGAGTGACGTCCCTTTTGCCGAGATCATGCCGTTTTCGATAATAAGTTCAAGAGGATCGCGGGCCATATCGATCGTGCAGTTATCTTCTTTTACGCACACCATGTCCTGATGTCCCTGAAGTATAACTGTACTGCCATGTTCGTTTTCCCTTTTAACGGCAGGCGCTTTGATCAGTACATTGCCTTTCCTGTCACGTATCGCCTCAAGTCCCCTTTCCTCGGCAAATCTCATAAGGTAATCTCCCGCAAGTGTACAATTACCGGAACCGTGAGGCATATCACAGATTTCTTTAAAGAACTTTAAAACCTTATCTTTCATTGAATTCTCCTTTAAAGCAAGGGCCTAAACGACTGAAGGGAACCTTGAACGCAGCCGGATAAACTACGATCTTTTCTATTGCGATATTCTGATCACCCGCAAAAACCTTTAATGAGCATGTTCCTTTTTGAAGATTTACCCCGGTCGAAGCAACATTGATCCCTGTCATTACATTCCTGCTCCAAAGGCTGTTGGTAAAATGTGTTTTATAAGACTTATCACACGGTGTCACAGTTACCGTAGCACCATCGTTGACACTGATCTCAAACCTCATCTCGTCTCCCATAACCACAGGGTTACGTCCGAGTGTATAGAAATCAAGTTTGTATTCTCCGGACATATCAATATCAAAGAGATACTCAAGGTATGGTTTCTTTTCAAGACCGTAATAACTCTTGTCAAAAGGAACTGCTTTAACTGCATTATGCACTACTCCGAGACCGTTTACAAGAATAAAACTTCCATCCTCCGATTCACCGGCCGAAGCATAATCTCCTGCGGGAATAACTATCATTCCCGACGAGCTCTTATGTATAAACAGTTCACTACCCGATTCAAAAGGTCCGTAATATACACGAACTTTATCTTTAATAACGGTATTGTCGCAGGGTGATACTTTCTCCGCAAAATCAAGCTCAACGCTTATGTCGGCATATCCTTTTTCCTTGATCTTGTTTCGGTCTGCGCTTATCTTTACTTCAAGACAGTTCTTAAGCGCACTGTTAAAATGGCCGGATGTGGTACTAAGCGAAATATTTTTGTCTTCACATACTATCTTATAATCAAAATCATAAGGTGCCTTAAGGTCTATAAACAAACTTGTTTCCTCAAGGTTGGAGTCGGCAAGAACATATGATTCAAGTTTTTTCGAATCGGTCCACATCGAGCCGGTATGAAAGACAGAGCTGTCTTCAAAACTGAACAGTACAGCCTTCCTGTCAAGCGGATACACCTTGGTGCTTGTCGGATAATTCCAAATATCATCATTCCAATTATTAAAACCGGTATGAGCCGACGCAAGCATATAATTCCACTTCCCGTTCAAAAATGAATGAAATTCCTTAACAAGAGCCTTATCTTTATCTATCATCTCTTCGATCATGGGAATATAATCGTTAGCTCTGAGTGCTCCTCTTCCGGCAAGGAATCTGTTCATTCCCGAATACAGACCTGCCAGCATCGAATAAGCAGAAACCATTCCCTGGTAGTAAAACAGGCTCTCAAAAGCGATCTTTGCATCTTTTTCAATGCTTTCCCTTACAGAATTGCCGAGACTGATGATCTCGCGTGCAACACTTATCATTCTCTTCGTCTCATTAAATGCTTCAGGCGCAAATGAATCCGCATGAAGAGTCTCGGGGTGAACGCATGAATTCATTCTTGTAAAAAGCTCCA
The DNA here is from genome assembly GCA_024693545.1 of Lachnospiraceae bacterium. Lineage (GTDB taxonomy): Bacteria > Bacillota > Clostridia > Lachnospirales > Lachnospiraceae > RUG11977. Next base: position 6,028 of record JAILKT010000115.1, read on the forward strand.
CAAATTCTATGATTTCCTGCTTTTTACCATCGGATACACTTTCCCCGAAGTTTTTATACACAAATTCCTTCAAATATTTATCGGTAAGGTTGGGAACCGACCATTTTTCGTAATCATATGCAAGATCCATAAAATACGAAAGAGGCAGTTCGTTAAATTTAATATCACCGACATTGACTATCCAAAGCTTTCTTACACCCGAATCATAAGCAAGCGTCATCTGATCCCAAACCTTGGGAAGAATGGTGCAGTTAACACATTCGTAGCTGATGGGAGCTCCATGATAATCAAAATGGTAATACATTCCGAAACCACCCTTGTGATTTCTGTCTTCCGGAGTGGGAAGTCCTCTTGTGTTGGCGAAATTATCATCGGAAAGAAGGAAAATAACATCTTCGAGCTGATCCCAATCCTTGAGACCCTGAGTATTTTCGTCGCCGTAATAGAAATCCTCAACCTCCTTATAAATGGCAAGCATTCTGTTGATCTCTTTAAGATCCGGCGAAACATTCTCTTTGAGAAGCCTGTACTGTTCGATAATAGCTGTTTTCAAAACATTTATATTATCTTCGAGAGTCGCATCCTCACCTAGAAGGAGAGAGTCGTCTTCTCCTCTCATTCCGATCGTGATTATGTTTTCAAATTCACGATTTCTGATCAAACCGTCTTTCCAGAAATTGCTGATAGCCTCGCCGTTCTTAACAAAACTCCATGTATTGTCATCCCCGTATTGCTTGTATATTCTCTGCCATTCCGCACCGGCACGGCAAAGCGGTTCATGATGCGATGTACCCATAACAATACCGTATATATCGGCAAGTTCGGCATTCTTTGTTCCGGGCCCGTCCTCTGAAAATACTTCAAACCACATAGCGGGCCACATATAATTGCCCTTAAGCCTGAGTATAAGCTTAAACACTTCATCGTACGCAGCAGAATTGGCACCTCCGAACTTCTCTATCGCCCAATTACCGAATGCAGGCAATTCATCATTAATAAACAGACCTCTGTATTCAACCGAAGGCTCTTTCGAGATAAAACCGTCCGTTATCTCTATTACAACATCATCTTTATGTTCGGGCTTAACATCTCCCCAATAAATAAAAGGAGATACGCCGCATTTTTCCGATATATTTAAAAGGCCGTATATTGTTCCTCTCTTATCGGATCCGGCGATCACGAGTACTTTGCCCTCTCCTGCGGAGATATCTTTTGCGTCAAGGAAAAAATAACCGTAGCACTCTCTTTTTCCTCTGAGCGCATCCAGATTTATCCTGCTCTCAATACTGTCAAGGAAAGGACTGCTATCGACAGTAGCCGCGACGATCGTATACCCCGAAAGTTTTTCGGGATACCCTGTTATACAATGGGGCTTAACGCCACATACACATTTAACATCTTCGGCAAGAGTATCCGCTATACGTTTAACTCCTTCAAATGCCTTTTCTTCAACAATGATACTGCATACGGCACCGCCGATATTTATACAAAATGTCATACACTCCTCCTGTTCATAAGCCGGCAAAAGCTTCCTTGTTTACCCAAAATTATACCAAACAGTAAGCACTGAAAGTCCACGGTATAAAAAAACAAAAAATATAAACGGAACAAAAAATCCATCAATTCTAATTAATATGAAACTGATGAAAAGACAAAAAGAATTAAAGATAAAGCATACGAGTCGGGATCGCACGAATCATCCTATGTATCATTATAAACATTTATTTAAAAAAGTGTAGTCAGATATTACTATGTTTATACTCAAAAAAATACAGCTCCGAAACATCCGGAGCCGTATAAAAAAGTCACTCAATTTTTCCGATCACTGCTGTGCACCTATGGAAAGTGCTTTCTTGTTGGATTCGATCATTGCCGCTTTCTTAGGCGGAATACACTTCAAAAGGCCCTGATCGAGAGATTCCTGAGATACAAAACCGGTTTCTTTAAAGAGTTTTCCTACAAGAATCATATTTGCAAGTCCTTTAATACCGTTTTCATCTGCAAGAACAGTTGCGGGCACGTAATAAACAGTCACATCGGTTCTTTCAACTTTAACATCTACCGTTGAACTGTCAACAATTATTGTTCCGCCGCTAACTACTTTATCCATAAACTTGAGAAGTGAAGGTTTATTCATTGCAACAAGAACATCAGGATTAACAACAAGAGGTGATCCAATAGCATCTTTACTGATAACAACGCTGCAGTTACATGTACCGCCACGCATTTCAGGGCCGTATGAAGGAAGCCAGCTGATCTCGGCCCCGTCAACGAGTCCCGAATAAGCCATTACTTTACCTGCAAACAGAATACCCTGTCCACCGAAACCGGCAAGAAGTACATTCATTGTCTTATCCATTAGTTCTCACCTCCTTTATCCTTATATACACCGAGAGGATAGTAAGGAAGCATGTTGTTTTCAAGCCATTCAACAGCAGCCTTGGGTGACATACCCCAGTTTGTGGGACATGTTGAAACAACTTCAACTATAGAATATCCAAGACCGTTTATCTGATTCTCAAAAGCCTTCTTGATAGCCTTTTTAGCTTCATTTACATGCTTTACATTGTCAACCGTAACTCTCTGCGCAAGCGCAACTCCGTCAAGAGTAGAAAGCATCTCGCACATTCTTATGGGATAACCGGCAACCTTAACATCACGTCCGTAAGGAGTTGTCTGTGTTATCTGTCCGGGAAGCGATGTGGGAGCCATCTGTCCGCCTGTCATACCGTAAATAGCATTGTTGATGAAAATAACGGTAATATTCTCACCACGTGTTGCGGCATGAACGGTCTCACAAGTACCGATCGCTGCAAGGTCACCATCGCCCTGATATGTAAATACAACATTATCGGGCTGTGCTCTCTTAATTCCTGTTGCTACTGCCGGAGCACGACCATGGGGTGCCTGTACCATATCACAATTAAAATAATTATAGCTGAATACCGAACATCCAACAGATGCAACACCGACTGCTCTGCCTTCACAGCCAAGTTCATCAATTGCTTCCGCAACAAGACGATGAACGATACCGTGAGTGCAACCGGGGCAATAATGGAAAGGAATATCGGTAAGCGCATGAGGTTTTTCAAATACTATAGCCATTTCTTTGCCTCCTCTAAACATGTGTATGAAAACACATATCAGTTCTCATTCTAAAGTCATTAAAATTCTGTCAATCATTAAGTTTCTTGATCTCTTCAAGTATTTCACCGGGTGTGGGGATAACGCCGCCTGTTCTTCCAAAGAACGAAACAGGTGCACGTCCGTTAATAACAAGTTTAACGTCATCTACCATCTGACCCATGCTCATTTCAACGGTAAGATATTTCTTAGCTGTAGAAACTGTAGCTTCAATTGCGTCTGTAGGGAAAGGCCAAAGAGTGATCGGTCTGATAAGTCCAACCTTAATGCCTGCCGCACGAGCCGAATTAACCGCACTTCTCGCTACACGTGACGAAGCACCGTATGCAACAACAACTATTTCTGCATCATCTGTAAGGTAAGACTCTGCTCTCTGCTCTTCCTTCTTGATGATGTCATATTTCTTAAATCTTTCAACAACCGTCTTTTCAAGATCCTTAGCTTCAATGTAAAGCGAATTAACAATATTATGAGGACGCTTTCCACCGTGACCGCATGCTGCCCAAGGTCTTTCGGGAATAACGGGATCACCTTTTTCGGGGAACGATACAGGCTCCATCATCTGACCGAGCATACCGTCCGAAAGGATCATAACCGGCATTCTGTATTTGTCACCAAGGTCAAATGCCTGACCGACAAAATCAGCCATTTCCTGTACTGTCGAAGGAGCAAGCACTATAAGCTGAAAATCTCCGTGGCCTGTTGCCTTGGTTGCCTGCCAATAATCTGCCTGTGAAGGCTGAATACTTCCGAGTCCGGGGCCTCCACGCTGAACGTTAATGATGACAGCGGGAACATCCGAACCTGCTATATATGAAATACCTTCACTCTTAAGGCTTATTCCGGGTGAACTCGAAGAAGTCATCGCGCGCTTTCCTGCCGCAGATGCTCCGAGTACCATATTAATTGCTGCAAGCTCTGACTCTGCCTGAAGGAAAAGTCCGCCAATCTTAGGCATCTTCTTAGACATATATGCGGAGAGCTCAGTCTGAGGCGTGATCGGATAACCGAAGAAAAGCCTGCATCCTGCCTGAATAGCTGCTTCCGCAAGAGCTTCGTTACCTTTCATTAATACTTTTTCTGACATGATCTTATTTCTCCTTGTACGTAATCATAATTCCAAATTGTCATTCTCTTTTAAGAAAAATTCGAATTATCTTTCTACGGTAATGCAGACATCAGGACACATAATGGCGCACGATTTGCAACCAATGCATGCTGCCTCATCAGTCATCATGACCGGATGATAACCTTTGCCGTTAATGTGGTCCGATAGCTTTAGCAGCTGTTTGGGACATGCATTAACGCACATCTCGCATCCTTTACAATTCGTTTCGTTGATAATCAATTTTGCCATATTTTCTCCTTCCCGCAGTCTCTCGCCTGCATCGTTTTTAACATAATTTAGTATTGTAGCACGCTGTTTTTGATTTGTAAACCTTAAAACGACGGGCCTGCGATTATATCTACAGGTATTATTTCACCTACTTTTAAAGTAGGTATCCTTTTAATATCGGACATTAAATCTCTTCTAATTATATTTGCAACCAAAGGTAAACCTGTTAATTTTGATGTTTCGACAGCAAAGCTGTATCCCTTTTCGATATGTTCGGCTGTTGTTTCATACATCAGATTCGAATTATTAATGATTCCGGTAGCTTTTAATTTCGTTACCGCTTCTATTTCCTTTAAGATTTCGGCAGTGCTTTGAGGCGAACAATCAATATCCCTGTACTTATTTACAACGTAAAGCATCTCATATTCACGCCCTTGCAGTCTTTCGCTGAATCTGCCCATTACGGTTGAACCGACATCATCTCCTCCGAGATCGAATATAACGGTACCCTCTTTTTCAAAAGCCATATACATTGATGCCGGGAGCGACGGAAGATCAAGATTTGTCGCTCCGAAAACCGGTGCGATCACCTCGATCTGCTCTTCCTCAAGAATTTTCCTGTAGTCTGAAGTACGAAAATACGGATTGACAATATCCATATCTACGATCGTAACCTTCTCACCCAGTTTAGCATGATCTCTGGCAAGGTTGATCGCAAGATTAGTCTTTCCCGTACCGTAGTGACCGCATATAATACTGATTTTCCCCGAAATAATATTCATTTCATTGACCTCACAATACTGTTTGATTATTCTGACGAACGGTATGTTCTCAAAAAACAGAAACCAGGCAAACGATACATCCCAATGAGATCATTTGCCTGTTTATCAATCATCACTTTAAAAAATATTCTGAATTAAACAACAATTGATTCAAATATAGTCATTTGAATGTAACCATACCGATACTAATTATCATCAGATTTGTTGCGTACTGTCAACAGTAATATTAAATGTACTGCATTTAATACCGGTCAGCTCGACACTTCTCTCATCCGGCTGTGAATCTCCGACAGAGACATTATAAACTCCCTTGTTAAGCTTCAAAATTCCGTCTTCATCAAAAAGTGCAAACGCTTCGTCGGTAAGACTGAGTTTTACAGTTTCTTTTGACCCCGACGCAAGTCTTATCTTCTTAAGAGCTTTAAGCTGCCGAACCGGCGCATCTTTTTCATCAAGGGAAACATATGCCTGAATTGTTACCCCGCCTTCAAATTTACCGGTATTTTCCACTGTAACAAAGACATCCAAAACATCACCTTTTTTGAATGATATATTTCCGGACACCTCTGCCCCGTTCAGTTCGAGCTTTTCTATCTTTTCATTGAAAGAAGTATAAGACAAACCGTAGCCGAAAGGATAGAACGGCTTTTCGGTCATATATCTGTAAGTTCTGCCTTTCATGGAATAATCGGTCGGATCGGGCAATACATTCTTTTCACTGTAGAATGTAACGGGCAGTTTTCCTTCGGGTGATTTGCATCCGAAGATTATCTGTGCAAGTGCGCGTCCGCCCTGTGCTCCGGGATAAAGAGCAAGAAGTGTGGCGGCAGCTTTTTCATAGGCGCTGTCGAGATAAAGAGCGCTGCCCGCAAGGCAAACTACGATCACGGGTTTACCCATCGAAGTAACTTCATCAAGTAATTTACCCTGTAATCCGGGAAGTTTAAGATTAGGTTTATCACCGCTTCCGTATTCGTTTCCGGTATCGCCTTCTTCACCTTCAAGCGAAGCATCAAGACCTACGCAAAGGACTACTACATCGCTGAATTCACATACACTCTTAGCTTCGGCGATCCTGTCGCCCATCTCTGACAGATCGGACATCTTTTCTTTGTAAAGATGACATCCTTCCGAAACCATAACTCTGGTTCCCGTTCCCTTTACAGCCTCTCTGATCCCTTCAACGATCGTAACATATTCCGATGCGGTTCCTTCATAGTTACCGACAAGAGCTTTACGGTTATCGGCATTCGGACCGATCACGCCGATTGTCCTGATTTTGGAGGCATCCAAAGGAAGAATGCTGTTTTTATTGTCAAGAAGTACAATACTCTCAAGTGAAGCTTTAAGATTAAGTGCTCTCGCCTCTTCCGTGTCAACATATGAGTAATCTATCTTATTGTATTCGTTATCGGATGAATCGCCGAGTATTCCGAGCTTAAAACGTGTGGCAAGTACTCTGACAAGTGCCTTGTCAACTTTTTCCCAGGTCGTAAGTCCCTTCGCAACAGCATCTTCGAGATATTGATAAATGTTTCCGCAGTTCAGATCGCAGCCGTTGTTCATTGCAAGTGCGACCGATTCCGTAGGATTCTTTGTAACACCGTGATTGCCATGGAAGTCCTTGATCGCCCAGCAGTCAGAGGTAACATGGCCTTCGAATCCCCACTCATCACGAAGGATATCTTTAAGGAGCGTCTTACTTCCGCAACATACTTCTCCGTTGGTACGGTTGTATGCGCCCATAACAGCCTCAACACCCGCTTCCTTAACAAGTGCCTTAAATGCGGGAAGATATGTCTCTCTCAGATCCTGCTTATTACAAACAGCGTTGAATCCATGGCGTACAGCCTCAGGTCCCGAATGAACAGCAAAATGTTTTGCGCATGCGGCAGCCTTGAGATATTTGGGATTCTTTCCCTGAATACCCTGTACAAACCTCACCCCAAGCCTTGATGTAAGATAAGGATCTTCCCCGTATGTCTCGTGACCGCGTCCCCATCTCGGATCCCTGAAAATATTGATGTTGGGTGCCCAGAAAGTAAGGCCTTTATATATACCGTGATCACCGTATTTGAACTGTCCCGCGTACTTTGCTCTTCCTTCGGTGGAAACAGTATCACCCACCTTTTCAAGAAGATCTTCATCAAATGTGGCAGCCAATCCGATTGCCTGAGGAAATACCGTGGCAATACCTGCACGAGCCACACCGTGAAGTGATTCGTTCCAGTAATTATATGCAGGGATTCCAAGCCTCTCGATAGCGGGTGCCCCGTGACGAAGCTGGTAAACTTTCTCTTCGGAAGTCATCTCTGCCACAAGCTTTGCGGCCTTTTCCTGGCATTCCAGCATGCGTTCCTTAGTGATCATAATTGCTCCTTTCTCATAAGCATCGGTGTTTTAACAAAACCTGCTCCTTACTCAAGTGATACGTCCCGATCGTCAGATGCCTACACCAAAACCGAGGATCGTAAAGTTTTTGTCTTCAAAGCCTTTTCTCATCTTTATCTCCACCAAATGTTCTTTGGCTTCTTTTTCACGTATGATTACATAAGGATTGCAATGTATCCATCCTATCGCCCTGGGATCTATGCTGCGTACAAACTTACCGTCAACATATACATCCGTATCTCCTTCGTCGGCTGAGTGAGAATCCTTATATACGATAATAAGCGTTTTGCAATTAAGCCTGATTCTGAAGGGATCGTCTCCTTTTCCGAAACGTGCCCAGTTATCGGGGAATTGAGGCGTACTTTCGATCGATCTGTCCATCTGACATGACTGTAGATTTGTATCGGTTTCCGTAAAACTGCCGGGTTCGATAACAGCACCGAAATCATTATGTGCACGGTCAATAAGACGTATATTGTCAAAATCATCACTTCTCATTGCGGGCTTCTTTCCGTCTGTTTTTTCTCCGACAGGCACATCTTCCCTGTCGGCTCTCTCAAAAAGCTTCAAAATACAATCCGCCATAATGGTATGTCCTATGTTGGCGGGATGATAACGATCATAGAAGAAAGCATTCTTTCCGATAACTCTTCCGTCTTCTTTTTTTATATAGAATTGCTCTGTAACCGCACTCTTAATGCTAACGAGAGGAAGGTTATAGTATTTACCTATCGGTACAAGCCTCTCTTCAAGGTTATAATCATCGACAAATACAGAAAACAGAAGAACGACAGCAGGCTTTTTCTTCATATTGAGGCAACGTCTTACAAGGCCCTCGTAGCAATCGCCACCGGTTTCATCACCTGCATCGTTTACCGCAAATTCGATAACAACGATATCAGGTTCGACTTCACCAAACTTTATAAGGTCCTTATCAACCCTGACAAGACCGAGTTCGGAAGGTGTTCCGCCCACACCGGCTTTAACATATGTGACATTTCCTTTAGGATTTATGATCTTGTTAAATCCTTCATATGTCTTGTATGTATAACATTCCTTGTTTATGGGATTTGAACCGGCGCCCTGTGTAATGGATCCGCCTATAAAAGTAACAGCCACATCTTCGCCTGCTCTGGCCCTCTTAAATACTTCCTTAAGTCTGGTTGTATCTCCAAGGCTCATTACGCCTTTCTCGATCATCTCTTTATATCCCTGAGAAGCAGGATCCACCTTGTCAATCCCCTCAAAAGGAGGTGCGGTGTATCCGTCATTAAGATAAAACCTGACATTGACGGTGGCCGTTACATCCAGATTTTTAAACTCAAATCTGAATTGTCCGGGTTCTTTATCATCATGTTTCCATTCAAAAGCGTCAAAAGGAAGAAGGTATTCAACGCCGTCACCTGTGATCTCGGCACTTATGGATGTACCTGTTGAATTGGTGACACTGTTTTGATCAAAGAAAAATGATGCTCCCTCACCTGTATCGGTGATCATAGACACACCAATTCCGTATACAAGCTTCCTGATATCCCCGGTATTTGCAAGAAGGGAAAGGATCTTGTCGTCCGTAACATTGCCAACAAGTTCCGAAGCGCTCTTTAGTCTTCCGTCGTTTGCAAAAATTATTGAAGCGTTTTTACCGTTTGTAGTCGGAAAGATACTGATCTGCTTTTCAAGCATAACATAATAGAATTGCCGCTGTCTGACAGGATCCTGCGGCGCTATGGGCCCCATTTTCATATAATCCTCCTAAATAGAATTAATTTATCAGAATTTGATTTCCCTCATGAAATGATTATAGCAATTTTTGATCATCCCAAACTAATCACATATTATTATATTTTTATTGATTAATGCTTTCCTTTTAAGGTAAAAACGCATATACCGAAATACTGTCACAACTTCTCAAAAATTAACATTCAAAACTGTCTTTGATTTGATTGAAAATCAACCTTGTGATAAAATCAAAAGATGTGAACAACACAATAGCATTAACGGAGGCAACGATGAATAATCCTTATGTAGTCCAAGACGATACACTTGCACTTCCACGAATGAAATGGATACGTGTTTATCATAATGTTCAGAACGAAAACTATGCAACGCATTGGCATACTTCGGTTGAAATTATAATGCCTTATGTAAACTACTATGATGTTATTTGCGATGGTATACGCCACAGGGTAAATCCCGGTGATGTATTTATAATTGCACCGGGAGAACTCCATACTCTTTTTGCCCCGGACGAAGGTGAACGTCTTATCACACTTTTCGATTATTCACTTTTTTCAAGTCTTCAGGGAATGAATTCCATATTGGAATCAATACACCACTATCGTCACATTAAGGCAAAGGACGATCCCAAAACCGCCGAGATCCTTACCTCTTGTCTTAAAGATATCGAATATGAATTTTTCCAGGAAACTCCCTACGAAGACCCGATATTATTCTCTCTTATAATCAGGTTCTTTGTTACCATCGGACGTGCCAATCTCGAACTCAAATCATTCTTTCCCGATCTCACGATCGAGAAACAGCATGAATATACAAACAAGTTTCTTGCTCTGAACAACTACATCAGCTGGAACTACTCAACCGATCTTACCAGCCGAAAACTTGCCGATATGATCGGTTTTACTCCTTCGGAGTTTTCCAAACGTTTTGAACAGTTTAACGGTCAGTCCTTTAACAATTATCTTAACCAAAAAAGAATAAGTCATGCCGAGAAACTGCTCGTATATCCGAACGTATCTACAACCGAAGTCGCAATGTCCTGCGGTTACAAAAGCCTTTCAACATTTAACAGAGCATTCAGATCCATAAAAAAGATCAGTCCCACTGAATACAAGGGACTGATCAGGAGTTTTGATCAGGATATCTCAAATGACAACGAGAACGAATAATACTTCAAATACAGATCTCCCATGTTTCCAATTTAATCACTTTTACTGTTATCGACAAGAGCCTGTACTATTTCGGGATATCTTATAGTATTAGCTTTTCTGTCAAATATGCCGAAACGTTCGCCTGAACCGAAGAAAACGTTATTATCCCACCAGAAACAGGTAATACCGAATTCGCGGGCTTTTTTCACGTAATATCCCGCATAATCGGTTCTTGCCTCAAGATTTCCTCCTTTATCCCTGGCTCCGAATTCATCAATAACAACGCCGATCCCTTTATCAATAAATTTAAGCTTTAGCTTCAACATCAAATTGTTAATTTCCGCCGTGCTGCCGTTATCAAGTGAATTAAACATATCGGTACTGTTTGAATCGGTAGGTGAGGAAAGAGCAAAATTATAAGGCGAGTAGGCATGCACTTCGACAAGTATCTTATTGTCAGCCGTATCAGCGGGCAAAACGAACTCGTCGCTGATCGCGGCATTCCACTGCGCCGCATAAGCCGGAACCAGAAGATATCTTTCGGCATTATTGCTGCCCTGTGCTCTTACAGTATCTACAAACAGCTGATTCAGTTCATTTATACACCTTACGGCATCATGACACATTTCGTTGTCAGAAAGTGACCATTCGTTTGACGTACCTACAAGTCTCGGTTCGTTAAGCGCTTCGAATATGAGGTGATCGTCATAGTCCTTAAATGTCTCTCCTACCTGCTCCCATATTTTTCTGACATAATTCTTCGATTGTTCAAGATATTCGCTTGTAGGATAAAAATATTCTTTTGAATTGTCATGATGGATATTTATCGTACAATACATATCCCTCTCTATAACATAATCAACAATTTCTTTTACTCTATCAAGCCATGGTTTTTCAATGTTAAAATCCTTATCTACATGATTATGCCACGAAACAGGTATACGGATAGATTTAAAACCCGCCGATTTAAGCGTATCTATCATCTCCGGAGTAGTCCTTGCACCGCACCATGCCGTTTCAAGATCAAGGTTTGCACCGCTCTTGGCGCTGTTGTTCGCGTCCATTGTATTACCGAGGTTCCACCCGATCCGTAATTTTCTCACGAAAGCAAGAGCCCCGGTAAGACCTTGTACATCATCATCTTCATGGACTATTTCCTTCGGTTCGGAGTTTTCTGTTTCGTCTTTTTCAGTTTCAGTACCCCCGGTGATATCCTTATCTGTGGTTTCCGTATTATTCTTGTCCGTAGTTTCATCGGTAATATTTTCAATAGCCTCTTCGGTCCTGACTGTTATATTTTCCGATGAAACAGATTCTTTTACTTCTTGTTTTTTGTCTTCCTGATTATCTGTTTCCGTACTCAAAGTTTCTTTTACATCATTAGCTTTATTTCCCGAACCTGAGCAAGAAGAAATTGACCCGAGTATTAATATAAGTACTAACAATAAGGCGGATATCTTTAATGTTTTAAACGTTCTGTTCATGTTTTTTCCTTTCGAGCCTATAATTAATAAGTTTTCGGTTCTCGTCCCGCGAGAGCCGGCGCCTGACTTGGCACGGGCGATGTCTGTCGATACTGTGTTCAAAAAATTATCACAATTTGGAAACAATTTACCACTACGGTCTTATTGAAACTTTTACGGTACTGGTTTATAATATATCAGACTTAAAAATGAAAACAAGGGGAAAAAATATGAGCCAAAAAAAAGTTGATGATTATAAAAAAGAGAAAGCAGAACGCAAGCAGACTTTAAAAAGAAAGAAGCTTATGCGTGTTCTTTATGTTATAATAGCGGTTATCGTGGTTGTAGGTTTTGGTTTCCTGATTTATAACGGGACAAAGCCCGTATATAATGTCAACGTTGAGGAGAGCAAATTTGATGAACCCGCGCTTTCTTCCGTTCTCGGTTATGACGGTATCAACATTAACGATTATATTGATGCTTCTTCCGAAGAAACAGAATAATGATCTTATAACGATCATCAGATCAGAGCGTAAGTCTCAGATATAAATAATCCCCGAATGCATGGTATAATGCCTGCATTCGGGGTATACATTTTTCAGGGATTACATGATCTCGTAGATCCAGCCTTCGGGAGCCTTGATGGTACCCATCTGGATTCCGGTAAGTGTCTCGTAAAGCTTCTTTGTAACAGGTCCCATATCTTTCATTCCGCTGGGGAAACAAATCTCTTTTCCGTGATCAACGATCTTTCCGACGGGAGAAATAACTGCTGCCGTACCACAAAGACCACATTCAGCCATATCCTTTACTTCTTCAAGAGAAATAACTCTCTCCTCTGCTTCAAGTCCGAGATATTCTTTTGCAACCTGTACAAGAGAACGTCTTGTGATCGAAGGAAGAATACTGTCCGACTTAGGTGTAACAACTTTATTATCCTTTGTTACAAACAGGAAGTTGGCGCCGCCTGTCTCTTCAACATTAGTTCTGGTCTTTGCATCAAGATACATGTTCTCATCAAAGCCTTCCTGATGTGCCGTAACTATTGCATGAAGACTCATCGCATAGTTAAGTCCGGCCTTGATATTACCTGTTCCGCAAGGTGCGGCACGGTCATAATCACTGACTTTAAGTGTAAGAGGCTTAATACCGCCTTTAAAATAGGGGCCAACAGGTGTAGCAAACAATCTGAACTGATACTCGGTTGCGGGTTTAACACCGATAACAGGGTTTGTACCCATCATATAAGGACGAAGGTAAAGAGTTGCACCCGATCCGAAAGGAGGTACATATGCAGCATTGGCAGCTACTACCTGCTTTACAGCATCAATAAATCTATCTCTGGGGAATGCGGGAATTTCAAGTCTTTTAGCCGACTGCTCAAGACGTTCCGCATTAAGGTCGGGACGAAATGTTACTATCTTACCGTCTTTCGTTGTATATGCTTTGAGTCCTTCAAAAACTGTCTGAGCATACTGGAAAACTCCTGCACATTCGTTAAGAACAACATTTGCATCTTCAGTAAGACGCCCATCATCCCATTTTCCATCCTTAAAATCAGAAACATATCTCTTGTCTGTCTGAATGTAACCAAAACCGAGGCTACCCCAATCAATGTCTTTCTTCTGCATAACTCATCATTCCCTTCTTTAAATTATTTCTATATTTTTTACTAATATTCTGTTATGATAGCACTACGTGCTTAAAAGTCAAGCCTTTATTCATATATTAGCGGCTGATGAAGCATTCTGCAGTCAACTGTTAATATATAACATTTACTTTATTACATAAAAAGAGTCGCCTGTTTAGGCGACTCTTATTTATTTAAAGATAATACTATCAATAGCTGTTTGCAACACCTACATAGTAATCGATCTCATCCTTCATTTCTTCATACTGCTCCTGACCTGTCTTGGAGTCAATATTCCAGAAGTAAGAGTTGTCACGGTTAACGTTATCAACAAGAGGGAAGAGCTGAGGAATAGGATTCCTTGTAAGGATTTCAAGAGTCTCATCAACCGCACGAGTATCTCTGAACTGAGGATAGTATCCTGTCTTCCAATCGTCTACATCCTCATATCCGGGAGTAGGATTTGTGTAAAGGTTGAATGCAAATGCGATCTTCCAAGCTCTGTCATCATCATAGATAGCAGGGATAACACGAAGATGATCGTATGAGTAGCAAGTATAATCTGAAACTGCAGGTCCCTTAGGGAATACTACAAATCCAAAATCATCGGGAAGCTCTGCATTGTTGGCAACTCTGTACTCCTCTGCTGCCTGAAGGGCAACCTCAGCATTAAGGAATGCTGTGTAAGGGAAGTCATACTGAGCACCTTCGGGAGCGGGGAGCTGATACTTAGCACGCATATCTTTTGCCCAGTCCCAAGCCTGAATAAAGTTATCTGTACCTGTTGCATTTACAAATTTGCCTTCAGCATCACGCTCAATAATGAAAGCGTTATTTGATGCAAGACAAGGTTTCATAAAGTCATAGTTTGTAGAGCACATAGCATATACATCGGGGATATCATCGCCGTTTGTATCACGTGTGAGCTTAGCACAAAGTTCTTCAAATGCTGCCCAATCCCATGTACCTGCTGCCTGCATATCATAAAGAGATTCGGGATCTACACCTGCTTCGGTAAGGAGTCTCTTGTTAAAGAAGATACCTCCACGAGGCTCTGTTCTGTCTGCTCTCATACCATAGATGGAATCGCCGATCTTAAGGAGCTCTTTAGCTGACTTGTCCCACTTTTCCTCCGTAAAGTCAAGACAATCAAGTGTTGTAAGATCCTTATAAAGACCTGATCTGAAACCACTGAAACTTCTCTCGTCGCATACGAAAACATAGTTCTCATCGCCACCGGTTGTACAGAAGTTTGTAAGGAGTGAAGGATAGTCATTCCAGCTACCTATCGACTCTTCTTTAATAGTAAAGTTATAGGTCTTCTGAATCCAGTCACGGTAATTCTTGGTAGCCTCACCGTATGCTGTAGATTCATCGGGATCGGGGTTTGCCCACCAAGCTGCGATCTTAACTTCCATTCCGCCAAGATCTATGGGGTTGCCGTCAGCACCAACAATAACATCGGGGAATTCATCTTCCTCTTCTTCCTCTTCTTCCTCTTCAACATCAGCCCCATCATCAGGAGTATCAACGTCTGCATCTGCAACATCAGTCGGTGCTTCTTCCTTCTTCTCGGTTTCGGAAGTTGTTGCTGTGTCCTTAGAGTCCGCTTCATTCGTTGTAGGTTCTGTCTTATCTCCGCCGCTCGAAGAACATGCCGCACATGAAAGAACGAGAACTAAGATCATGAAGAGCGCTACAAGCTTACTAGTCTTTTTCATAAAACCTCTCTCTTTCTCACCACTTGGGTGCTAAAATATTGAGTTCGCAATTAAGCAAACACATCAGCATCGAAAAATTTCCGACGCCAATTAACATTATAAATCAGCAGGTTAAAAGCGTCAAGCAACCTACATCTTGATACCTGTCGAAGAAAGAGATTCAACGAATCCTTTCTGAGCGATCAGGTATAACAGAATAATCGGAACGACAACAAGCAGCACGCCTGTAGCATTCATTTGTTGAAGTAAAGCTTCGGACGCAAGTCCGGTTCTTTGATTAACTATCTGATAATAATTGGTGTAATTATCGGCAAGCGATGCAAGTCCCGTCGATAAGAGGTCTTTACCTCCGATGAAAAGTGCCGAATAAAAACTGTCGGTCCACTGCCATACAAATGAGAAGAGGAAACACGAAGTAATGATCGGTTTCGCATCGGGAAGCATGATCCTGACAAATGTATAAAGTGTTCCGCATCCGTCAACATAAGCAGCTTCTTCAAGTTCCTTGGGAATACCGCGGAAGAACTGACGTACAAGGAAAATATAAAGACCGTTTTTGAGTCCCATACATCCGGCTGACATAAGGAAATAAGGAATAACGGAACCTCTCAGATTTACCGCTGATCCTGTAAATGTTTCAAACAGTCCGAATACATCGAAGAATCTGAAGTGAAGGTAAAGGGGTGAAGAAATTGTCTGGGGCGGAATAAGAATAATAAGTATAACACACGCAAACCAAAATTTCTTAAGCGGGAAATTAAACCTCGCAAACCCGTAACCAACAAGCGTACATGCACAGATCTGAACTATCGATACGGCAATTGAGATCCAAAGCGAATTAAACAATGCCTTCCAATAGTTCATAAGTTCCATAACAACCGAATAATTGGCTGTCGTAAGATGACGCGGCAAAATATTTATGGTAGTGTCATAAAGATCCTTCTCTGTCATAATACTTACACAGAATTTGTTTACGATCGGTTCAAGGATCATAAAACAAAGACCGAAAATAAGCACAAATCTAAGTATCTTAAGCACAACAGAGCCGGTAGTCTTTTTCAAAAGATATCCACCGCTTAGTCTGTTTCTCTCACTGAAGGATCTGCGTCCTTCCACTGCTGCCTTTGCTTTACTCATAATAGTACACCACCCTCGAAATTATTAGCGTAGATATACCGATCCAGGCTATAACCACTCCGAAATAGATCCAGGCCAGTGCCGATCCGTAACCAAAGTCAAGGTTACGCGTAACCTCTGTCTGAACCTGCTGTATTACCTGGTTGTCAGACTTCATGAAAAAGTCGATGATGGTATATATCCAGTTTACAAGGAACATGGAGCTTATCATGGGGAAAGTGATCTTCCAAAGACTCTCCCACTTTGTACAACCTTCGATATCAGCAGCCTCATACATACTCTTCGGAATAGTCTGAAGTGCGGAAAGGAAAATGATTATCTGAATTCCCGAAGCAATGGCAATATCATAAACCGAATTAACAAGTTCAATTATCTTTTCTACAAATCCGCTCGCCATATCGGTATTTGAAAGAATAATCTCAAGCGTATCGGCTATGCCCGAAGAGGATGATCCCTCTATCATCTCCTTCATGCCCGAAAGCAGCGTATTGTTATACTCAAGGCCTACAACAACACCGGAAGAAAAAATAACGGGAAGGAAGAATACGGCTCTTACAAAAGCTCTGCCCTTAAACTTCTGATTTAACAGGAGCGCGATAAAGAAACTGAAAATGATCGTTGCCAAAGAGTTAAAGACCATCTTCGATATTTCCTCAAGGAGCATACGCGAAAAATTAGGATCGATCGTAAGCGCTCTTTTATAGTTATCAAGTCCTGCATAAACGTTCTCAAATCCCTCGGCACCAACCTGCACATCCGAGAAAGACATAATGAGCGATTGGATAAGCGGCTTAACCATAAACAACAGGAAACCAAGCACAAACGGAAGTATAAACAAATATCCGAATATGGCTCTTCTTCCGAGAAGCGACATCTTCGTTTTTTTATTTACCTTAGCCATATATGTCACTCACCTCTCTTTACTACATAGTCCCTTGCGGGAACTTTCACACCATTTGAATCTATATCCTTATATGCGTAATTAACATATACTTTAGTGCCGTCTTCATATTCTGTGATCCTCACACCACTGTCATCTACCGTGTGTCCGATCATCTTTTTATTTGAAACGCTGTCAAAATCATTTTTGAAACGCTTATATATAGCAGCGGCTTTATCTTTCCACAGATCAAATGAGGAACCGTAGTATTCGGAATACATTGTTTCCTGTATCCTTTCGGGAGCACATTTCATAAACGTAAATGTGAGACCCGCACCAAATTCCGCAGACTTAAGTATCTCATATTCAAAGTCTTCGGAAAGGTTTATCGGAACGCCTGTATAATCGACAAGATCGTGAATAGCCATCTCAAAGAAAGGAATATCATAATCTATGATCGCCATATTTGAATTACTGATATCCATCGATGTAACTACATCAGCATATTCAAGAGCATAATCATTGGCATGATTGACTATGGTACCCTTTTCGGATGCTAAAGAAAGTATCTCACATGAAATGTCTTTTGCTTCTTCTCTCGTAACCTTTTCCTTCGGGTTATAATCGCTGTTGAGCAAATAGCCTGTATATCGAAGTGCCATTCCGATATCGTATTCATCGGTAAATGACTTAAACTCATCGAAACATTCTTTCTTATATGAAGGCTTGACAAGATAATACGGATCGTTAAAATCTTCCTGTCCATACCAAACAATCGAATAATCGTAAAGTTCAGCCTGTTCTCTCGATACAAATTTTGCACCGTCACGGAATCCGATATAACCGTCCGTCATTCCCGAATCGTAAGCAAAATCAGTCTGTCCTTCAAGATAAAGTTTAATTTTTCTCTCACGCAGCTTTTCCAGCATGTCTTTAAAATCACTTTTGCCGCCGAGTTTCGATATAAGATCAACATCTTTTAATACATAGTGTTTAACACCATCGTTTATCGCACCGGTTAGCTTAAGATCAAAATCGTCAACTCCGAGGTTCTTAAGTTCATCAACAATTTCAACCGTTTCATCATAAGTAGTAAGTTCAAGCGGCTGCTTATACGGAATTCCGGCTGTCTGCTGAACTTTATCTATCGCTCCTATTACTTCAATGACCGCAGGCAATCCTTCATCCTTTTTCGATCCGAGCGAAGGATACCTTTCAAGAAGATATTGTCTGTATACTCCGGCCATATCGCTGTAATTATCTTCACTTCCGAATCTGTATCTCTGAGAGATATTCTGCTTCGGAAGTGTTTCCTCATAAACATAGAATGTTGCATTAGATCTCTCGGTAACATCGTAAGACTCATAATGTATAAACGAATATCCGGCATCGGCATGATTATAACTGTCGAAACGTCCGCTGACATCTGCGGTTATATTGGCATAGGAGGCTCCATCTTCAAGCATACACAGGAACGAAGCACCGTTTTTCGACATTCCGAACATGGGGAATGAATTTCTTGTCTCGGTAACAACGGATGTTCTCGAAGAACAGTAATCCCATCCGTAAACATTAGCATAATAAGGATTCTGACCGAATCTTCCGTTATTAAATTCAATAACGGCTCCGCCGCTTTCCGGAACAACGATAAATCCTTCATCTTCGGTACTGCCTGCACCGAAATAAGGTAAGATTTCAATATTTGTTATAGGATAATCGGGTTTAAATTCAACCTTATCCATTGGTACATTGACTATAAGATCACGTCCGTCAAGCTTATATTCAACCGAAATATTAAAAAGCGGAATATCCTCCGACTTCTTGGTCGAATAACGTGACAAATGCGCCTGATACTGTTCTTCTGTATAACCGGCCTCCCAGAAATACTTCTCAATTGCTGCTTTCAAATGCTGAGCAACACCGTCACGAAGTATATAAAGCTTCATATCTGCAAGATCGGGATAACTTTCAAGAAGTTCTTCTTTATTATCCGATGCTCTCAGATTATTGATATCTGTCTTTCTGTAATACTCTTTAACCTGTTTGGCGGCTTTCTTCTCCATATTTTTGGTAATGGCTTTAAAATCCTTTTCGGGAAGTGCAAGGGGAATTTTAAATTCTTTCTCTGTATTACCGATCGTATAATTGACCGTGATCGAATCCTTACCCTCTTCTATCTCAAAGATTCCCTTATCAATACTGTATGCACAGTTATTATAAGTGGTAAGGATACCCTTTATATTTCCGTAAGTAATATAGAGCGTTGACTTAAGATTGGCCTTTTTATCAAGCGTGGGCGCAAGAGGATCATTGTCTGCTTCTGCGGGATTGGATTCCCAAACGGCTCCCGTAGCTTTATCCGTAACAGAGAAACGCGAAGTAGCTCGGTCCATCGAAAAGATAAGGTCATCGTTTTCCATCACGGCAATACCTTCTCCGGGCGATCCTCCTCTGATCTCGATCTCAACAGGCGCCGCCTCTTCGGGCTGGATCATATAAACAAACAAGACAATAAGACCCAAAACTGCTATCGGGATAACGATATTCAGTATAGTTTTAATCCAGGATTTCTTTCCTTTCACGAGTACATCCTCCTCTTAAGAAACAGAATAAATACTGTTTCCGTGCCGAAAATTTAATCTATGTATCAGATTTAGTACAATCTAAAGATCACTTCTCTGTAAAGAGAATAAAAATATGCTCCGGCGTCGCTGATCAAACTGAAGAAAAGTAACAACAGGAATATGACCACTGCCATGCCGACAAAAGTAAACAAAATAACAAGTATTGTTTTGCCTATTGAATAAGCATGCACCATCATGATAGCAGAAATAAACAACAGCGCCGCCCATACGATAGAAAAATCATGGAAGAAATAATTAAACGTATCCTCTTCTTCCGCAAGGAAATTACTGAGAATGGTATTCGGTATAACGATCAAAGGATAAGGCGTCATGGCATAAGCCGAAGAGATCCAAACATCCTTAAGTGTTCCTTTTCCGTCAAACAGTGTAGTGAGTGCCCAGTTTGTAATTACAAAGATAATGAACGGAAGAAGGATTCCGAGCATTTCTATCAGGAAATTCGCACGTTCAAGGTTAACTTTGATAAACTGAAACGTTGTAAATTCAAGTCTGAATACGGAAGTGAGCAGAGAGAGTATCAAAATAAAGTTAGCTGCCGCAAGACTACCTCTTTTTTCATGTGTCAGATCCCAGAATCCGTCAAAGGGATGAACGATCACGTATAACGCATATCGAAGGCTCTTGAAAAATCTGTCATATGCAGCTCTGTTTGTAAAGAAATCAATTATTCTTCTTGCTGTCGTTTTCAAATGCCTTCACCTCCCATCTGACTTTTTTGATCCTTCCGATCAAAAGTGGTACTACAAGTACAAGTATGATAACAATAAATATTAAGACTATATGATCTTCAACCCATTGTTTTCGGTACAGCTGAAAAGCATCTCCGTAATTCTTGTCCGAATATTTAATTTTGAAATACGACATTGCTTCTTCATATTTATCCTGCCTTAGCAGCGCTCGTCCGATGCCCTTATAAGCAAGCTCATTATTACCGTTGATCATAAGAACTTCTTTCCACTCTTCGGCCGACTTGTCATACCTGCCTTGCTGATACTCATATATGGCAGAGAATATCTTTTTCCCGTAGAATGTAGGCGTCAATACTGTAAGCTGTGCATCCTGAGAATCAAGGACTAAAAGATCATGTCCCATATGTTCGAGCGCGGTCGGCATTCTGAAATATCCGTCTTTGTTACCGTTACCACCAAAACAGCAAAGGATGTTGCCCTGATCATCATAACCGAATATTCTTCCTCTGATACGATCGAGAGCAAAATAAGTTCCGTCATCAAGAGCTGTTATATCAACCATTCTTGACGCACCGGTGTAAACACCCTCATCGGCCCAGTTCAGATCACCTATAACAACCCAATCACCGTTTTGAACAAGGATATCATTTCCGAGTGAATTCAGTCTTCTGATAGGATCGACCGAACCATCACTGAGAGAACCCTCATAAAAGTTTGCGGTGACAACATACATAAACCCTTCATTATCTGTCGCGATATTATCATACTCCGTAGGAACGAAGTCACTCATGGCATCTGCCTGAGCGTCCGATGCGATCCATGTCTTCCATATATAATCGAGCAGATCGTACGTAACAGGTGTGGCCCCGACGAAACCGTTAAATTTCCCGTCATTTTCGTATTTAACGATTCCCTTATTAACACGTTTAACAAGACAGAACACTCTGTCGGCACCGTCAACGATGATTTTTGAAGGAAGGAATGTAATACTCTGATCAAAGTTTATATCATCGGGTTTTGTAAACTCCATGACAAACTGCAGATCCTTTGTAAGCTTAACTATCCTGTTATTCTCGGTATCGGCGATAAAGTAATGCTCATCGGTAACAAATATATCATTGGGCGAATTAAAAGTATTAAGCTCCGCTCCTTCGAATGAATCAATGATCTCTTTAACGTTATACTCTTCATCAACGCATTCAATAACGATGATCCTGTTATTTCCGGTATCACATATGTATATGAGATTATCTTTTACGAACAATCCCTGAGCCTTTGACAGTTTATCTTCGAGACCGAGTTCAATATGAGTTAAAGTCTTTTTTACAGCATAAGGATTGGGTGAATGAATCTCTTCACCCCAAAAATCATAGTTATACGAATAACCTGAATCTGCGTTAGATAAGGCAGCAGGCGAAGCCGCAGCCAAAACAAGAACAAGAGCTGTGAGTACTGCTATTTTCTTCATGCGCGTCACCTCAATCCTTAATACCCGAGCTTGCCATTGTTTCAAGTATCTGGCTCTCGGAAATAACAAACAACAAAATGGGAACGATCATGGTTACAACAGAAACTGCAGCAGCCTGACCGGTCCTGGCAACACCGCCGAGGGAAACCTGTGAAAGAGCATAAACAAGCGCTTTCTTTTCCTCAGAGTAAATATAAATCGAAGCGGGATTGTTCCAAAGACTCTGAACAGAGAAAATGATCATTGTAAGCCAGGCAGGTTTAACATTGGGCATTACTATCCTGGTAAATACATACCATTCAGTAGCACCGTCAACCTTAGCGGCTTCAATCAGGGCAGTTGGCAATCCCTCCATAAACTGTTTCATTAGGAAAACACCCATAGGCGAAGCAAATGCAGGAATGATGATCGCAAGCAATGAGTCGATCAAATTGAGTGAATTCATGATGATATAGTTGGGGATCATCAGAATCGAGCCTGTAAACATAAGTGCCGTAACAACTACACCGAATAAAAACTTGCTTCCGGGGAAATTATATTTTGCAAGCACGAACGCAGCCATCGATCCGATAAGCAGATGACCTGCCGTTCCGACAGCGGTTGTAAACAACGTGTTGAAAATATAACGCGAAAACGGAACCGTTGACTTGTTCATTGAAACGAACAGATCCGTAAAATTATCAAAGCTCGGGTTCTTAGCAAAGAACGTGGGCGGGAAACGGAACAATTCGTCCATTGGCTTTAGCGATTGATTGATCGCAAACAAAAGCGGAGCCACCATGATACAAGACATGATCGCAAGGAAAATATAGATACCTATATCTCCTCCTCTTGAACGGTTAGGCTGTCGCCGACGAAGTATCTTCGGTTTTTTGTGATAAGGCTTAGTAGATGTTTTCATATTAATCTCTCTCTCCATACAGAAGCTGTTTTATAACATCTTCAGTTTCCTCGCGTTAAACACGGCAAATAAATTATTTTTGTTAATGACCTACTCTTCTGAGCAGTGCCTGAATTGCCTTGTTGCAAAGTATCATCGCAAGGAAAAGAATTGTAGCGATTGCCGAAGCATAACCCATTTCAAATCGCGTAAAACCGTAATCGTAAAGGTGGGTAACTATAGTACGTGCAGCGTAATCCGTACTGGGATATCCGCAAAGTGCCATTGTCTGCGCGCTGACGCCGAACGAAGAAGTAATTGCCATAACTGCACCAAACAAAAGCATGGGCTTCATGTTCGGAAGTGTTATATACCAAAGTTCCTGCCATCTGTTCTTTACACCGTCAATATATCCGGCTTCATATTGGGCTTTATCAACACCTTGAAGTCCGGCTACAAAGCCGAGGAATCCGGCGCCCATCGAAAGCCACAGCAGAACTGCGATTATCAGTCCCATCATATAATCCGGGTTTGTAAGGAAAAATATAGGTTCGTTTATTATGCCCACATCGATCAGCATACCGTTTACATATCCGTATGCATCACCTCTGAAGAAGATCGAGAAAATATAGTAAATATTTCCGGCGATCGACGGTGAATAGAACATAATAACAACTATCGCACGCAGCCATTTGGGAAGCTCGTTGATAAACCATGCGCATACAAACTGGAGCATATATCCGATAGGTCCCGTAATAACTGCGATAATGAATGTATTTTTAATAGCGATCAGGAATACATCATCCTGCAATATCAGATTGATGTAATTCTGAAGGAATATAAATTTCGGTGGTTCCAAAATGTTGTAGTACGTAAAGCTGTAATATATTGACGAAAAGATCGGCAATATATAGAAGGTGAAAAAGAGTACAAAAAACGGAAGCAGGAATAAGTAGCACGTCTTCATGGACTTTGCTTTCTTCCACGCAATACGCATATTGTTCTTTTTCATACTTACATATGATTTTGCAAACGATGACATAGCATCCTCCTCCAAAAGAGCGTATCATAGATAACTCGCTTAATTATCTGTAACGTTAAAATAATGTCAATCGGTATCCAGACCGTATTCCTTACGTTTCTTAGTGATCTCTTCATTGATCGTTCTTGTATAGTCAAGAAGTACTTCTCTCTGATCAAGCTTTTGATTAACAACCTTTCGTACGGCATTGGTCAAATGACGGCTTGTATAGTAACCACCGGCAATCTCTCTGAAACCCCTTGCCCATTTTCTCTGTTCTTCAAGGACCTTGATCTGATCGGCACTCCATGCAAGCTGTTTAAATGCCACATCATTTGCGGTTGCATATCTTGCAGCCGATCCCATAACAGACTCAAGCTCTCGGCCGTATCTAACCTGTGTTTCCGATTTTGCCCACCATTTCATGAATGTCCAGGCATTATTTCTGATCTTATCATTATCCGTCTTTATCATCATGGAGCATTGACCCCATCCGTGAACGGATCTGTCTATATATTCCTGTCCGTTTTCATCTGTTTTCTTTACACCGGGAAGAGGCATGAAATCCCAGAGTCCGCGAAGTTCGGGTGCAGAAAGGACAAGCGTATTGAATGTATTATAATCCGCAATACCGATCGGCACTTCACCCGAACGGAATCTTGTTACGAAATCAAGCTCGAGCGGAATACCGTAATCTACAAACAGACTTGTAAATTGGGTGAACGCCTGAACACTTTCCTCATTATCTATCTGTATCTTTTTGCCTTCGTCATCATAAAAGTCGCCGCCATGCTGATATGTCATAGATATCAGTAATGAAAGGTCGGGATTGATAACGTTACCTATCTTACGTTCTGTTGAAGGAACTGCAAGAGTCATACTGTTACCCTGTATGGTAGGCAGCATATTTATGAGATCATCCCATGTCTGAGGCGGTTCAAGACCAAGTTCCTCAAGAATATCCTTGCGATAGAACATAACGTTGTAATTAAGTGTCTCGGGAAGTGCATACATACCGCCTTCAAAAAGATAAGAACGATACGAACTGAGCGGGTACTCCGAAAGGACTTCATCAAGATCGGGGAACTGCGAAAGATCTTCTACCGCATTACGAAGAGCGTAATTTACAGGATCCTGCTGCGGTGCTGTAAGAACAACATCGGGACCCTTTCCGGCAACAACCGCGGGAAGAAGTGCATCGGCTTGAATAAGCTGAACATTGACCTTAATTCCTGTTTCCTGAGTAAAAGTATCATCAACCATCATCTTCATGATGTCATTTTGATCACGACCTGCAAGAAGCCATACTTCGATCGTATCTTCATCGTCCTCATCATATACATCTCCGATCGAGTTGTAATCGTAGAAGAACGATACAAAGAATGATTTGATGTCATGCCAGAGATTCGAGAAGAAGCCTGCGTCATCATCGACTTTTTCAGAATCCTTTCCCTGAACGATCATATAATCAATATCAAGCTTGCTCTCGCTGATCGTATTGATCGAAGTACCGAGCGCTGCAATATTCTCTTTGAAGTTGGAAAGTGTTTTGGTTATATCACGGGGATCATTGTTAAATCTTTCAAGCTGCGAAGCAAGGGTTATCGCATTTGCGATCTGATCGGACTTCTCACCCGTGATGGCAATATAATCATCGACAGTCTTAAAGAGCCTTTTACTCTCAAGACCCATCGCCTCGATGATATCGGGATATACTTCTTTGATATTATAATCTCTGTGAGCATCGGGATTTGTTCCGGTAAGTACGATCAGTTTTCTGTAAATAAGATTAAGACGGTAAACACTGTCCGAAAGATCGTTAAGTACCTGTCCGAGATCTCCGAGGGTTGCTTCGAGTCTTATGGTATGTTTACCCTTTGTAAGGTAGAAATCATAAGGATCTTCGTTTTTATCCGAAAGGGTTATCATATCCCAATCGGTATTATATACAAAGCCGATAGCTCTGGCCTCTTCAAAAGGAAGCTGACCGTCTATCGTGATCTTTCTGGAAGAAATGCCGCCACGCTGGTATCCCTGACGACCTTTGATAGTGATATTATAAAATCCGTCGCCGGGCACATCAAATTCCCATTCTATCCATTGTCCGGGAACCTTCCATGCGTCACCGCCGATATAATTCAGTTTTGTAGTAGTAATACTGTATGGATCGGTATTGGATACAGATTTATCAAAACGAGCATAAAGAGAGGCATCGGAACGTCCCGTCGCATTCTCTCCGTCAACCTTAACGACGTACGAAAGGGACTCCGGAGAGGCGCTCATTCCATTATGATCCTTTGAATACTGAGAATAATCATAATCTGCATTGATCGGTAAGAAATCAAGTGATTTAATGATGACTGGCTCGTTAACTGCCTTAAGAGAAATAATATTTTTTCCTTCATCAAGCCAAAATCTGTAGGGCTCTATCTCATATCCGAGATAATCGGAGAACATACTCTCCTGCCACTCAAATTTTTCAACCTGTGAAGGACGAAGCTCGTTTCCTCTGTTATCTGTCCTGACTTCGCTTCCGTTGGTCCAGATACGGGAAAACGCAAGATCTTCGGCTCCGACAAATGGAACCTCTCCGTTTATCCTGAATTCTCTTTCGATATCAACGCCTCTGCTCTGTACAGGATAATAATTAATAGAAACATTATAAAGACCGGACTGAGGTGCGTTAACCTCCCAGGTAACATCCGAACTGTCACCGGTGTATAAAACATGATCCACACCGTCACATTCGTCCATTACTTCACAATCGACCGCTTCAAAATAATCTGCAGCTTCAATAGAAAATCCTTCCGTAGCAAGTGCCGAAGACTCATGTTCAAGCTTAAAAAGCTTGTATGTGTTTTCACGGCCAAGTCCACGTACGTCATATGAAAGGTCTGTTCCTTCGTATTTTTTCAAAAAATTATCTTCTTCAAAAAGTCCTAAGATCAAAACAAAACCGATAATAAAAACAACAATGGCAGCAAATACGATCAGTCCCTTAGCCTTTTTCACTTTAAAGCCTCCTGATATGATTTTCTTCCGAAACTATACTTGATCGTTATTATGAACGTCTCAATTGTTTCGGTCTCAATATCCCTGTTTTCAAAAATATACTTATAATAATCTTTGAAAATGCACTTCTCAAATTATAGCTTGATTTGGTATGTACCGACTTATCAAAAGTTGCTATCGGATGCTCGTATAGTGCTAATAAACCGCTGAATTACAAGTAATACAGCGGTTTATTATATGATTATTGGTAAAAATGCCTATATAACAAGGTTTTTATGCAAAATTACAGTTAAATTTCAACCAATCAAATAATGCTAAACATCTTGATACGGATGATTTTCCCGACTTATTTAAAAGGATTCTCAGTAGGATAAGGAAGAGATGCGGGATGATTGTAATCAAGGTCCTCGATCGGAACTCCGATGTACTTAAATACTTCAAAGAGTGCCTTTCCGAAATGACCGAATGCAACAGCACCGTGATGAGGGAAATTCTTCTCAATAAGTACATGACGATAGAATCTGCCCATCTCGGGAATAGCAAATACACCGATACCACCGAATGACTTTGTTCTTACATCAAGCACCTCGCCCTGAGCGATATAAGCGCGAAGCTTAGCATCAGCGGTAGATTGAAGACGATAGAAAGTGATCTCGCCGGGAGCGATATCTCCTTCGAGTGTTCCGTTTGTAACCTC
>JAILKT010000009.1 GCA_024693545.1 Lachnospiraceae bacterium
AAATCGTCAACAAGCTGTTGACGATTTCCAGCATAGGGGTACATCTCATAAAAGTACCGCATATACTTCAAATTTGTTGCTGAGAAGGAATGTACATCCGGGAAAATATCCTTTAAATCACTACTGAGTGTTTTGTAAAAACCAGAACCATATCCGTTTTTCTCACTCATTTCGACAATATCCCGTCCCAAAGACCAATAAAACCTCAGCATTTCACTGTTAGCCTTTACTGAAGCTTTAATCTGGCTCTGTCTGAACCTCTTCGCAATATCCGAAATCCAGTTTTTATAATCGTTATCTACCTTGATCAAGTTACTCATATGCCGCATCCCCTCTATTTCTCTAATATCATCTATATTTTATCAATCATTATATCATAACATGCACAGCCTTTTACAATACATATGTTTTACACCATCTGCCCGTCATACATCCCTTTCCTGAGCTTCTTCAGCGCCCCTGCCTCGATTCTCCGCAGATGCCTCTCCGACAGATGGAAATATGCAGCCGTCTCGGGAATTGTCTTGTATTCCCCGTCCTTTAATCCATATCGGTATGTGAGTACCATCTGCTCCCGCAACGGCAGCTGTGCGAGACGGTTCAGCATCTTCAGAACCGTAATACGTCGCACGACTTCATCCCCAACTGGATCGCTCTCCCTACTGTCCGAATGCTTCTCACAAATCGGTATTCCGTCCTCATCAACTGGATTATCATCCAAATATATCAGTACGTTTCCATCATCCAGAACCAGGCATTCAAAGATGGTTGATGCCTTCCTGCCAAGATTGACTATCGCATTTCTGACAAGCGTGAACGCATATGTCGAGAATCTTATGTCCGATGTCAGATCATAGCTCATAGAGGCTTCATAGATGGCAAGCCGTCCGACCTGAAGCAGGTCATCAAGCTCTATTCCCCAAAAGCCTATAAGATTAGCTTCACCCGGACCTGTCAAACTTCTCGCATGAAAATATATCAGCCCTTCATTTTCCTTTATCAGTTCTTCGGCTACCTGTCGGTCGCCTTTCTGTATTCTAATGCACAGTTCTCTGTTGCGGGTGTCCTTAAGATCCGCATCTCTTATTTCTTTTTCCTGTCCCATTTCTTTAATATCACCGGTATTAACTGATCAAGTGCGGTACCAAACATTTCCATCTGCTCGTCATCCACTGTAGGATCGAGACTGAAGCCTTCCAGTATCGCTCTCTTTGTCAGTTCATTTCTTTCAGCTTCGGAAAGTTCGTTCGGTTTCGGTACCGACATGATCTCCGATCGTATCTTATCCATTATCTCGAACCTAAGTGTCTCCGGCATTTGCTTGAACAGAGGCACTTCTGAAAAAGCCTGTTCCTTGATCTCCCTGACTGCAGCCATGAACTGGTGTTGAATCCTGTCGAGTTCTATCTTACTGCCCGGAAACTTCGCGGCCTTCAGATTTTTCTTTGTCTCTCTGACTAGGCTGTCATTGGGAAGCTCGCCTGTTTTGACATGTCCCTCAACGATTCCATAGGCGAAGTCAAGCAGATTATTCTGCAGCACCATCATGCTCGCCATGTCTCCGGAGAAATACGTGGCGATCAGTTTTGTGACTGCAGCGAACTTATCATTTGCCAGCAACAAACTCACAACATTGGGATCCGATTTCTTTGTATACAGGCTTTTCGCCGCTTCCACGGAAAGTCCCAGTTCCTTTATATCGTATCGGGTATTCTCGGGAGTATCTGACAGTCCGAGGATGTAATCGGTCGGGACATTATAGAAATTCGCAAGTTTTATCAACATATCACTGCTGATAGTCTTTGTCTGACCGTTCTCTACCCTGCCGTATGTGCTCCTTGTTACTCCCACCAGATCAGCCAGCTTATCCTGGCTCTTGATCCCGTGTGCGTCTCTCAACTCGCGGAGCCTGTCTTGCAGTTCACCCGGTAAGTATTCTCCCATTCCTACGCCCTCCGAACATTTGTTCTGTGTGTATCATAACATACCCCGCGCATATTTGCACGAAAAAAATGAAAAAACTATCCGATGGAGAGAAAAATGTGCAAATACCTTACAAAACGAGCCCCCGTCCGTTTTCGTACGAATCATTGATCAGAGACATGAAAACGGTGAGGCGAGAGGTGGAGTTCAGAGGGCACTACTCTTTGACGGATCAAAAGGCAGAGCCTTTTTCAATTTTCGGAGTTTCTCCGGAAATTGAGAGGGATGCAAGGGAGGATTCCCTGCCGGATCGTAAAGGCAGAGCCTTACGCAAGGTGCAGGAGCAAGGCTCCGCCGGAGTGCAGAGGCAGAGCCTCGCCGGATCCAAGGCAGAGCCTGGTGGGTCCAGGGCAAAGCCCGGTCGGGTCACGGATGAAATGCCGTGTCCGTCGAGGTGAAACTTCGTCGGGTCAAGGGCGAAGCGCCTTGGTCCGTCCAGGGCGACAGCCTTGGCCCAGTTGTCTGTCGATGCGACAGACAGTACTGGGTATTACTTGACGCTTCGCACAAGTGAGTTTAGCGGCTTCGCCGGAGATCGGCAGCATCAAAAATTTCAAAAAAGGAGAAAACCATGCAAAAGCAAATGAGAGCAACGAGGCACAACGGAAGATCCGGGGTTCACGGAACTTACGACCCGAAACACAACGACCGGGAATTCAATGTGAAGAATTCCGATCACATCAAAGAAACGCTGACCGACCAGAATGTCTACTGGGACTGTTATCAGGGTTACTACTTTCCGTCATCCGGAAAAGAAAGGCAATACTCATTTTCGGATGTTGAAAAAAGTTACTACCTTGAGCATTACGGCGATCACGTCTTTGCGCAAAATCAGAGAAACGAGGAAGCACGTCACAGGGAAAGGAACCGCAAGACCGAAGATCTGCTCAAAAACAAAAAGACCTGTCCGGAGGAAACGCTCCTCCAGCTCGGTAACATCGACGGCACCGTTCCGCCCGGAGTGCTCGCACAGATCTCAGCCGAATACTTTGAGGAATTCGAGAAACTCTTCGGCTCACACATCCACATCCTTGACTGGGCGCTCCATCTCGACGAGACCACTCCCCACATTCATGAGCGTCATGTGTTTGATGCAAGAAATGAATATGGCGAGCTCTGTCCGATGCAGGACAAGGCACTCGAAGAACTCGGCTTTGAGCTTCCGGATCCGACAAAAGAGAAAGGCAGATACAACAACCGCAAGATGTCCTTTGATGCGGAATGCAGACGGATGTTCCTGGAGATATGTAAGAAGCACAGACTCAACATCGACATGGAACCCATCTATGGCGGAAAGAGTTATCTTGAAAAAGCTGACTACATTGCACAGAAGCTCCGTGATGAAAATGGAAAACTCACTACCGAGAACGAGCAGCTCCGGAGT
The DNA here is from genome assembly GCA_024693545.1 of Lachnospiraceae bacterium. Taxonomy (GTDB): domain Bacteria; phylum Bacillota; class Clostridia; order Lachnospirales; family Lachnospiraceae; genus RUG11977. Next base: position 3,368 of record JAILKT010000009.1, read on the forward strand.
GAGAAGGACGATCTGGTCATGAAGATCTCCGACGTGGAGCAGCTGATGGATAATATGGCGGCTGATGCCTATGAGAAAGCCTGTGAGGTCGTTACCGATACGGTCCGCGCAGAAACCCAGAAAGCTGATCTCCGCCTCATCGACGATTATGAAAACCGGGTATTAAAGTCAAACAGTTCCCCTGAAGTAAAACGCATCGCCGCAAAGATCTTTGCCGGCATAAAGGACCTCTTCGCAAGGGCCGCTGAAAAGATACTCGGCTCGATCAGAAGGACACTTGCAGATCCTGCAGTGAAGGAGAAGAACATCTCCGCCATCAGGGAAAAGAGCCGTGAATCCGTCCTTGCAAAGCTCACTCATTTCAGGAAAGAGGTTGACAGTGCGCCGAAAGTTCATGACACCACGAAGCACATCCGGAAAGAAGGTGAGCGCTCATGTGTCCGTTCGATGCAATAAGAGGAAATGTGACCTCCAGGCAGGCTGCGGAATATTACGGATTAAAGATAGGACGGAACGGCATGGCCTGTTGTCCCTTTCATAATGACAGACATCCGAGCATGAAAGTCGACAACCGTTTTCACTGCTTCGGGTGCGGGGCAGATGGTGATGCAATAGATTTTGTCGCCAGGTATTTCAACCTTTCACTTAAAGATGCAGCCATCAAACTCTGTACTGATTTTGGCATTGCTTACGATACCGGGCACTACGTTCCGCCCGCCAGAGCTAAGCCTGCAAAAACAGACGCACAGATTTTCAAGGAATTTGAATACTACTGCTACCGCGTTCTGAGCCGCTATCTGCGTGTGCTCAGACAGTGGGAAAGAGAATACGAACCCCGGGATGCCGATGCTGAATGGCATCCTTATTTTTGTGAAGCCCTGAAAGAAATCAGCCACATAGAGTATCTTCTCGATACACTCATGTACGGTGATATCTCCGACAGGGCTTCTCTGATCACAGACTATGGAAAGAAGGTAAAACAAGTTGAAAGAAGACTTAAACTCATTAACCCCGGAAACAACGGGGATGATAATTAATCTCTATAACTCCCTGGGACTCGGAGAAAAAGTTTCTGACAGTCCCGATACAGCGCCCTCATGGTATGATGCCGAATCCAAAAAGGTTGATGAAGTAGCGTACTGTGCTTGGTTCATGGATAAACATCCGCTTAAATACGTTGGCGGCCTGTTTTATGACATCGACGGTCTTATGCGGGACGAAGATCTTATCAAAGAGATCGTCAGCGATCTGAAGCCCTATGTAAAATCAGCAATAGTCCGTAAGGCCGGCCAGATCGCAGAAGGGCTTAAATACGATGCCCTCTGTGATGAACTTCCCCGTCACACCGACAGGGTACACTTTTCCAACGGTACTTTCTACCTTGAAGGCGGGTTTATCCCGGAGAAAGAATTCTGTTCCAACAGGCTTCCCGTCAGTTATAACCCTGATGCCCCTGAGCC
>JAILKT010000131.1 GCA_024693545.1 Lachnospiraceae bacterium
ATAACCGGTCGGTCCTGGGTTCGAGTCCCCGAAGGTCCACTAACATCCCTTAGGGGATTTGTTTTTAAGGAAACTGTCTGAATTTCGTCGTCATCCTGTGGGGTGACGATAAAATTTTTAGACACAACTCGCTTCGCGACTTTGCTAACGAATTGCTTCGCAATTCTCACCGCAAAGCAAGGAACAAGGAAACTAGTCTTCACTACAGTCGCTGAAGCGACTTAGTTCAGACAGACGAATCTTGTTCCGCGTTGCTTCACAACTTCTTTTTTTGAAATGTTACGTTGAAGCGTTCGTAACATTTCGGAACAAAAAAGAAGCACGAAATTTCCTTCGGAAATTTCTGGATTCTTGGCCTAGTGGCTCAGTTGGTTAGAGCGCCGCCCTGTCACGGCGGAGGTCGTCGGTTCGAGTCCGATCTGGGTCGTTACTTTACTTATAGTGTTATGCCGGCGTGGCGGAATTGGCAGACGCCCGGGACTTAAAATCCCGTGAGGCTTACCCCTCGTACCGGTTCGACCCCGGTCGCCGGCATTTTTGAAAGAAGCTTTGATCAGAGCTTCTTTTTTTGATCTATTTTGGGAATGTCGACTGCAGGGTAGTTCACAGCTTCCGAAAATTTCATTAATCCCGAAAAATTCGTCAATCCCGAAAATTTCGTTAATCTCTTGACACAGACATTCCTATATGCTAATATAACTCTTCGCGGAGAGACATTCGCCGAGATGCAATGCATCTGTAAATGTGTGTGTAGCTCAGCTGGATAGAGCGTCTGGCTACGGACCAGAAGATCGCGCGTTCGAATCGTGTCACACACGTGAGCCATACCAGTTACGGGTATGGCTTTTTTATTATAATTCCTCGCAGTATTTATATGATTTGGTGTATAATGGGTCGTAGGTTGAGGAAACTTGCATAAAAAGGCGTAAAAGGGAGATAGTTATGGATTGGTTTAAACATGGAAGAAAGGTGCTTTTTCGCAAACTCCTTCTTGCTGTGATAGACATTATTACGGTTGCGGTTGCATCAATTGGGGCACTTCTTTTAAGGTTCGATCTTTCGTTTGACAGAATTCAGGAACCGTATTTGAGTGTGGTTCTGAATCTTTTGCCGGTTGCCACTGCGGTGACCATAGTCATTCTGTGGATATTGCGTCTGTACAGCAGTCTTTGGACATACGCGGGAATAAGGGAACTTGAGAGAGTTGTATTCGGAAGTCTTCTTTCGACCTCGTTCTATTTTGTACTTATATATGTATTTCATTATGGTGAGTACACCCTGCCGCGCAGCTTTTATTTCCTTTATTTCTTTGTCCTTTTGGTAATCCTCAGTATCAGTCGGTTCGGCTACAGGGTTATCAGGACAATGATACGTAATTACGTCGATCGTAAGTACGGCAGTAATGTCATGGTGATCGGTGCCGGTGAAGCGGGCAGCATGATCATCAGAGAGATGACCAACAATGATGACACACATAAGACAGTCTGCTGTGTTATCGATGATTCAAGGGATAAGATAGGAAATTATATTCTTGGTGTTAAGGTTGTCGGGAATACTGAAGATATACCTTATTATGCCGAGAAATACAATATTCGGGAGATTATCATCGCTATTCCGTCGATCAGCAAGAAAGAGACGGGACGGATCGTTAATATTTGTAAGTCCACTAAATGTGCGCTTAAGATATTACCCGGTATCAAAGAACTTGTTGACGGAGGTACAAAGCTTTCACAGCTCCGTAATGTTGAGATCGAAGACCTTCTTGAAAGAGGCTCGATCGATGTCGATATCGATTCGGTCATGGGATTTGTTACGGGAAAGACGGTTCTTGTTACGGGCGGCGGAGGATCGATCGGCAGCGAACTCTGCAGGCAGCTCGCCCGGCACGGAGTAGGCAGGCTTTTGATCGTTGATATTTATGAGAACAACGCCTATGACATAGAGCAGGAACTCAGAAGGGATTATCCGGATCTCAATCTCATTGTTATGATCGCCTCTGTACGTAATACTAAGCGAATCGATCTGATATTTGAGCAGTACAAGCCTGAAATCGTATTTCATGCAGCTGCCCACAAGCATGTACCTCTTATGGAAGTCAGCCCCAACGAGGCAGTTAAGAATAACGTTTACGGAACGCTTAAGACCGTTCGCGCGGCCGATAAGCACGGAGTTGAACGTTTTATCCTGATCTCGACCGATAAGGCAGTCAATCCCACAAATGTTATGGGCGCTACCAAACGTCTTTGCGAGATGATCATTCAGACTTACGACAGAATTTCAAAGACAGAGTTTGTGGCAGTCAGATTCGGTAATGTGCTCGGAAGTAACGGAAGTGTTATCCCGCTTTTTAAGAGGCAGATAGAAGAGGGCGGGCCTGTTACCGTTACTCATCCCGATATCGTCAGATTCTTTATGACTATCCCTGAGGCTGTTTCGCTTGTACTTCAAGCGGGCGCATTTGCAAAGGGAGGCGAGATATTCGTACTCGATATGGGCGAACCGGTAAAGATACGCACCCTTGCCGAGAATCTTATAAGGCTTTCGGGATATGTTCCTTATCAGGATATAGACATTAAGTTCACAGGCCTCAGGCCGGGAGAAAAACTTTACGAAGAAGTGCTTATGGACGAGGAAGGACTCCAGAATACGGCCAACAGTCTGATACACATCGGTAAACCGATAAAGATGGATTATGATGATTTCCTTGCAAAGATCGATGCTTTTTATGATTATGTTAAGGAAGAACCTGATGATGTCAGAGAAAAGCTTATGGAGCTTGTTCCGACATATAAGCCCGCAAAGAATTAAGCTTTTTGGATGATGTGCGGGAATCTGCTTCAGCAGATAGGAAAGAGATTGATAAAGGGGATATAAAGTGGCAGAGAGTATAGCAACATGGTTCGCAGGGGCGTTTGAAGGACTTCCGCATGAACTCATAGTGTTTTTTGTGTCAATGCTTCCTATTGTGGAGCTGCGAGGCGGACTGATTCTTGCACCACTCTTTGACATGAATATAGTAAAGGCAATCCTTATCTGTCTTGCCGGAAATATCGTACCCGTTCCTTTTATTCTTTTATTCATAACGAAGATAATGTCATGGCTCAAAACAACACGACTCCTTAAAGGATTTGCTGAAAAACTTGAGTCAAAAGCAATGGGTAAAAGTGAGAAGATAGCTCGATATGAGTTTTGGGGACTCGTTCTGTTTGTGGGGATACCTCTTCCGGGAACAGGCGCATGGACCGGATGTTTTATAGCAGCTCTTTTGGGTGTGAAATTTAAAAAAGCATTCCCTGCGGTTATAATCGGACTTCTTCTTGCGACAACTATCATGTGCATTATCACATATGGCATACCGGCACTTTTTTAACCGATAAGGTCGTTTCTCTCCGGGAGGGTGTTATGGGAAATGTTCTGACTAAAGAAGAAATTCTTAAAATTCTCGATCAGTACAGGATCGGCAGAAAACCTCTGGCCAAGCTTCTCGGTTGGGGAGAGACTACTGTTATGCAATATATTAATTGTGAAAAAATCCCCGATAACGAATATACAAAAAAGCTGAAAAAACTACTCGACGATCCCGGATATTACAGGGAGCTTCTCGTAGCCGGAAAAGACAATATTACGCCTGTTGCTTTCAGAAAAAGCATGGAAGCCGTAAACGATTTCTTTAATGAATCGCAGATCCTTATATGTGCTTTATGGGCCCGGGAATGCATGAGCGCAAAACTCTCGGAGGTAGGAAAGCAGGAGATTCGATGTGCATGTGAAGCGGGGCTTCTAAGACTCGAAACGGTTCTTTTATGGTCTCAGATATTTTCCATCAGATTGCTTGGGAAACCTCTTTTTGAGGATGAATTCCAGCCGGGCAAGAGCGGACTTCCTTTTAAGGCGCTCGAAGAGAATTATATGAAACTGGTCACGATGCCTTCTAACTCGGCAAATCTGCTTTCGCGTGAGGAAAAGGATATAATCTCAAAGGTAAATGAAGTGATAATGTGGTATGGACCGACTGCTCTGGCCACTCTTATGAAAGCTGAGAATTACAGACTTTGCGGTTCACCCGGAGCGCGCAGAAGACGTGTGGTCAAAATAGAAACATTAAGGCGTGCCTATGGGGAAGTATTTGACCAGACAGGGGTTCGCAGGTTGAAGGATATTGAGAATTATCTGCAAAAAAGAATTGCGTTCGTAAAAAAGAATCCGCCGAAATAAACAAAAGAGGATGAAGGTTAGCACCGACATCCTCTTTTAGTATAGATACTGTTTCGATCATTTAAGCTGTGCAAGTCTTGTTGTGACTTTTTCGTACATATCAGTGTACTTTTCGAGCTTGGCTTTTTCTTCTTCAAGCTTGGCAGCGGGGGCCTTGTTTACAAAGTTGGGATTTGCAAGCATTCCGTTGACACGCTTTAGTTCTCCCTCGAGTCTGGTCTTTTCCTTAAGGAGACGTTCTTTTTCCTTTTCGAGGTCGACGAGGTCCTCAAGAGGAATGTAGATCGTTGCACCGGGGATAACCGACGAAACAGCGTCGTCGTTAATGCCGGTCTTGTCGGCAGCCGTAAATACTTCGGAGGCCGAGCTGAGGGCTGCAAAGAAATTCTTTGAGTTCTCGAATATTTTGAGAACCTTGCTGTCTTCGGAAACTACGTGAACGGCTGCTTTACGTGAAAGCGGAACGTTCATGTCGGTTCTCAGGGCTCTGATCGCCTTAACGGCTTCTTTTATAAGTTCAACCGATTCCATTTCGGAAGGGAAGAGGGGTTCGTTTACGACCTCGGGCCAGGGTGCGATCATGATAGATTCGTTGGTGCCGAGTGTCCCCTGAGCTTCTTTCAATGTGCAGAATATTTCTTCGGTGATAAATGGCATATAGGGATGAAGGAGCTTGAGCGAATCAACAAGTACATGAGAAAGAGTCCACATAGCAGCCCTCTTTGATGAAGCGTCGTCACCGTAAAGACGGGACTTGACCATCTCGATATACCAATCGCAAAGCTCTTCCCAAATGAAATCATAAATCTTTTGAGCTGCGATACCGAGTTCGAACTTATCGATCGAATCGGTTACTTCAGCAACAACCGAAGCTGCTTTTGAAAGGATCCAGCGGTCAGCATCTTCGAGGATGTCACGGACGCTGTCCATGGGCGCTTCGAAATCAATGTCTATGCCTGCTTCCTTGCACTGATCCATGTTCATCATAATGAATCTTGAAGCGTTCCATACCTTATTTGCAAAGTTACGTGATGCTTCTACACGCGACATATAGAAACGCATGTCATTGCCGGGAGCGTTTCCGGTAATAAGAGTGAATCTGAGCGCGTCAGCACCGTATTTTTCAATGATCTCGAGCGGATCGATGCCGTTTCCGAGAGACTTGCTCATCTTGCGGCCCTGATCGTCACGAACGAGACCGTGGAAGAGTACATATTTGAAAGGACGCTCATGCATCTGCTCGTATCCGGAGAAGATCATTCTGATAACCCAGAAGAATATGATGTCGTAACCGGTAACAAGCACATCGGTAGGATAGAAGTACTTGAGTTCCTTCGTGTCTTCGGGCCATCCGAGAGTCGAGAACGGCCAGAGTGCCGACGAAAACCATGTGTCAAGTGTGTCGGGATCGCGCTCTATATGAGTGCTGCCACACTTTTCGCATTTATCGACTTTATCGCCCGAAACGGTGATATGACCGCAGTCTGCGCAGTAGTAAGCGGGAATCTGATGACCCCACCAGAGCTGACGGGAAATACACCAGTCACGAATGTTGTCTGTCCAGTTGAAATAAGCCTTGTCCATACGTTCGGGGATGAGCTTTATGTCACCGTTCCTGATACATTCAACGGCGGGCTTGATAAGCTCGTCCATCTTAACGAACCACTGTTTCTTGATCATGGGCTCGACTGTTGTATGGCAACGATAGCATGTTCCGACATTATGTACATGGTCCTCGATCTTAACGAGAAGTCCCATCTCATCGAGTTCTTTAACGATCTGCTTTCTTGCCTCATAGCGGTCAAGGCCTTTGAATTTGCCGCCGTTTTCGTTGATGGTGGCATCATCGTTAAGGATATTGATCTCGGGAAGGTTATGGCGCTTGCCTACTTCGAAGTCGTTAGGGTCATGAGCGGGTGTGATCTTAACCACACCGGTTCCGAATGTCATGTCAACATAACTGTCGGCGATGATCGGGATCTTTCTGTCTACGAAAGGAAGCCAAAGGGTCTTTCCGACAAGATCTTTATATCTGTCATCTTCGGGATTAACAGCAACAGCGGTATCACCGAGCATTGTTTCGGGACGCGTTGTTGCGAAGATGAGGAACTTCTCCTTTGAGATACTTCCGTCATCTTCAACGAGCGGGTACTTGATATGCCAGAAATGGCCTGCCTGCTCCTCGTATTCAACCTCGGCATCCGAGATGGAAGTATTGCAAACGGGACACCAGTTAACAATCCTGGAGCCTTTGTAAATAAGCCCTTTTTCGTAAAGGGAAGTGAATACCTTATTAACGGCTTTATTGCAGCCTTCATCCATGGTGAAACGCTCACGGTCCCAATCACACGATGAACCGAGCTTTTTAAGCTGTTCCACGATCCTTCCGCCGTATTCCTTCCTCCACGCCCATGCGCGTTCAAGGAATTTCTCACGTCCGAGTTCTTCTTTTGACGTGCCTTCTTTCTTCAAGGTCTCAACGATCCTGGCTTCTGTGGCGATGGAAGCGTGGTCTGTTCCGGGCTGCCACAGAGCGTTATAACCCTGCATCCTCTTGGTCCTGATAAGGATGTCCTGCATGGTGTTATCGAGTGCGTGACCCATGTGAAGCTGTCCCGTGATGTTGGGGGGCGGAATCACGATCGTAAAGGGTTTCTTGGTCTCATCGACTTCAGCATGGAAGTATTTCTTCTCAAGCCACTTTTTGTATATACGGTCTTCGATCTCCGAAGGGTTGTAGGTTTTGGCAAGTTCTTTGCCGGCCTTACTGTTATTAGCATTGTCTGCCATGTGCGTTTCCTCCCGGCGGGTCTTTTGGTTCAACAGTCCCGCAATTCATTTTTTATGAGATAAGACTCTTTTCATATTTTAATAAGTAAGAATGAACCAACATAAAGATGATGATATATTGAGAATACAGTATTTGTCAAGGGAAAATCACTAATTACGGATGAACGTGATCCGACACTTTCTCTTGCGATTTGTGACAAATGTGATATAATCAACGAGTTAACCTAATGTTTAAAAGGAAGAGAATGATTATTTATGAAAAGGGAAGATGTAAGAAATATAGCCATCATCGCCCATGTCGATCATGGCAAAACGACACTTGTGGACTGCCTTTTAAAGCAGAGCGGTGTATTCAGAAGCAATCAGGTGGTTGAAGAAAGAGTTATGGATTCGAACGATCTTGAAAGAGAACGTGGAATAACTATACTTTCAAAAAACACTGCAGTGAACTATAATGGTGTAAAGATCAATATCATTGATACACCCGGACATGCTGATTTCGGTGGCGAAGTTGAGCGTGTTCTTAAGATGGTCAATGGTGTTATACTTGTTGTTGATGCATTTGAGGGCCCGATGCCTCAGACCAAATTCGTGCTTAAGAAAGCACTTGAACTGTCGCTTCCCGTTATTGTCTGCATCAACAAGATAGACAGACCCGAAGCCGATCCCGAGAGAGTCATCGATCAGGTTCTTGACCTCTTTATCGAGCTTGATGCAAGCGAGGATCAGCTCGACTGTCCTTTCGTATATGCGTCGGCCAAAGCGGGAATCGCAATCCTTGAGCTTTCGGACAGCAGAGAGAACATGAAGCCCCTCTTTGATACGATACTTGAGTATATTCCGGCACCCGAAGGAGATCCCGATGCAGGTGCACAGGTACTTATCAGTACGATAGATTATAATGAGTATGTCGGCAGGATCGGATGCGGCAAAGTTGACAACGGTACGATCAGAGTCGGACAGGACGCCGTGATCGTAAACTACCACGATCCCGATAAGCAGAGAAAAGTAAAGATCAGCAAGCTTTATGAGTATGACGGACTTAAAAAGGTTGAGGTTGAGTCGGCTACGGTTGGCTCGATAGTAGCCATTTCGGGAATCGATGACATTCACATAGGAGATACGATCTGCTCTGTGGACGCACCGAAGGCGATACCTTTCCAGAAGATTTCGGAGCCTACGCTGTCCATGAACTTTATGGTCAATGATTCGCCTCTTGCGGGACAGGAGGGAAAGTGGGTAACATCACGTCATCTCCGTGAAAGATTGTTCAGGGAGCTCAATACGGACGTGAGTCTCAGAGTTGAGGAAACAGATACTACGGAAGCATTTAAGGTTTCCGGAAGAGGAGAGCTGCACCTCTCTATCCTTATTGAGACGATGAGGCGTGAGGGATACGAGTTCGCAGTCAGTAAGGCACAGGTTATTTACAAAGAAGGCGAGCACGGCGAGAAGCTTGAGCCCATGGAGCGCGCTATAATCGATGTGCCCGATGAGTTCTCCGGAAGCGTTATAGAGAAACTCAGCCAGAGAAAAGGCGAATTGCAGGGCATGTCTAATGCTGCGGGCGGTTATACGCGACTTGACTTTGTTATCCCTTCGAGAGGACTTATAGGATACAGAGGAGAGTTCCTTACAGATACAAAAGGAAACGGTATCATTAATACGATCTTTGAAGGATATGCACCTTTTAAAGGAGAGATATCTTCGAGAAAACAGGGAAGCCTTATCGCGTTTGAAGACGGTATAAGCGTTACCTACGGACTTTATAACGCACAGGAAAGAGGTGTTCTGTTTATCGGAGCCGGTGAAAAAGTTTATTCCGGCATGGTAGTCGGATTAAGCGGAAAAGGTGAAGACATCGAGCTCAATGTATGCAAGCGCAAGCAGATGAGCAATACGCGTTCGTCGAGCGCAGATGAAGCCCTGAGACTTTCACCGCCCAGGATACTTTCTCTTGAACAGGCGCTTGACTTTATTGATAACGATGAGCTTCTTGAGGTTACCCCCACAAGCCTTCGTATCAGAAAAAGAATACTTGACAGTACGCTCAGAAAAAGGGCTAACAGGTGATAAAACGATCGGAAGATCACCTGTACGGAAAAACAGACCAAAAGACCAAGCATTCGGATCATTTTTCGAAATGCGGCACGCGGCAGGGAAACGGCTCCCTGCAGGAAGGAATTGTTATGGAAAGAAGACTCTTTACTTCAGAATCGGTAACCGAAGGGCATCCCGACAAAGTATGTGATCAGATTTCTGACAGCATTCTTGATGCAATGCTTGAACAGGATCCATATTCAAGAGTTGCATGTGAGACTGTTTGTACTACGGGTCTTGTACTTGTTATGGGAGAGATCACTTCCAAAGCAAATGTTGATATACAGGGAATTGTGCGTGACACGATCAGAAAGATCGGTTACGATAATTCCGAATATGGTTTTGACGCCGATTCGTGCGGTGTTATGACTGCGCTTGACAGGCAGTCCGAAGATATTGCCATGGGCGTTGATAAAGCTCTTGAGGCAAGGGAGTCAAGTGAAAGCGATATAGATGCGATCGGCGCGGGAGATCAGGGAATGATGTTCGGATATGCGTCGGATGAGACACCTGAGCTTATGCCTTATCCCAT
>JAILKT010000023.1 GCA_024693545.1 Lachnospiraceae bacterium
CTTCAGTCGTATTTCAGACTTAATGCAAAGGGTGCCGGACAGTTTGAGCATACGCTCATAATCGTTGAAGAAGGCGCATCCCTCCATTTCATCGAAGGTTGCTCGGCTCCCAAGTACAATGTTGCGAACCTCCACTCCGGCACTGTCGAGCTCTTTGTTGCAAAGAATGCAAAGCTCAGATATTCAACGATCGAGAGCTGGTCAAAGAACATGTACAACCTCAATTCCAAGAGAGCTCTTGTTGAAGAGGGCGGCAGAATGGAATGGGTATCCGGTTCTTTCGGATCGCATGTGTCGTACCTCTATCCTTCAACCATCCTCAAGGGAGACAACTCCTCTATGGAGTACACAGGTATTGCTTTTGCCAACACCGGTCAGAACCTTGATACCGGAATGAAGGTAATGCACCTCGGCAAGAACACATCTTCCGTTGTAAGTACAAAGTCGATTTCAAAGGGTGGCGGAATCAACACTACCAGAACATCGGTACAGGTTATGCCTGATGCTCAGGGAGCAAAATCGATAGTAAGCTGTGAATCTCTTATGCTTGACTCCCTTTCAAAATCTGACACGATACCCGTTATGGATATCAGAACAGATGATGCGGATGTCGGTCATGAGGCAACGATCGGAAGTATTTCAGATGAAGCAGTATTTTATATGATGAGCCGCGGCCTCAGCGAAGAAGATGCCAGAGCACTCATAGTCAGCGGTTTCGCAGACAATGTATCGCGTGAGCTTCCCATGGAATACGCCGCAGAAATGAACAATCTGATAAAGCTTGAAATGAAAGGGACTATAGGATGATGGCTGAAAAATTATTGATAAACAGCCTCGTTCCCCCTACCTGGAACAGGCTTAAAGTAAACGATACAACGGTAGAATTACCCCTCGGCTGCGCTCCTGCTATCGGTGCCGGCGAGGTAAACGGTCAGGAAACGGATGCTTCACTTTGGCAAATAGAAACCGGTTGCGGCAGGGAGCTTACCGAATTTCTTGAGAAAAACGGAACAAAACCCGTTTTTGTTAAAACGGAGGGTTCCAAGCTCTTAAGTGTCAAGAAGAAATACATCAAGAACTCTGCCGACATTCTTTGTCTGGAAGCAAAGGATGGTGAGACGATCAACGTTCTCACCGACATGACTTCCGAAGACGAAACCGAATGTACTGCGATCCTCAAGGTTCTTATCAAAGCAGGCAAGAACTCTGTTGTTAATCTTGCACAGCTCGTAAGACCCGGAAAAGGCATGAAGGTTGTAACAGACATCGGTTCTGTTGCCGAAGAAAGCGCGACGATCAATATGATCCAAGTGTTCATGGACGGCAATGATATCTATACCGGCTCCAGAACAGCCCTTGTCGGTGAGAACTCTGTAGCAGAAAACAGAGTCGGACTTGTCAGGACAAACGGTCAGACACTTGACATGAATTATGTAATGAAGCACATCGCAAAGTGCACGGTCGCTAATATTGACGTTACCGGCGCGCTTTCGAAGAAGGCTCAAAAGATATTCAGAGGAACGATCGATTTCATCAGCGGATGTACGGGTTCAGACGGAGCTGAGAACGAAAACATGCTCCTTCTCGACAACACCATCGTAAACAAAACGGTGCCGCTTATCCTTTGTACCGAAGAAAGTGTTGCGGGTGCCCACGGCGCTACTATCGGACGTCCCGCCGAAGATGTGATCTTTTACATGATGAGCCGAGGTATTTCAAAGACAAAGGCTCTTCAGATCCTTGAAAGAGCTTCCCTCGAGGCAGCTGCAAACCAAATCGAGGACTCCGGTGCAAGAGACTATGTACTTGGCATCATAGCAAAGAAATATACAGATGACTGAGCGGCCGGTCTCGCGTGAGACTCCGCACGGGAATCTGTATACAAAGCATCATGCCAAAGAAGTATACAGACGACTGAGCGGCCGGTCTCGCGTAAGACTCCGCACGGGAATCTGTATATAAAACATCAAAGTAAAGAAGTACACGAATGAATAAGGAAGAAACAAAAGACCTGATAACGGACTATAGGAAGCTCTTTCCGCTTTTGTCGGAAGACATCGCATATCTCGACAATGCCGCCACCACACAGAAGCCCATAATGGTGCTCGATGTGCTTAAACGGTATTACGAGCACGATAATGCAAATCCCTTCAGGGGAGTCTACGACTTAAGCGAAAGAGCGACCGAAAACTACGAAGCGGCAAGAGTTAAGGTTGCGGGATTCATCAATGCGGAATTCCCCGAAGAGATCGTATTCGTCAGGAATGCGACGGAAGCCCTTAATCTTCTTGCCTATTCGTGGTGTGAAGACAATCTTTCGGAAGGTGACGAAGTGGTCGTCTCCGTCATGGAGCACCACTCCGATTTTCTGCCGTGGAAATACATGGCTGAAAAGAAAGGAGCCACTCTCGTCAAACTTGAGCCCGACCAAACCGGTCTGATAACAGACGAATCGCTCGACTCCGTTCTTTCGGAAAAGACAAAGATTGTCGCTCTTACCCACATCTCCAATGTTCTCGGCAGAGAAAACGACATAAAACATATCGCCGAAAAGGTTCATGCCGCCGGAGCCCTCATAAGCGTCGACGGTGCTCAAAGCGTCCCTCACACTGCGGTGGATGTCAGAGATCTCGATTGTGATTTTCTCTCGTTCTCCGGCCATAAAATGTTCGCCCCGATGGGCATAGGCGTTTTATACGGAAAAAGGAAGCACCTCGAGGCCATGAAGCCTTTTCTTTATGGCGGTGAAATGATCCAAACCGTACATTGGGACAGAGTAACATATGCGGAAATCCCTCATAAATTTGAGGCCGGTACAGTTAATGTCGGCGGCGCTGTCGGACTTTCCGCAGCTATTGACTTTATAAACAAGGTCGGTTGGGATACTATAGAGGCTCAGGAAAAAAGGCTGACGGAAAAAGCGGTCCTCGGCATCAAAGAGCTCGGACACATCCGTCTTATCGGTTCGCCAAATCCCGACGAACATAAAGGTATCGTGACTTTCTGCGTCGAGGGTGTTCATCCCCACGATGTTGCCGATATACTCGGAAAATCCGGTGTCTGCATCAGAGCGGGACATCACTGCGCACAGCCGCTGATGGATCACCTTGGCGTCAAATCGACATGCAGGGCAAGTTTTGCTTTTTATAACACAGACGAAGAAGTAGACAGATTCCTGACAGAACTTTCAAAAGTCAGGGGCCTGCTGGGATACTGATATTTAACATTTTTACACTAAGGAAGAATTCAGGCGGAGCTACAAAAAGAGTTCCGTCAGGGCAGCCCGGGAATGATCCGGTCATAGCCTTCAAAGGTCAGGAGAATGTAAGAATATGGATATTAAGAGATTTTATAACGAAATTGTAACGGATCATAATCTGCACCCGCTTCATAAGCATCCGATCGAGAATCCGGATATCGAACTCGAAGGCGTAAACCCTTCATGCGGAGACGAGATCACAGTTCAGCTCAAGGTAAAGGACGGGATCATAACCGACGGGTCCTTTATCGGTGACGGATGTGCCGTATCACAGGCTTCGGCAGATATCATGATCGACATGGTCATCGGAAAAACCGTTGAAGAAGCAAGACATCTTGCTGATATTTTCATCAGAATGATAAAATGCAACGCAACACGTGAAGAAATTGAAGAGCTCCGTGAAGCCGGAGCTCTTGAAGATATCTCTCATAATCCCGCAAGAGTAAAATGCGCCGTTCTCGGATGGCATACGCTTGACGAAATGACCAAAGACATGCGTTACGATGCGAAAGACCAAAAGTAATACGGCCCAAACAAGGTCCGCTCATTAATCCCATTGTAACCGATCCGGCTTTTATTTCTCGGAATGAACCAGCATATTTACCTGCTCTCTGTTTTTGAGGGCGGTTCCCGCTCCGACGCTTGTAGTGCATATTGCACCGCAGGCGTTTCCGAATATTAAGGCCTGCTCGGCTGTGGCTCCGCGCAGTAATTCCGATGCGAACCCGGCGATCAGGTTGTCTCCCGCTCCTGTCGCATCAACCGCGACGATATCACATGCCGGAACGGATATTGTTTTTTCCGGGTTCTTAAAGAAGCATCCCCTGGCTCCGAGTTTTATTATTACGTTTTTAACACCGTAACCGAGCAGTACGTCTGCCATATCTTCAGGTTTTTCCTTGCCCGTGTAGTACTTTGCCTCATCTTCATTCGGTGTAATATAATCAATAAACGGCAACGCATATTTCAGATCTTCTAGTGTCAGAGGCCTGAAATTCGGAAGCTTCGTGTCCGCAAAAACAATTTTCCCCGCTTTCTTTGCAAGAGTAAGAACCGAAAGTATTATCTCCGGATCGTCGAAGGGTGCCCTAAACAGTGATCCGAGTATGATGGCCCTTGCGTTCATAAAACTTTCCGCATGCTTTTCGGGATGAAAATTATAGCGGTGAGATCCGTTTGTTATGGACTTTCTCGATCCATCCTCATTTACAAACATGGTAGTAACGGGTGTCGGATTCTCATCAGACCTTATGATCAGTTCCGTATCGACTCCGCATTCCTTTAAAGCCGAAACTATCATATCTCCCGCAGTATCCCTGCCGAGTGAGCAGAGGATTCCAGTCTTTGCACCGAGCTTAGCCGCTGCCATACCGACATTGACGGCTTCGCCTCCGACGTTTAATGACCCCGATTCCGCACGATATCCCGTCTTTGAAACGGGATTTGGATCAAATCCTTTTATGATCGAATCAACAAGCGCTGTTCCTATACAAATAATGTCATATTCTTTCATTACTTCGCCTCTTTAATGGTTTGACGCGGCCTTTCCTCCCGTTCCTTTCCGCTATCGGGATTTGGCCCGGCCTTTCCGTATCAGACCGAAAACTCGACTACAGAGTACGCTTTCCCTTCTTTATCGTTAAGTGAGACAACATAGGCGTTGCCGGAATGATAATACACCGGATATATCTCGTCTCCGAGTCTTGCCTGCGATTTGTACTCGACCCGCAGACGCACGGGCGAAATCTCCTCGGGGATCATCTCCATCGCCAGCCTCACGTACTGACCGTTATTGACATGATGATTCGCATCAAGATGATGCTTCGATACAGTGAGCGGTTCGAGCTTTGTTCCCTCTCCCTCGGGCTTTATCTTTCTCGGCAGATATTCCATTTCAAGTTTCGGTTCAACCTTATATGCCTCTATAACCTCCGCAGGTGCATTGACCGGAGCTCCTTTTTCCATATTCAAAAGAGTCCAAACAGTCTGTGCTACTGCGACCCTGTTTCCCTGTTCATCGTCCATAAAATAATTACGGTAACCAAGCGGTCCCTGAAGCTTATACGGGATAGTCCCGATCGTCACGCGCTCTCCCTCTTTCGGATATCTCATGATATCGATCTGCCAGGTGTTCAAAACCCAGGCGATACCGTATTTTTTCAGATAAGATATGCCTATCCCAAGATCGTCCGATTGAAATGTCGAACAATCCTGGAAATAATCCAGAAGTGCTGTGAGCGTAAGTCTTTCATGTTCATCGGATTCGCTGTAGCGGATCCTGCTTTCAAATGTGTACATTTGTCCTCCCCCGATCATTATGATCCTTTACCTGTATTACCGGATATTTTTTGACACCTCGCTTTTTCCCGTATCATCCGGCTTGTTCGAATGCCCCGTTTATTCCTGTATCATTCCGCATGATCGCCGTCCATGAACAGATATAACAAACGATAGAGTTCCCGTGCATCCTTTTCTGACAGTTCCACACTGTTCTTCGCAAGCTCAAGCGGAATGTCCTTGCACTTTTCCTTAAGTGCGTTTCCCTTTTCGGTAATGCTTATGAGCGTGATCCTCTCATCCTCTTTCGACCGCTGCCTTGTAACATACCCTTCTTTTTCCAGATTCTTCAGAAGCGGGGTAAGCGTCCCGGCGTCCAGTCGGAGAATGCTTCCGAGCCGGCCGACGCTTATGCTCTCTTTTTCCCAAAGCACCATAAAAACTATGTACTGGGTATAAGTCAGGCCGAGCGGTTTAAGGTAGGGTGTATAGGCGCTGACGATCTTTCTTCCGCAGGCGTACAGCGGAAAACAAAGTTGATTTTTTAACAGCAGCTGTTCATATTCTTGTGCCATATATAGTCTCCCGTTATAATTCTTGCCCATATCCTCGAACAAAGGCAAGGGATCCTTTTTATCCCTCGCCTTCGTATATGAGCTGTTTCTATTCGTTTCCTCCGACGGCTGTTAGCACCGTCGTTTATCCGGCGAAAAAGATCTTCGGGATCAGATCAATCCTTCAACAAACTTATCTATCTCTTCCATTTTAACAGTAGGTTCAAATCTTGCAACAACATTTCCGCCGCGATCAACCACAAACTTCGTAAAATTCCACTTGATCTCAGAATTATTCTTATAATCCTTGTCCATTTTTTTGAGAAGCGTGTTCATGGCAAATGCCTTAGGTCCCTTTCCAAAACCCTCAAATCCCTTCTGTTCTTTGAGATACTTAAAAAGCGGGATTGCATTTTCTCCGTTGACATCCGACTTCTTCATCTGAGGGAACTGTGTATTATACTTCAGTGTGCAGAAATCATGGATTTCTTCATCGGTTCCGGGTGTCTGTCCCGCGAACTGATTACAGGGAACATCGACCACCTCAAAACCTCTGTCATGATACTTTTCATACATTTTTTCAATGTCTTTATAATGAGGTGTAAATCCGCAACCGGTCGCTGTGTTGACAACCAATACAACCTTGCCTTCAAATTCTTTCATCTTAAGTTCTTCACCTTTTGCCGTAGTAACGCTCAGATCATAAAATCCCATTACTTTATCCTCCTTGTGAAATTTGTCTTATCTTTGTTCTATTTTTACTTTGTCTTTACTTCCTGTCTTTGTTTCTTTCTTTCTTGTCTCTTGTTTCTTGTTTCTTGTTTCTTGTTTCTTGTTTCTTGTTTCTTGTTTCTTGTTTTATCAAATTATATTGTATCAAATATATTTTGTCAAGATAAAAACGGACTTTTTTTAAAAAATTTTGTCCGTTTTATCATGAAGTAAAAAACTCACGGCGGCTCTGTTTCCGAGGATTCACTCTTATGTGCCCCGCGGCTCTGTTTCCGGGGACTCATGCTTATAATCCTGTGTAACCTTGTTATCTACAACCGATTTACCGATCCATTTCTTTTTATACCAATAATACATGACGACCAGACCTCGCAGACATTCATCCGTAGCGGTCCCGGCGAATATACCCGCTACGCCGAAGCCCATAGAAACACCAACCACATATCCGGTCGTAAGCCCCAGTCCCCAATTGCTCACAATCCCGGCGATCAGCGGGAAAACATATGCGCCCGCTGCCTTCAGACTGTTGACGAAGGTCATGTTAAGGCACCGTCCGATCTCAACAAATATATCCACTATCATTATCGTCTGCCCCAGCGCGATAACATTTTCGTTATCCGTAAATATCTGTAGCGTATGACTGCATAGGATTGCATTTATCGATGCCAGCGCGATCGTTATCGGCATGGACGTTCGCAGTGTCCTGAACACACGCTTATATGCCTCCTCCGTTTTATTCGCTCCCACCAGATGTCCGGTAATGATCTGAGTTGACATGGCACATGCATTTGAGAATATCATCGCGAAGGATATAAGCGTGTTACAATACACTCTCGCATTTACCGCATCATTTCCCATTGCGTTTACAAAAGAGAGAAGTGTTGTCTGATAAACATTGTATGTAAGATTTTCTCCCGCAGACGGGAGACCGATCTTTATCATTTTCAAGAGCAGTTTTCCGGGGAATGGTTTGAGGAACTTATGTGACACTTTTCCGATCTTCATCGCATAGAAGAAGATGAAAAGAACAATTACTGCGATCATTCTCGCAACAACAGTCGAGATTGCCACTCCTTCAACGCCCATATCAAGCGATGATAACGGCCCATAAAGGAAAAGATAATTTCCGAAGATGTTGAACACGTTGATCGCCAGCGTGACCCACATTCCGATCTTAGTGTATCCGTTGCACCTGAGGATCTGCAGCATTACGTTGAACACCGCTGTTACGAACCCCGACCCGCCTACGATATAAATATATACCATCGAGTAAGGGCGCATTTCGGGTGACACATTAAGGAAATCCATAATAAGCGGATTTGCCGCACAAAAAGCTGCGCTGAGTGTAACGCCTATAACAAGATTCACCACGATCGCAAGGGTATAGATCATGTTCATCTTTTCGTACCATTTTGCTCCGAGATACTGCGCCACAACTACGCTTGTTGCCGTCGCAATAACATTGAAAAGTATGTTCATCATGAACATGATCGTATTTGCGTTACCGACCGCTCCGACAGCGAACTCATCATAGTGGCTCAGCATAAGCGTGTCCACGTTGTTGAGCATTGTATTCAGCAGCAGTTCCAGAAACATCGGTCCCGCAAGAAGAAGCAGCGGTGTTTTTTCATCTATAATGATTGTTTTTTTATTATTCATCGTACCCTACCAATTACCTTTTTTGTCCATATCCGATTCATCCTCGTCATCGACATATTATATCCGGCTACGATTTAAAACCAATCAGTTATTTGCCTTCAACTTTTCATTTTTTGTTCTTCTGTTACCGCTGAAGGCTTACTGTGCAAAATCTCCAATCTTCCCAAGCATTTTCCCAAGAGTGAACTACTCGGCAATTGAATAACCGAGGATTCCCGCTTATACTCCTAAATCGCCTTGATCGGTATCAACTTATTTTCTTTTTAATATCATCAAAAGAAAGGCTTTCCAGTACCACCTCGGTACTGTCTTTTACTTCACCGATATAATGATACAGTTCATCCAGATTAAGTTCTTTCGAAAAATCTGCAATTTCCTGCTTCACAAGTTCATTC
>JAILKT010000043.1 GCA_024693545.1 Lachnospiraceae bacterium
TCAAGGCCGGTGCGAAGCTGGTCGAACTGAGTGTCATTGCCGATTTTTCAGCCAATACGCTCACGGTCATCATTGCCGACGACGGTTGCGGAATGACGGAGGAACAGGTAAAGGCGGTCATCGATCCCTTCTATACTACGAGGACAACCAGAAAGGTCGGACTCGGAGTGCCGTTCTTCAAGCTTGCTGCCGAGAGTTCGGGCGGAACATTTGATATCCGTTCGAAAAAAGGAGAGGGAACAGTCGTTACCGCGGTATTCATGCTTGACAGTATCGACAGGATGCCTCTCGGGGACATGGTCTCGACGGTACATACGCTCGTGACCATGCATGAGAATATGGATTTCGTTTATCTGTATCGTGTGGATGAGAGCGAATTTACGCTCGACACCAGAGAATTCAGGGATATACTCGGCGACGTAAGCTTTACGGAACCGGACGTATCAAATTATATCAGGGACTATCTCAGGGAAAACACTCAGGAAGTCACAGGTTCAAAAATATTCTGATGAATATTTGTTTTATTTGAGAATCATTTGAGAAATATAACAAGGAGGAAATATAATGAAGTCTCTTGAAGAATTAAAGGCGATCAGAGAGAAGATGCAGGGCGCCGTAAACATGCGTAATGAAGACGGCGACGGCATCAGAGTCGTTGTAGGTATGGCCACCTGCGGTATCGCAAGCGGTGCAAGGCCCGTTCTTACAGCACTTTCTGACGCAGTTCAGGAAAAGAAGCTTTCAAACGTTGCAGTTACACAGACAGGCTGCATCGGTCTTTGCCAGTATGAGCCCATCGTGGAAGTATTTGAGCCCGGCAAGGATAAGGTAACTTATGTTAAGATGAATCCCGAGAAGGCACTCGAGGTCGTTGACCGCCACCTGATCCGTGGACAGGTTGTATCCGAGTACACTATCGGCGCAGTTAAATAATCGGCTTAGGAGGAAAAAATATGTATCGTTCACATGTGTTGGTCTGCGGCGGAACAGGATGTACTTCCTCAGGAAGCCAGAAGATCATCGAAAGGCTCAATACAGAGCTTGCAGCAAACGGTCTTGAAAAGGAAGTATCCGTAGTACAGACCGGTTGCCACGGCCTTTGTGCTTTAGGACCCATCATGATCGTATATCCTGAAGCTGTCTTCTATTCAATGGTGAAGGAAGAGGATGTTCCCGAGATCGTAAGCGAGCATCTGCTTAAGGGTAGAGTTGTTAAAAGACTTGTATATGATGAGACAGTTACCGACGACGGCGCTGTTAAATCTCTTAACGACACCAATTTCTACAAGAAGCAGCATCGTGTGGCTCTTCGTAACTGCGGTGTCATCAATCCCGAGAATATCGAAGAATATATCGCAACACGCGGATATGAAGCTCTCGGCAAGGTTCTTACCGAGATGACTCCCGAGCAGGTAATCCAGGTTATCCTTGATTCCGGTCTTCGCGGACGCGGAGGCGCAGGCTTCCCTACCGGTAAGAAATGGCAGCTCGCACGTAACCTTGTACAGGACGGCGGTCAGAAATATGTCTGCTGTAACGCTGACGAGGGTGACCCCGGAGCATTCATGGACCGTTCCGTACTTGAGGGCGATCCTCATGCGGTACTTGAGGCAATGGCTATCGCAGGTTACGCTATCGGTGCCAACCAGGGCTTCATTTATGTACGTGCCGAGTATCCCATCGCTGTTGACCGTCTGAACATCGCTATCGGACAGGCAAGAGAGTACGGACTCCTCGGTAAGGACATTTTCGGAACCGGCTTCGATTTCGATATCGAGCTCAGACTTGGTGCAGGCGCATTCGTCTGCGGTGAAGAGACCGCTCTTATGACCTCTATCGAAGGCCACAGAGGCGAGCCCAGACCCAGACCTCCTTTCCCTGCAGTAAAGGGACTCTTTGAGAGACCTACAATCCTTAATAACGTTGAAACTTATGCCAATATCGCACAGATCATCCTGAACGGACCCGAATGGTTCGCATCAATGGGTACCGAGAAGTCCAAGGGAACCAAGGTATTCGCTCTCGGCGGCAAGATCAAGAATACAGGTCTTGTTGAGATTCCCATGGGAACCACACTTCGTGAGATTGTAGAGGATATCGGCGGCGGCATCCCGAACGGCAAGAAGTTCAAGGCAGCCCAGACAGGCGGACCTTCAGGCGGATGTATCCCTGCAGAGCATCTGGATGTTCCGATCGATTATGACAACCTGATCGCCATCGGCTCAATGATGGGATCCGGCGGACTTATCGTAATGGACGAAGACAACTGTATGGTTGATATCGCCAAGTTCTTCCTTGAGTTCACCGTTGACGAGTCCTGCGGTAAATGTACACCCTGCCGTATCGGTACCAAGCGTATGTACGAGATGCTCGACAAGATCACCAAGGGTCAGGCTACACTTGAGGATCTTGACAAGCTCGAGGCACTCTGCTACTACATCAAGGACAATGCTCTGTGCGGTCTCGGACAGACAGCTCCCAACCCTGTTCTTTCAACACTCAGATACTTCCGCGACGAGTATGTTGCTCACGTTGTTGACAAGAAATGTCCTGCAGGCGTATGTAAATCACTGCTTTCATTTGTTATCGACAAGGATAAGTGCGTAGGCTGCGGTATGTGTGCTAAGCAGTGTCCTGCAAGCGCTATCACAAGAACCGATTACATTGCACCCGGCAAGAAGCTTGCTGCAATGGCTATCGATACCACCAAGTGTGTGAAGTGCGGTGCTTGTATGAGTACATGTAAGTTTGGCGCTATTTCCAAGAAGTAAAGAGCGAATAATATGGAGGTTTATTCTAAATGGCTGATATTAATTTGAAAATAAACGGTATGGCATGTACCGCCCCCGCAGGATCAACCATTCTTCAGGCCGCAAAGCTTAACAATATCGATATCCCTACTCTTTGCTATCTGAAGGACATGAATGAGATCGGCGCATGTCGTATATGCGTTGTGGAAGTTAAGGGCGCAAGATCCCTCGTTGCTTCCTGCGTATACCCCATCAATGAGGGTATGGAAGTTTATACCAATTCACCCAAGGTACTTGCTTCACGTAAGAAGACCTTACAGCTCATCCTTTCCGACCATGACAAGAAGTGCTTAAGCTGTGTAAGAAGCGGCGATTGCGAACTTCAGAGACTGTGCAAGCAGTACGGCGTTGATGATGAGAAGCTGTATGACGGTGTTATGAACACATTTGAGATCGACGGCAGCGCAGCTCATATGTATCGTGACAATAACAAATGTATCCTGTGTCGTCGCTGCGTGGCAGCATGTACCAAGACTCAGGGCATCGGCGTTATCGGCGCAAACGAGAGAGGCTTCAAGACCAATATCGGTTCTGCATTTGAGGTTGGTCTTGCTGAGACA
>JAILKT010000045.1 GCA_024693545.1 Lachnospiraceae bacterium
GTGAAAAGAGTATCTCCGGATACGATCATTATGTGCGACAACTGCTACGGGGAACTTGCCTGCAGGCAGGAACCCACACAGGTCGGCGTCGATGTTATGGCAGGTTCGCTCATGCACAACCTCGGCGGCGGAATTGCCACTTCCGGCGGATATGTGGCAGGGCGCGCGGATCTTATCGCGCAGGTAGCGGACAGACTCACGGCACCCGGGATCGGAAAGTATCTCGGAGCAAACTATAATCAGAACCTTAAATTCTTAAAAGGGCTTTATATGTCACCACGTACAGTGGCAAATGCTTTAAAGACTTCTGTTTTCGCGGCATATCTGGCACAGGAGCTCGGTTTTGAAAGCGTTAAGCCCGGACCTTTCGAGCAGCACTGCGACCTTATTCAGACGTTTACGCTGCCGACCGCAGACGAGCTTATCGGTTTTTGCCAGGCACTTCAGTCGGTTTCTCCCGTAGATTCCATGTTTGAAGCGGTTCCCTGCGAAATGCCCGGATATCCTCATGACGAGATAATGTCGGCAGGAACATTTGCACAGGGCTCGACGATCGAGCTTACATGCGATGCACCCGTTGTTGAGCCGTTCCGTGTATATATTCAGGGCGGTCTTACTTATGAGTACGGCAGGATCGGAATGATGACTGCTTTTTCAAAGGTACTGGATTCAAGAAAATGAATTTACAAATGATAAAAAGACATCACGGACCGGGTACCGGAAGGGCAAGACGCCCCAATTCCCCGCCCTTAGAGTGTAGCTTGCGTAATTTTACCGGGAGATCGCCGAGAGCGATTCCGGGTGACACTTAATAAACTATAATCTAAGGATGAATAAAATGAAAAACTTAATATTAAAGATAAAAAATGATTTTACCACTTACGAAAAACTCTGGATGCTCGCTATGATCATCCTTGCGGTCGGAGCAGGACTTATATGGCCCGAAGAAGACTCAAACGGATGGAGCGGAACCTTGCTCAATATCATGTGCATCTTCATAACCATTGTGGGCCTTTTTTGTGAACTTCTCTTTTCCAAGCAGAAAAAAGCAGCATTTTTGATATATAATGCTGTTGAGGTTGTTACGATCGCATATTACCTTATGACGAAGACACAGTATTTTTCTATGTTTGCAGCACTTGCATACTGGATCCCCGCACATACAGCCGGCTATTTTGCATGGAACAGGCATAAAGACAAGAGAGATAAGAAGATCACCGTTATCAGAAGACTTAAGAAGTGGCAGACGGCGCTCATCATGGTATCAACTGTCGTGATCACCGTTGTCGGCGGATATCTCCTTGCAAAGTACGGGCCTGAAACAGATTACTATGAAGGAAATGAGACGATCCAGAATGTGATCGCATATCTCGATTCATCATTGTTCGTTATGGCTGTTATAGACGGAATCCTTATGTTCTGCCGCTCAAGAGATTCCTGGTGGACATGGCATCTCTTTACCGTTGTTGATACTATTGTTCGAATCATGTCGGGACAGTGGGTTCTTCTCGTTTATGATATAGGATACTTTACAAACACGGCATACGGAAATATTAAGTGGACACAGTACATAAAGAAAAACGAAGCGCTTGAAGCGCAGGAAAAGCTTCAAATCAAAGGGGTACCGGGGAAGGATCAGACGAAGTGATCTTTTAGGCTTGTAAGCGGGAATGATCGGAAACGGAGGCGTCACATGAAAAGGAAAAGCACAAAAAGAGCGATCATGTTTCTGGTGAGTATCTTACTGTGTGCCGCTACGGCGGCTCCCGTTCATGCGGCGCCTGCCGAAGGATCGAAGGAAAAGACACTAGCGGAACGAACTGATGAGGAGCGATATGAACTTCTCTTCGGTACAGAAAAAAAGCTTTTTACCGTTGACGATAAGCCGAAAGGTTTTGAGACAAAATCGAAGGCTCTCGGTAATATGAAGACGGTGACCGTGGACTGCTACATGATCGGTTCGACCGGGACAAAATATAAAGCAAAGGGAGATATAGTAGTACATAAGGCTCTCGCGGAAGACGTGAAGAAGATCTTTGACGAGATATTTGCGCTTCCGGAGAAGTTTCCGATAAATACGCTCGTGGGATTTAGATGGAACACGAACGGAGAGGTTTCGGGTCCGTTCCTCGAAAGTGTTACGTGTATGAGCGCTCATGCCTATGGTGCGGCCATAGATATTAATATGATCGAAAACGATTATTATGTCGGCGCGGGAAATGACCTGCGAGACCCTGAAAATCCGTATTATATCACCCAAAATGTACGCGATATTTTCGAAGCACACGGATGGCATTGGGGCGGAGACTACGAGATTTGCACGGACACGATGCATTTTCAATATACGGGACTTGATATGCTCTCCTACAATAACGGCGATCCGTTTGTAAAACACAAGCTTACGTCGCCGCAGCAATCATCGACGTTGATCAAAAATATGCAAAGAAGACTCGAAAGACTCGGTTATTATAAAAACGGAAATGACGGGGTGTTCGGAAAAGGCACCAGAAAGGCCGTAAAGGCGTTTCAGAAGGATCATGGGTTAAAGGCTACGGGCAGGACCGGAGAGAAGTTTTATACGCTGCTCTGGAACCTTACAAACGATATGTATGATCTGAAATAGAAATTGGATATATCCGCCCGGTATGTATATGAGAGGATATATCCGCCTGGTTGTATATGAGAGGATATATCCGCCTGTTATGTATATGGATATATCCGCCTGTCACGTATGTATTTCCAAAAACGCATTCGCTTATTGTTTTTGGAAATACATACGGCCGCGGCGGATATAGGCAAGAAACTACAAAAAAGCCGCGGCGGATATAGATACAAGTTACATAGAAGAAAGGAAAGAACATGGCAGAATTATTAAAAGGCGCACTTGTGGCAAAAAAGATGAGCGAAGAGCTCCTTGAGAGAGCAAACAAGCTTAAAGCGGCGGGAATTAATCCGACGCTTGCCATCCTCAGAGTGGGAGAGAACGAAGCGGATCTTTCCTATGAACGAGGCATCCTTTCGCGGTGTGAGAAGACAGGTGTGACTCCCCGCCGGATCATTCTTCCCGCAGATGCCTCGCAGGAAGCGGTTGAGGCCGAGATCATAAAGATCAATGAGGATGCGTCGGTTCACGCAGCGCTTATGTTCAGACCGCTCCCGAAGCACCTCGATGAGCGGAAGATTTGTGAGCTTCTTGACCCTATGAAGGACGCGGACTGCATGACGCAGGCTTCGCTCGCAACAGTATTTACAGGCAAGGGGGCCGGTTATGCACCCTGCACAGCCCAGGCAGTTATGGAGCTTTTAAACTTTTACGGGATCGATCCGAAAGGAAAGAATGTAGCAGTGATCGGAAGAAGCCTTGTTATCGGTCGTCCGGTGGCAATGCTTCTGATGTCGGCAAATGCCACGGTAACGATCTGTCATACGAAGACCGTTAACATGGAAGAGATCACGAAGAGAGCCGATATCATCGTTGCGGCAGCGGGAAAAGCGAAGGTTGTAACGGCATCGTATCTCTGCCCCGGGCAGACCGTCATCGATGTCGGCATAAACGTTGATGAAAGCGGCAATCTCTGCGGCGATGTTGACTTTGATGCAGCTCAGGATATCGTCGGCGCCATCACCCCCGTTCCCGGAGGTGTGGGCAACGTAACGACAGCAGTGCTTTGCAAGCACGTGATAGAGGCAGCGGAGGGAAGAGTTTAGAAGTGATATGGGTAATCAAACTCCGTAACAATATAAAAAGTGTCAACCGTTAAGTTTTCCAAATAAGGATTAAATTCTTCTATTTGTTCTATCAGCCTGTAATGCCCGGCAGGGAGAGTCTTATAAAGCCAGGGCAACATGATTCGATACTCCTGAGACAAAGGTGTAACCTGGATGGTCCCTTTTTGTAACTCCTCCGGTTGATTGGCAGGAACTGCAAACCATTCGTTGTTGAACTGGTACTCCAGGAGAAAGTTGAGGTTCATTCTGTAGTAATATGTACCCAACCCGAGTTTGCCTTTTTCAAGTTGAGTCACAGTTAAGTTTACAGTTCCGTCAGACAAAACATCTGCTTCAGATGCCAGGTTTTTGTCGATGGCATTCTCAAGAGAAACAGAAGACATCTCGTGAAAAGGATTCTCCGGTGAGTCCGGCGTAGCAGTCGGTTCTCCTTCAGGATTGCCAACTTCTAGAGAAGAAGGTTTTTTGAAATCGAATTCCGATGCAATGTAGAATCCCTTGTTCCTTTC
>JAILKT010000052.1 GCA_024693545.1 Lachnospiraceae bacterium
TTCCTCGATAGCTCAATGGTAGAGCACTCGGCTGTTAACCGAGGGGTTGTTGGTTCGAGCCCAACTCGGGGAGCTTATATAATGGACCGCGCCGTATAAACGCGGTTTCTTCATATACACGGCGACATAGCCAAGTGGTAAGGCGTGGGTCTGCAACACCCTGATGCATCGGTTCAAATCCGATTGTCGCCTCTAAAAAACCCTTGATCCTTCATTTCTTGTTAAGGATCAAGGGTTTTTACATTAGTAGTTTATCGTTTTATTAAGCGTCTTATCGCATCTATTGTTTATATCAAAGGTCGTTCAGTTCTACAGTTTATAAATGTGATATAACTGGGTTTTGCCCCCAAATTACCGTTGGAGTCTATTACGTAATTGATGCGAAGGGTTCCTGATTCGGTTTCATAACTGATTGAATAAAAATCTTCCGAATGGAATTGGAAAGAAGGTTGTCCAAAAGCAGTCAATATCGAGTTTATATCGGTAATCAGTTCAACATCCCGAAATACAAAAGAGGATATCTTTGAAATATCGTAAGTAGTTACTGAATCCATTATTGTACCTTCAAGAGGGCAAGTTTCAGATGAGTTATTGAATAATGTGAACGTTAATGTACCATAACTGTCGTTTGCATATGCCTCTTTTTGCGGTTCTACGGATGTGACATGCAGATAGCCTGTTTCGTAGCTGCCGACGGTGTAATCTATGATCGGAGCCAGAGAGAATGTTGAAATCAGTTCGTTATAGTCGCAGGGAACAAGGAGTTCATGTTCTGTTCCTACGGAAGAGATCTTTAGGGGCTCACTTACATTACCTTCAAGAACATGGTCAGAAGATGAGGAACTACCAACTTCAAAGAGGTAATAAGGGCTTATTTCTACGGATTGATTTCCTTCAGAAGAGGGATCGATTTTTTCGTGTACGAATTTGTAGGAAGCAGATTTTTCGGTTGTCGTCCCTACATTAAAAAGGATAAGGAAAACAATGGCGATAATTATTATAACAGAGATGGGAAACAGGAATATTAAAGACTTGTGTCTCAAGATAAATGAACGATCTTCAACCGGCGATTGATCAGGTTCAGGTTGCGAAAGCTGTGAGATACCATGAGAATTAATACCGCCACAATATGGACAGATTTCTTCACTGATACGTCTTCCACAGTATTCGCATTTGATTTTTTTTTGCATATGCCCCCTAAGCTCCCTTAGCTATGATTATATTCAGAGTGGAATAAAGATTATATATATGTATATAAAGTTATAAAGACTCTTGTTATAGCTTACTAATTAATGAGGAATAGGTCAAGAGATTTAAGAATCAAATCTTCTTCCATGACTGACTGCGAGTTGGCGATAGCAGAATTCGATAAAACTCGCAATTTGAAAAAATATGAGTATAATAATAAACAGCGATGCGGAACTTGCACAGATAAAGCACAGGTTATTGGAAGGAAGGAGTTTACAAAAGTGGATGAAAAGACAGTAAAAGCGGAAGAGATCATACCTTCTATGGATGAGTTTAAGAGTGAGATCGATCACAGCTTCCGTAAATTAAATGTAGGCGATATTGTCACAGGAACGGTTATAGGCGTATCCGATACACAGGTAACGGTTGATCTTAATTCGTATTCCGAAGGGATCATTCCTATCGATGAGCTTAGCAATGACCCTCGTTTTTCGATAAAAGCTGACGTTGAGATCGGTTCGACTGTGAAGGCAACTGTTATAAGAGAAACAAAAGAAGGCGTTTTTATCCTTTCGCTTAAGGCTGCGGATGATATTCTTGCCTGGGATAAGGCGGCGGCAGCCAGGGAAGAGGGAACGATTCAGACGATCAAAGTCAATGAAGCTGTGAAAGGCGGAGTCGTTACTTATCTTTTCGGGATTCGTGCGTTTATACCGGCATCCCAGTTGGCGCTTCAGTATGTTGAGGATCCCGCAACGTTTGTCGGTAAGGAACTTGAAGTTGTTGTAACGGATGTTGACGCTGAGAAGCATAGTCTTGTTCTGTCCGCAAAAAATGTCCTTCGCGAGAAGGCAGCGCAGGATAAGAAATCGAGAATCGGCAGGCTTCAGACAGGCCTTATAACAAAGGGAACAGTAGAGAAGATCACAGATTTCGGCGCATTTGTAAATATCGGAGAGGATCTTTCGGGACTTGTTCACATCTCACAGATATGTAATAAACGTATTAAGTCCGTAAAAGAAGTTTTAAAGGAAGGCGATGAAGTAACGGTCAAGATCATGGACGTTAAAGACGGTAAGATCTCGCTCAGCATCAAAGCCGCACAGGAAAAGAGTGAAGACGAGGTATTAAAAGATGCTGTTGATGACGCACCCGAGGAGTATTCGGACGGAGCAGCGCCCACTACTTCTCTTGCGGCACTACTGAAAGGAATAAAGATTTCCGAGTAATCTACGTGAAAGTATTTAAGCAAATAATACTTTGTGATTGAACAGAAAAGGGTAAGTTCGGTTCAATCGGACGGTAAGCTCAGAACGATCAAACAATAAGAACAGGCGGGTTGATATATGAGAAAAAAGGCATACTTACTTAATTATATTGTCATCGTTCTGGGAGTTGTCGGAACAGGGATCATGATAGGAAAATACTGTGATGACGGGTTTACTCTTGAGGGATTAAAAAACCTGAAGTATTTTACCAATCTGTCCAATATTTTTGCAATGGTGGTTGCAGTAATAAGCGTTATCAGAAAGAAACAAAAAAAGCCCCAGCTTATGACCGTAAAGCTTATTGCTGCAGCTGCGCTCGGACTGACATTCCTTACCGTATTATGTTATCTTGCTCCTTTTGTGGGGGGATTTGCCAGAGCATATCGAAATGAAAGCTTTATATTCCATCTGCTTCTGCCCCTCACTGCGATCGCGGAATTTATCTTTTGCGAATCCGACGGGGCAAAAAGGATAACGGCAAAAAAGGCATTGATCACAGTGATCTATCCGATGACATACGGTGTGGTTTACATACTGCAGTATTTTGTCAGAGGTATGGTTCGGGAGGCAGATTGGTACGCCTTCATAGTCTTTGGATTGCCGATCGGAATGTGCATTTTTGCCGGACTGATGCTTATAACATACGGGATATCGGTTCTTATGTGTAAAATAAGAAAAGATTGAAATAAACTCCCCGGCAAGTGAGTTACCGGGGAGACCCACTCACAATTCTTAATATCTTCGGCTAATCGTAGCGTTCGAAATATCGATATTCGACGGGAGGGCGGAATCCGGCTGATCGCGATCATAATAGAATTGTATTCTACCGAATGACGTATCATATTTAAGAGAGATTGAGTACGTTGAGGCATACTTGTACGTGGGGGTTCCGAAGGCAGAAATAATGGAATCCATAGGTGCAAGAAGCTCTGTTCCGTTAAATTTCAGCGAACTGACAATTTTATAAGGATCGGATAAAAAAATAGAATCACAAATGGAATCCGTAAAGTGAACCGTGTCGTAAGTGGGGTTAACTATTCTAAAATTAAAAGCATTGTAAGTGTCTTCGACAGATGTTCCGTGATATGGGCCGAGATCCATTATTCCGTCCCCGTTGGGGTCTTCTTTTTCAGGGTTATAAATCCTTGGAGGAGATAGTGTAAGAGATTCGGACAAAACGTCCAGAGAACAGGGAAGCTCAAAGCTAACTGAGTTGCCGTTGATCACGGAATCAATCTTGACTTTTGCTTCAGTCTTTATAAGCGTATCGGAGTATTCATCTTCATAATCAAGACGCACATTATCCCTGAAACCGAGTATTATTATACCGATAATGATAATTATGGTTACTGCAGCACCGATGATTATAAAAGTCTTGCGGAAAAACGAAACTATTCGGGAGTCCTTAATCTTATTCTTCAGATCAGAGAAACGGGTACTTTTTTTCTTTCCGGCTGAGATCTGCTGATCGGAAGTGGATGAAGGAACGTTAGTGTCGACGGGCAGTTCATTGATTCCGCCGCAATGCGGGCATACCTCTGTTCTGATCTTTCGATCGCAGTATTCACATCTAAAATATTTAGCCATTTCATTAATTTCCTTTCACTCTTCATCCCGACAGAGTTGATATTTTTAATTAGTTCTTTCTTCGGCACAATGAGAAAGCTTTATAAAGGTAGGTTTTAAAGAAAGCGTTTTGTCCTCATTTATAGCATAGAGGAAGTAGATACTTCCGCAAGTGGTTTGATATGTTATGGAATAAATATCGAGATATGTTTGTTGCTCGGAAGGCTCTCCAAATGAGTTTATTATATCTGCGGCCTCGGCCATAAGTTCTTTTCCCTGAAATTTAAGGGAAGAGAGCTTGGTTGTGTTAGCTACTCGTATCGTATCACAAATACATTCATCTATTTTTTTTGTTTCGAAAGAATTATTGAATATTGCGAAATCCAGGATGTCATATGTGTCATGGGCGTACAGATCCTTAAATGATTCGATCGTTTCAATTTCGGGCGGGGAAAGCGGATCGTCGGGAACGGATATGTAGTCACGGGGAGGAACGATCTTAACTTTAGTTTTCAGTTCGGGGTAGCTGCAGGGAAGAGTAAATTCATATTCTGTGTTCGCAACTTTGGCAGAAAATACTTCTTCGGTATTTACCTCCACTACATGAGATGAACGAAAATAACCATCTTTTGCGACCATAAACCCGTTTTTATCGGGAGTAGCAATAAAATAAGGTTCTTCAACCTCTTCAACCGGAACAGACGCAGAGATATCATCGATAGAAAAAACATCAAATATGGGAGTAGGAGTAGGATCCTTAGTAGGAACCTCTTTGGCTTCGAGTGAAGGGGGAGTAAGCGTTTCCCCCGGGCGAGCAATAGAAATAAATATAAATATCAATATCAGAGAAGCAACAGAGACAATTATTTTTGTAAAGATCCCGGAAGAGTTTTTATTTTGTCCGGGTTTGCTTTGAAGGGAAGGATCACTTGCACTATGAGAAGCAGATTCCGACAATGATGAATTTGATGATTGAACTTCGCCGGTATCTGATTCGGAAGAAGTTGTATCATTGGAGTCAGAAAAAAATGAATTGATAGCACCGCAATACGGACAGACTTCCTCTGTGATTTTTCTTCCGCAATATTCACATTTATATTTCTTTGCCATAAATCCCAGCCCCCCATAAATATATCAAAATAGTAAATCCTTGATCAATAATCTCTTAAAAGAATATCTGAAACAGCTTATTTGGTCAAGAGAACTGTAATAAAAAAATATTAATATTTACTATGTGATAAAAAGAATACAGAGCCCCAATATAGAGCTCTGTATTTATGAGGATTGTTATGTGTTGTTTCAGGCAGGGATGAAATCCCCATCCGAAACATATGCTGATCCTGCAACTTCCGTGCGGGCAGAAGTTACAGAAGACCACACTGAATTAAATCATTCCACATCCTGAAGGGCTGCAATGTCCTCCTCGCCGGTACGGATCTTGACAACTTTTGATACATTGTAAACGAAGATCTTTCCGTCACCGATGTGTCCGGTATAAAGAGCGGCCTTTGAGGCTTCGATAACGTTTTCAACAGGAATTTTGCTGACAACAACTTCGACCTTGACCTTGGGAAGGAGCGTAGCATCAACTTCGACTCCACGGTACATATCACCGGCACCCTTCTGGATACCGCAGCCCATTACCTGAGTAACCGTCATACCGGTTACGCCGAGGTCGTTGAGAGCTTTCTTAAGTGAATCATATTTAGAAAGTCTTGCGATAATAACAACCTTATGCATACCGCTGTCGAAATCGGTTGCGGGCTCGCGGAAGACCTTGACTGCGCTGTCTTTGATATAGCCGGGCGCCTGTTTGAAATCGGAAACACCGAGGTCGGTATTGTCGTTGATATTCATGGTCATGGTGTTCGAAATATCCATGATGCTGAAGCCTGCATATGCCGAAGGAAGGCCGTGTTCTGTAGAATCGAGACCGGTGATCTCTTCCTCTGCCGAAACCCTGAGGCCAAAGATCGCTTTAATGATCAGGAATGCAATCGTTATGGTAACAGCGGTCCATGCTGCGACAGTAGCGAAACCGAGGAGTTGTTTCCCGAGAAGGTCAAATCCGCCGCCGTAGAAAAGTCCGACAAGTGAGTCGTTTCCGGGAGCTGATGTTGTAGCGAAGAGACCTACAGCTATTGTGCCCCAGATACCGTTGAAGCAGTGAACCGCTACAGCACCTACAGGATCATCGATACGGAGCTTGTTATCAAGGAACCAAACGCCGAATACAACAAGGAGACCGGAAATAGCGCCTATGACTATAGAACCGAAGGCATCCGTTACGTCACAGCCTGCTGTAATGGCAACCAGGCCGGCAAGTGACGCGTTGAGACACATTGAAATATCGGGCTTACCGTATTTGATCCAAGTGAAGACCATGCAGACTACTGTTGCAACAGCGGGGGCAATTGTAGTTGTTACAAAAATTGAAGCAAGCTGATCGGTGCTTGTTGCAGCCGCACCGTTGAAGCCGTACCAACCGAGCCAAAGGATAAATACACCGAGTGCACCGAGGGGAAGGTTGTGACCGAGGAAAGCATTGACCTTGACGATCTTGCCCTTAGCATCTTTAGTGAATTTACCGATACGGGGTCCGAGCATTTTTGCACCGATGAGTGCCGAGATACCGCCTACCATATGGATTGCACATGAGCCGGCGAAATCGTGGAAACCAAGTTCTGCAAGCCAGCCGCCGCCCCAGATCCAGTGAGCCTCGATGGGGTAGATAACAGCTGAGATGATAGCCGAGTAAACACAGTATGAAATGAATTTAGTTCTCTCAGCCATGGCACCTGAAACGATAGTGGCTGTCGTTGCACAGAATACAAGGTTAAATACAAAGTTTGACCAATCGAAGCCTGCGTAATCGGAAAAAATATCAAAACCGGGTTTTCCGACAAAACCGACAAGATCTTCACCAAGTAAGAGGCCGAAACCAACAGCGATGAATACAACGGTTCCGATACAAAAATCCATCAGGTTTTTCATCAGGATATTACCTGTATTCTTTGCCCGGGTAAACCCGGCCTCAACCATTGCAAATCCGGCCTGCATCCAAAAGACGAGGGCAGCACCGATAAGGAACCAAACAGAAAAAACTTCTTGCATAAAAACAACCTCTCTTTCTTTACAACGCAAAAGGCGCGAAACCATGTCCGGAATTCCGGACGATTTCACGCCTTTGCGAAATAATTTGTTATGTAAGATTTTAAAAGGCGGGTGAGTGGTGCACCACTACCCTAAAAAAGCGCCTGTGAGAAATCTCACAAGCGCCTTTGCTTTTTTATGTTGATGAATATACTCCGATTTTTTTTAATTGTCAACAACTTTTTTATTAATCTGCAAATACCAATGACATAACCTTTTTTGTCTGCAAATGACTTTTTAAGGTCTGCAAATAAGTACAATAGTATCCGGCGTATACCATTCGTAATTGCTGAACTGTACGCCGCCTGTACGTGCGTGAACGATCAGGCCCGTGTTAACGGCGTTGGTTTCGTCCATATAATAATCATAATATGAATCGTTGTAATTTGCACCGTAGTACATAGCGACATGATCAATATTAAGATAACGACCGTTGTTTGAGCTTGAATAAAAAATGAGGTCGCCGGGCTTTAACTCATCGGGGGTAATATATTCGCGTGAAATAGTCCGGCCTTCTTCGTCGAGGTATTTTCCGAGGTTTGCGGAGGTGGGGGCATAAGTATCCGACCCCCCGATCGCAGTTCCCGAATCCATGTAAGAACGCCAAGCGAGAGAGCTGCAGTCAAAAAAGCCGTCCTGCATACGTTTTTCCTGACTGTAAGCAGAGCCGATAAACTCTTTTGCCTGAAGAGCGGCCTTCATGCCTTTCTTACCGTCAGATACCGTCACGGAACAAGTAAAATTACACAGATCACCGCAGGAAACGCTTATGTATGTGTTCCCTTTTTTCTTGGCTTTGATGTTTCCGTTTTCGTCAATGGTGGCGATCTTTTTATCGGCACTTGTGTATGTGACGGGAATATCCCCGGGAAGTCCCGTTACTTTGATCGAGGAAGCTTTTTTCTTTTTAATGAGGAGATGTGTTTCCGACAGCTGCGGATCGTAAACGTGTATCTTATCTGTGAAGGAACGTCCGTCAACGGTGATCGTTAAAGTACATTCCCCTTCGCTTATGGGTGAAAAGGAACCACGTTCGACGGCGCAGATCTTTTCATTGTCGGAAGAGAGAAGGATTTCGCTGTATTCGGAACAGTGAGAAAGAGTAGGGTATATGTAACCGTGATCGACAAGGATATAGCCTTCGTAGGGTGTATAGGCGGGGTCGGTAACATCAGCCACAATTTCATCGGTAATTGTTTTTCCGGATTGATCTTTCCACGTTACATTTATTAAAACGCGTCCTTCTTTAATACCTTTGATCTCATCTCCGTTGATCAGAACTTCTCCCTGCTCGTAGTTGTCCGGGTAGGAAAAAGACCCCCACGGATCGTCATCAAAGAAGAAATAGTCAAAGAAATCGAAATAATCATCGGAATCATAAGAGAAAGGATCTTCTTCCTGCTTGGGAGGAGCTGCTTCGGCACTTACAAACTCACCTCTGTCGATTGATATTTTTTGTGTGGAATCGATCAGAACTGCCAGCTTTCGCTTTTCGGGCCCGATGTTGTTAATGGTGACGGTGGAGCTGTCCTGATACGACTGCAAGTAAAATCCGTCGGCTTCTTCATAAACGGTAAAGGTAAGAGTGTACGTACCGCTTTCAAATATAGTAAATCTATATTTGCCGTTTTTCTTTTCTTCACAGGCGTAATTTGAAAAGTACTCTTCGTACTCATCGGATCCGTCGGAAGTGATCTTTGAAACACTGTAATAGATATCAAACCCGTCAAGGTTTTTAGTCTTAACCTTGACGGTGAATGTTTCGTTGATATCTGCTTCATAATTTTTTTTGCCGAGTTTTACTGATGGTTCTGATGCAGCCGAAACGGCATCGGTTTGCAAAAGTATTAATGAAACGAAAAGCAATGCAAAAGCAGAAAACAGCTTGCGAAGTGTGTGCATATCAGCGGTCCTTTCGAAGTTTATGACGACATCAGCCCTGCAACCCGTTAGACTGCCTTATCATGTCTTCAACAACAATATCGTATATTTCGCCTATGGTATTACAATACTCAAGAACACGCCAGGGTTCGTTTGTGTGAAAATGAATCTTTACAAGATCCTCATCTCCTGCTGCGATCAGGCTGTTTCCTTCGATATTATTGAGAATGTAGTCAGTGATCTCGTCCTCGTCAAGGTCCTTGTCACGTTTGTCGATCAGGAGCTGTGTGTCATAGCGGTATGCGAACTGATCGTCTTCGGCATCGATTGAATGAATAGCCATTTTAAGTCTCCTTTAATTGTATTATATATTTCAACCTCTTGATAACTAACGTAAAATCTCTTCTATGGTAGAGACGGTACTGAAGCTTCCCGAATGTGCCGAAATGATATCTTTCATGATCGGCAGCTCGAAATAGCTGATATAGCAAATGAGGGTATGGTTTTCTCCTGCAATGGCACCGCGGGAATCCATGATGGTGCAGGTTTTATTGAGTTTTTCTTTTATATCGGCGATAATACCTTGCTGATCCTGAGTAATGATCGTAACCTGTTTTATAGCTTCAAAGTGGTCGGTATAGTGGTCGATGACCATGGTAGCCACGAAATAAACCAGCAGGCTCATAAGCGCTGACGTAATGTCTATCACGAAAAATACGGTAATATAAACAAGTGCGTTGAATCCGAGAAGCGCCGGAGTCATGCTGTAGTTTCGCCCGGTTTTGTCCGAGAGCTTTTTAACGATTATGTTCGCCAGTATTTCCGAACCGTCTATACAGCCGCCGTTCCTGAGGATCAGAGAAAGCCCCGCTCCGAGGATCGCTCCGCCGAAGGCTACTGCCAAAAAGTGCTCTGTATTGATCTCAAACGGAATATTTTCAAACAGCTGAAGACCTGCCGCATATACGGCAGATCCGAGGGTTGCCTTTATCGTAAATCTGCGTCCGAGGAACACATAACCGGCGATAATGAACGGAAGAAAAACAAGGATAACGCAGACAGATAAACCAAGGCCTGTCAGTTTGTTGATTATTATGGCTACGCCGGCTGTGCCGTAGTCTATGGCATCATTGGGCAGCAGGATCAGTGCAACCGAAAAACTGGCCATGATGGCGCCGAGTATTATAAAAGCATATGATAGTATTCCCTGTTTCTTTTTCATATGAAGATCCTCTCCGGTCAAGTAAATATAGTTTACTTCATGGGAGGCGTATTATCAAGTGGGGCTTACGGAGATATGGATATATCGGCAGAATATGACTTGTCAAACAGGAAATAACATAGTATTATGAGTCGGGCAGAAATGCTCAGAAACAAAATGACAAAAAATCGCGTTTCTTGCGGTTACAACATATTTAGAGCAGGAAAAGACATGGAAAGAACGATTAATCTCCCTTTCACAAAAGAAGATCTTGAAACGATCAAAACAGGTGACCTGCTGTACCTTAACGGTACGGTCTATTCGGCGCGCGATGCCGCACATAAGCGTCTCTGCGAGCAGATCGAAGGAGGAGGAGAGATACCCCTTGATCTCAAGGATGCGGTTCTTTACTACCTCGGACCTACACCGGCAAGACCCGGACAGGTTATCGGTTCTGCCGGGCCTACCACGGCAGGGCGTATGGACAAGTA
This sequence comes from Lachnospiraceae bacterium, assembly GCA_024693545.1. Taxonomy (GTDB): domain Bacteria; phylum Bacillota; class Clostridia; order Lachnospirales; family Lachnospiraceae; genus RUG11977. The sequence goes on from JAILKT010000052.1 coordinate 10,749, forward strand.
CACGCCCACGCTTCTTGATCTCGGGATGAAGGGAATGATCGGAAAAGGCGCAAGAAGCGAAGAAGTACGTAAGTCCATCATAAAGAACAAAGCAATCTACATGGGTGCAACCGGAGGCGCCGGTGCGCTTCTTTCAAAATGTATAGTAGAGTCTGAGGTTATCGCTTATGACGACCTCGGAACGGAAGCAATCAGAAGAATGGTGGTAAAGGATTTCCCCGTTATCGTGCTCATCGATGCGGAAGGCACGACATTTGAGGAGTTCCTTGCCCGTAGCAAAAACTGACCTGCAGAACATTTTCTTGCCGGAAGAAAGAACTGCAGGGCCAAGTTCGGAGACAAGGAAATGTACAGAAACAAAGACAGCCCCGTCTGTAAAAAGGCACATTAAAGAAATGTTCGTGAGCGGAAAACGTAATAGGTCGCTCATGAGCGTTACACTAAATACAGAACGGAGTGATAATAATGGAATTTGCAATCAATGAAAAAGTAGCCGCAGCGGCAGAGAAGGCGCAGAGCGCACTTGCACAGCAGATGGCGGCAATCGAAGATACATGTATGTTTAATTCGCGCAAGGTCTTAAAGGCGTTCATCGATAACGGCGTTGCATATGCGGACTTTGCGGAGATCAACGGATACGGCTTCTTTGATGAGGCCCGCGACAAGATAGAGGCGGTTTTTGCTCAGGTACTCGGTAGCGAAGACGCCCTTGTTCGTCCCCACATCATGTCGGGAACAAATGCGATCTGGATTACACTTTCGGGACTTTTGCATCCCGGTGACACGCTTATAGCCATCACGGGAGCTCCCTACGATCCCCTTGAGGAAATCGTCGGAAAAAGAGGAGATTCCCCGCTTTCGCTTATAAAAAACGGAGTAAAATACGAAGAGATAGACCTTGTGGGCGATGATTTCGATCTTGCAGCCATAGAAGCAAGGCTTAAAAAGGGCGGCGTGAACATGGTTGAGATCCAGCGTTCATGCGGATATTCCCACAGACGCGGCCTGTCTCTCGAAAAGATCAAAGAAGCCTGCGAGCTTGTGAAAAGAGTATCTCCGGATACGATCATTATGTGCGACAACTGCTACGGGGAACTTGCCTGCAGGCAGGAACCCACACAGGTCGGCGTCGATGTTATGGCAGGTTCGCTCATGCACAACCTCGGCGGCGGAATTGCGACCTCCGGCGGTTATGTGGCAGGCCGTGCTGACCTTATCGCTCAGGTAGCTGACAGACTCACAGCTCCCGGAATCGGAAAATACCTCGGTGCAAACTATAACCAGAACCTTAAATTCTTAAAAGGGCTTTACATGGCACCCCGCACAGTGGCAAATGCCTTAAAGACTGCTGTTTTCGCTGCATTCCTTGCAGAGGAGCTTGGATTTGAAAGTGTTAAGCCCGGACCTTTCGAGCAGCACTGCGACCTTATTCAGACGTTTACGCTGCCTACGGCACAGGAGCTTATAGGGTTTTGCCAGGCACTTCAATCGGTTTCTCCCGTAGATTCCATGTTTGAAGCGGTCCCCTGCGAAATGCCCGGATACCCTCATGATGAGATCATGTCGGCAGGAACATTTGCACAGGGCTCGACGATTGAGCTTACCTGTGATGCACCCGTTGTTGAGCCGTTCCGTGTATATATTCAGGGCGGCCTTACTTACGAATACGGCAGGATCGGGATGATGACTGCTTTTTCAAAGGTACTGGATTCGAGAAAATGAATTTACGAATGATAAAAAGACATCACGGACCGGGTACCGGAAGGGCAAGGCGTCCGAATTCCCCGC
>JAILKT010000110.1 GCA_024693545.1 Lachnospiraceae bacterium
AAACGACAATCTCGGGAAAGACAGAATACCGTTTTATGTTATCGGCTCCGTTGTGCTGTTGATCCTGATCGCGGTGACCAATTATATACAGTACAATTCCACATTCCTTGCAACCTACCGCGAGAGCGGCGTGAGAAGGACATCACTCGCCGAGAAACTTCGAAAGCTCCCGCTTTCATATTTCGGTAAGAAGAATATAGCGGATCTGACAACAAATATCATGGGCGACTGCGCAATGATCGAAACGGCGTCAAGCCATTGGATTCCCGAACTTATCGGTGCATTGTGCTCGGTAAGTCTTGTAGGGATCGGTATGTTTTTCTTCTTTGACTGGAGAATGGTCCTGGCGAGCTTTTGGGTGATCCCCGTTTCGTTTATCATTGTGATCACGTGTTCCGGAGCCGAAAAGAGAGCAACAAGAAAGAATCTGGCGATAAAACTCGACATGACAGACGGGATACAGGAATGCCTTGAGTCGATCAGGGATTTAAGAGCCAACAACGCACAGGAACGGTATCTCGAAGAACTTGACGGCAAGATAAAGAAAGTGGAAAAATATGCGTTGTTTACGGAACTGAAAATGGCGGTGTATGTGAATTCCGCAGCCATTGTACTGAGACTGGGCATAGGAACTACAGCTATTGTCGGTGGAATCCTTTTCTCCAAAGGCGAGATTGACCTGCTTACTTTCTTTATGTTCCTGATGATGGTATCAAGGCTTTATGATCCGATGATGATATCTTTGCAGAATTTTGCTGCGATCATTTCGACCGGAATTCAGTCCGAAAGACTCGATGAGGTGCTGTCTCATGAAATCCAGACCGGCTCGGAAGCACTTAATAATAAAGGCTATGATATAGTATTTGACCATGTCGGCTTCAAATATGCGGATGATACGGATGTACTGCGGGATGTAAGCTTTACGGCAAAACAGGGAAAGGTAACGGCGCTTATCGGACCTTCCGGAGGAGGAAAAACGACTATATCAAGGCTTGCGGCAAGATTTTGGGATGTGGGCAGCGGAAAGATCACCCTTGGCGGCGCAGATATATCAAAGATAGATCCGGAAACACTGCTTTCAAAGTATTCGATAGTATTCCAGGATGTAACGCTCTTTAACAATTCGGTTATGGAAAATATTCGTATCGGAAAGAACGGAGCTACAGATGAGGAGGTTATGGAAGCTGCAAAACTTGCTAACTGCGAAGAGTTTATAAATAGATTACCCGAAAAATATAACACAAATATCGGGGAAAACGGAAGTGAACTTTCCGGCGGCGAACGACAGAGGATCTCAATCGCAAGGGCATTCCTTAAGGACGCTCCGGTGATACTGCTCGATGAGGCCACGGCGTCACTTGATGCTGAAAATGAGACCGTGATCCAGGAAGCATTGTCAAGGCTTATCAAAAACAAGACGGTCATGATCATCGCACATCGTATGAGAACCATTGCAAATGCCGACTATATAGTTGTGCTTAAAGACGGTGTTGTTGCAGAGCAGGGAAGTCCTGCGGAACTTTCGGGCTATGACAGCATCTACAGCAGCATGAGCAGGAAGCAGATGACCGCTCAAAACTGGACGATGTAGCAAAGTGATCGGAAAAAAGATATTGAAGCGTGGTGCTATAGGCATCACGCTTTCTATTTATCAGACAACGCTTATGTGGTAGAATATTGGTCGTTAAGGAGTTATCTGTCCCGCAAGGGCATATCAGTGCCGGACAAAACTATCAATTCTGCGATTTTGTCAAGAATTGTGATTACATTGGTATACAATTGGATTAAAGTTTAACATACTGAGGAGAGATCATGAAAGTAAGAGAATATTCCGGTTATGATCTGACCGAGATTATCAGAATATGGAATGAGGTTGTTGAAGATGGTATTGCTTTCCCACAAGAAGAACTTCTGGATATGGTAAGTGGAGCTGAGTTTTTTGCATCTCAAAGTTATACCGGTGTTGCAGAGGAAGACGGCAAAATTTACGGATTGTACATCCTGCATCCCAATAATGTCGGAAGGTGCGGACATATTTGCAATGCCAGTTATGCCGTATCATCGGACGCGAGAGGAAAACATATAGGAGAGCAGCTTGTTAAAGACTGTTTGCTGAAAGGAAAGGAACTTGGTTTCAGAGTTCTTCAGTTCAATGCAGTTGTGGAGAGCAATACTCATGCAAGACACCTGTATGAACGCTTGGGTTTCACGCAATTGGGCACCATTCCCGGTGGTTTTCGAATGAAAGACGGACATTATGAAAATATTTGTCCGTATTATAAGGAATTATAAGTTTACGAGAAGCATCAGAAAAATGGGGAATAAGTGTAAGAAGGATAAATGTGTTGTGTTCAGAAGGGCGGATAGAAGGAGCGTCAAAAATTGGAAACATGTGGGTGTTGCCTGAGGATGCGGAAAAACCAAAGGATGAAAGAATTAAAACCGGCAAGTATATCAAGGAAAAGGGGACTTAAATGAAACGGATTAAAGCAGGCAAAGTCGACAAGTGCTATTGCAGATTTTAAAAAAGTGGATGAAGGCCTGTATGTAATAAATGAAAAATAAATAAGCAGGGAGGATAACCATGAGCTACACAATGCTGAATAATGAGGCGATAAGAAAGTACGACTATGGCACAGAATCACTGGA
>JAILKT010000079.1 GCA_024693545.1 Lachnospiraceae bacterium
CAGGGCGCGGCAGATGCGGAAAGAGCTTCTTTTCGCCCATGAACAGCGGCCTGTATATGACGATCGCGCTCCCCTGTGAAGATCTGCCGCAAGGGGTCGTAACGCTCACATGCCGTACCGGGATCGCCGTTTCAAAAGCGATCGATTCGATTTTCGGCTGCCATACCGGGATCAAATGGGTAAACGATATTTTTCTCTCCGGCAGAAAGATCTGTGGGATCCTCTGCGAGGCGATAGCCGGGGAAGACGGACTTCCCACGCACATCCTCATAGGCGTCGGAATAAACATCAGTACCGATGAGTTTCCCGGCGATATCAAAGATACGGCAGGCAGCATCCTCGGTCTGGCGCAGTCCGATGCCCCGCATCCGCTCCCGAATAGTCCGCAGTCCGATGCCTTGCATCCGCTCCCGGAACTCTCCGAAGAAACGATAAAACGCATTTCATCCGAGATTTACCGGGCTGTCATAGAGCATCTCGATCCCGCCTATGACCCGATCGATGATTACAAGGAGCGGTCCGTAGTGCTTGGTCACGATATAACGTTTACAGAAAACGGCACCGCCCACTCTGCTCGGGCCATAGACATAGACAGCGAAGGCGGACTTATCGTAAAACTCGCCGATACGGGCGAGGTCAAAACACTTTCCTCAGGCGAGATTTCTCTGCGGGTATCTCACTGAGATTAAAGGAGACATATATGCTGAACAAACTTCGAGAAACAATAGGATCATATTTTATCGGAAAAAGCGAGACGGTCGAGGATCTGCTCACATGTCTTCTTGCGGGCGGACACGTACTGCTCGAGGACGTGCCGGGTGTCGGAAAAACGACGCTCGCCAAAACGCTTGCAGCCTCACTCAACTGCTCATTCGGACGCATCCAGTTCACGCCCGACACGCTTCCCGGCGATGTGGTCGGCCTGTCGGTATTTAATATGAAGACAGGTGAATTCGAGTACCGCGAAGGAGCCGTGATGAGACAGATCATCCTCGCCGACGAGATCAACCGCACCTCCCCCAAGACTCAGGCCGCGCTTCTCGAGGCCATGGCAGAAGGACAGGTGAGCGTTGACGGGCAGGTTTTCAAGCTTCCCGACCCCTTTATGGTCATCGCGACTCAGAATCCCGCCACGTTTCTCGGAACCTATCCCCTCCCCGAGGCTCAGATAGACAGATTCATGATGAAGCTTTCGCTCGGATATCCGTCGAAGGAGACCGAAGAAACCCTTGCCCGCAATATGCTTGAGGGTAAAACGCTTGCAGACGTTAAGCCCGTTTGCTCTGCGGACGATGTGCTCCGTCTCCGCCGCGAGACGATCGCTGTACACGTAGAGGACAACATTCTCGCCTATATCAGCGGCATCATAACCAGAACAAGACAGGAAAAACGCTTTGCCCTCGGCGCAAGCCCGCGAGCTTTCCTCGATCTTACAAAAGCATCTCAGGCGAAGGCATATCTTTCGGGGCGCGATTTCGTGAAGCCCGACGATGTAAAAGCAGTGGCCTTGAACACTCTCCACCACAGAGTCATCCTCACTCCCGAGGCAAAGATCGGGCACGAGGATACGGACCGCATCCTCCCCTCGCTCATCCTGACGGAAACCGTTCCGACTGCCTAAGCGAGCCAACGGATTCAAGGAAATTAAATGCCGCCTCAACTGCATGCGGCTCCGGATGACATCTCGGCTGCCTAAGCGAGCCAACGGATTCAAGGGAATTAAGTGCCGCCACAACTGCATGCGTCTCCGGATGACATCCCGGCTGCTTATGCGAGCCAACAAATTAAGGACTTAATGTATATGCACAGAAACCGACTGATCCTTCTTTTGCTTTTTGTTCTGTCCCTTGTTTTTATCTCTCTCAGGGGCGGTTCGTTAAGCTACGGTTTCTTTTTCCTTATTATATCCGTTCCTCTTGTATCGCTCATATATCTCATATATGTGTTTATAACCTTCAAGATCTATCAGGAGCTCGCCTCACGCTCCATCGTCGCGGGCGAGCCGACGTCCTTCCGCTTTATACTCCGAAACGAAAACTATTTTACCTATTCCGGCGTTCGCGTGCTGTTTCATTCCGACTTTTCGAGCATAAGCGGTCTCTCCGATCTCACTGAATATGAGCTCAGACCCGGCGACGGCATAAGCCGTGAGACAACCCTCACGTGCCGCTACCGCGGATCGTACAGCGTCGGCATTAAGGCTGTAAAGATCGAAGACTACCTGCGGCTTTTTTCTTTTACATATAAGAAAAATCCCCTGGTCGTCAACGTCAGCCCGCGGCTTATAAGGCTTGAGAAGCTAAAGAGCTTCGACATATCACATGTTTCCCCGCGTCAGTCGCCGGTACTTTCTTCCGAAAGAGATTTCGCCGTACGCGATTACGTTCCCGGCGACAGCATCCGCGATATTCACTGGAAAGCCACCGCAGCGCTCAGCCGGCCGATGGTCAGACGCCACACCGGTCCGGAGGAGCCTTCCGTCGTGATAATAACGGATCCGCACCGCTACAGCGATGAGGAGCTCAGGTACCTTCCGCTTGAGAACAAGATCCTCGAAACCGTTCTTGCGCTCGCTCTTTATTTTGTAAACGAATCTGTGACCGTGCGGAGCGTTACCCGCCAAAACGGCCCCATCGGGCATGTTCTCGAAGGAAGCGACTCATTCGACCATTTCTATTCCGAAATGTCCTCATTTGCGTTCCGGCAGGACGAGGATTTCAGGAAAGTGCTTCTTGATGTCGGCAATTCGCCGTCGCTCTTAAACGTATCATGCGTCTATATGGTGACGGCCGACTGGACCCCCGAAGCCTATGCCCTGTGCGACAGGCTCGGTCGCAGCGGTACTCCCGTGACCGTTTGCCTTGTAACGGATGATCCGCCCGCCGATATCACCGACACCCTGCCGGCGCTTACAGAACTCACAGTCATCCCGCCCGAGGGAGATATTGCGGATTTCCTCTGATACCCGGGAAGAACATTATCACAAACCAACAAAGAAGGAGGAGCGGCATGCTAATTTCAATTATCGGCTCGATGATATACGCGCTGCCCATATACGTTATATGCGCCGTGCAGCTCTTCCCCCTTTTCTGCCCGGAGGATGCGGGCAAGTTTCCTGCACTCGCGGGGATTCTCTTCCTGATCATCTGCGCTCTGTTCAGGCACGGCTCCCTCAAGGTGCGGCTCATGGTCGTTGCCGCTGTTATCGCGCCGTCCGTCGGGCTCTTCTTCGCCGTTGACAGCGAAGAAAGGCCGGAATTCTTTTCCGAACGCCTATGGGTTCTCCCCGTGTTTCTCGCCGTTCTCGCATCATTTGTCCTCGGCGAGCTCATATCCGCGTACAGGCTCCTTCGCCTGGCCGCTTCCGCGCTCATCATCGCCGCGCTCGTGTTCCTCGCTGTCAGAGGCATCGACCCCGGTCCGCTGACGACAACGATGTGTTTTATGCCCGTTCTTTCGGCCATCATAAGCGAAGTCGAATATCACTGGAAAAAAGAGGGCGACCGCGACATAAAAAAGCACATGGTCAGCCTGCTTCCTTTTATACTCCTGTGCTGCATTATAGTCCTCGCGAGCCCGTCCTCCGAAGACCCTTACGGATGGCCGGTTGCAAAGAGGATATGGCAGTTCGCCAAGGATACCATCACGAGGATCGAGCAGTATTTTGCCTCAGATGAGGACTGCATGGACATCCGGATCGGTTTCTCGGACCAATTTTCCGGAATCTCCGGCGATATTACTTCCGAGTCGGATAACGAGGAGATGTTCAAAGTTTCCTTTAAGAATAAGGAAACTCCGCCGATGAATCTCGGAGCCTGCGGATATAATGAATTTAACGGAACGGACTGGTCAAACACCGTTGCCGGCGATTCCGTCGGTCTCAGGGCATCCCTCGACAACATAGAAACGCGCGCATCGCTGGTTGAAGCCGGGATCAGTGATGTGAGTGATCATATGCGTTATATCGAGGCGAACGTGACTTACACGGGACTCAACACCCGCTATGCGCTCCTTCCCGGGAAATTTACGGATGCCATGTCCCGGGGCGCGCTCCTTGACACCATGCCCGCCAACGGCAATACCGTCTTCGCGGAAAAGCACGGACTCGGAACCACCTACAGCTTCCGGCTCATCAAGCTCAACAAAAATCACAGCGACTTCATAGATCTGCTGAACGGTACGGGCCGGCCCGTCACTTCCCCGGCCTGGTACGACACCGTTGCCGATGTTTTTCAGTTGGCGAAAAACGATTATCCCTATGAAGACTATCTTTCTTATGTAGAGAGCATCAAAGCTAATTACCTGAGGTCCGTGACCCCCTCCCCCGCTCTGCGTGAAAAACTTGACGCCCTTTACGAGGGCTGCTCGGGCGCCTATGAGAAAATGCTCAGGCTCGAGGCTGTCCTCGGCCGTTTTTCCTACACTTTGACTCCGGGAGAAATGCCGGACTATGTGAATTCACCCGAGAGTTTCCTCGATCATTTCATGCTTGAAGATCCCCGCGGCTATTGCAGTCACTTCGCAACGGCTATGGTCCTGCTCGCCCGCGCCGAAGGCTTGCCCGCGCGCTATGTCGAGGGCTTCTGCATTTCCCCGTCGTCGAGCGGCGGAACGACCGTTACGAACGGGGAAGCGCATGCGTGGGCTGAGATCTATTTCGAAGGCTTTGGTTTTATTCCCTTCGATCCCACTCCCGGCCATGCCGCTCAAACCGCATGGCAGACCGCTTCGGAACGTGCCGCCTACCTCGCTTCGCTTTCTCAGGGAAGTCTCGAGGCATTCATGTCGGCTCCGTCCGACAGCCCCCAAAACGCTCCCGAGGTTGAGACTGAGCCCGAGGGAGAGGTCTCCGCTGCGCTTATCATCATCCCCGTGCTCATGTGTCTGCTCCTCTTCCCTGCAGCGATCCTTCTCTACAAAGCCATTGCCGTGAGACGTTTCAACAGACTGTCCGTGACCGAAAAGTCCGTTTATTTATGTCACGCAAATATGCGTCTGCTCAGATTTCTCGGCGCCGGCCTCTCGGGCGGGGAAACTCTTTCCGAATTTGCCCTCCGCGAAAAGGAAACGCTTCCGGAAGATCTGACGGACTTCATCACGACTTACGAAGAAATCTCTTATTCTAATAAAGAAGTGAGCGAAGAAATGCTTTCATCCCTGATATCCTCAAATAAACGGATCAGCGCCTATGCCTCAAAAAAGAGGCGTCTCGCCTACTTCTTCCACAACTGCATCAATCTTTAAAGCTCAAAATTTTACAGACAAACTGTGCCTTTGATTTTCGGGATGTGCTCATGGTATGTAAAGATCATGGCTATATGCGTTAATTATCCCTTTGATTTTCTGAATGCTCTCATGGTATGTAAAGATCATGGCTATATGCGTTAATTATTCTTTTGTTTTTCAAAAACATTCTCATAGTTATGTATGACTCATTATCATTCTTCTTTATCTCTCGAATTTCTGAATCAAATAATATATTTAGCAAATTTATCATTCGATATATTGTATTTTAGTGATTGATATGCTATATTATGAACAATCTTATAATCAGGAGGTTCCATATGAAGAGAACAGTCAAAGGCACACTCACAACTGCGGTTATCATTATTGTCGCAGCCGCAATGCTTATCTGTGCTTCTGTTATAGTTGTGATTTCAGGCAACAATATCAAGACCGGCAAAAAGAACGAACTTCAGCTCAATGCCGACAAGTATGCTCAGTCCATTAACAGCTGGATTGAGAGAGAAAAAGGCCTTAATATCGCTGCTGCGACCGCTCTTGCAGCGCTTTCGGCCGACGGCTACACAAAAGAAAACATTCAGAACATAGTTACCGTTGAATCCGCAGAAAGAAGTAATCTCCTCAATCTTTACTATGGAACCGAGGACAAATTTTTCTGCCAGACAGATCCGAACGCACTTCCTCCCGAAGGCTACGACCCCACTGCAAGGGGCTGGTATAAATCAGCCAAAGCTTCCGGCGGAACGATCGTTACCGATCCTTATATGGACGTTCTTATCGGCGGTATGTGTATCACGATCGCTTCTCCCGTTTATCGTAACGGCGCGCTCGAGGGTGTACTCGGAGCCGACTTTACGCTCGACTACATAAACGAAGTTATCAACGCGATCCCTTACGAACCCGGTGAATACGGATTCCTTGTTGACTCAAGTGCTAATTACGTTATTCATGAGAACTCTGCTTTCCTTCCCGGCGATGAGATCGCTACCTCTGTTACAAGCGTTATGCCGCACCTTAAAGATCTTATTGAAAATCCCGGAAAGGTAGTTTTAACGGATAATGACTACAACGGCGATAAAAAATGCTTTGTTACTTCCGGCATTGCCTCATGTAACTGGCTGTTAGGTCTCTCGATGCCTTATTCAAACATCAACAGAACCGTAATTACGATGATCGTCCTTTCGATCGTAATCACGCTTATAGCCATCGCTCTCGTCGTGATCATCATGACTGCTCTCATCAGAAAGCAGCTTGCTCCGATGGAAAAGATGAAAACTTTCATTACGGAAAGGATCATCTCGGATTCCGATACAGTACAGCATAAATCCGAAGTTAAGCAGATCGATCACCTTATCGGCGAGCTCGAGACACGTTTTGTTGACGCTATGAGAAAGACCATGTCGGAGTCAGAGACTATTTCCGACAAGATGGCCGCTACCAGCGAAAAGATCAGCGGAATCAACAACTCGATCGGACAGATCAACGAAGCAATGATCAGAACAGAGTCCGGAATCGAAAGCCAGACGACAAGCATCAAGACGATCGAGGGCATATGCGAAGATGTTACCACAGCATCCGACACATTTGCTAAAGATACGGAAGAAATGAACAAAAAGACCGATGAGATCATTGATCGTGTTGAACAGACTATCCCTCAGATCCTCACAAACAAAAAGCATGCTGTTGACGTAACAAGCGAGGCAAGCACGCAGCTTGAGGAAGCCTTAAACGGCATCAGAGTCATCGAACAGATCGGTGAAGTGGCAAGCGCAATTAGAAGTATCGCAAGCCAGACCAATCTTCTTGCCCTTAACGCCTCGATAGAGGCTGCCCGCGCAGGCGAGGCAGGCCGCGGATTTGCGGTTGTTGCCGATGAGATCAACAACCTCAGTACAACAACATCAAGCGAGATCGATAAGGTCAACGCTCTTATCAGTAAGGTGAATGATAATGTCAACGACCTTGCAAACGCAAGCAAGCAGATCATTAAATTCCTTAATGAAAACGTGCTCTCCGACTACGACAACCTCGAAACGCTTGCAAACAATTACATGAGCGACGCAACGTACTACAGCGAAGTCAGCAAGGATCTCGGCAGCTGCGCTAAAGATCTCTCCGTTTCCGTTTCGGACATTAACAGGATCCTCGACCAGATCTCTTCAGCACAGTCAGAGCTTGGCAGCGCGGTACATGACATCTCTAACAACATGCAGTCCATCACCGAGGCATCAAATAACATGTCAGGTGAAGCAGATGATGTTGTAGAGAGCATCGCTACACTTCGCGATACAACATCTCACTTCAATGTCTGAAGATGCGGGGTGCCGGGGCGATCTGTGAAGGATATGTGATCGGTCGTTTCATGATCCGGTACATGAGCAATCTACCTCGGATATTCAAAGATTATAATTTTAGAAATAAGGCAGCTCATGAGGCTGCCTTATTTTTGTGAAATTCCCGGTAACCCAATCACCGTGGATCTGAGCATTCTTCTTGTAAATTCCCCGGTAACCTGATTTCGAGGAAATTCACATTTCTTCTTCGAAATCGAAAAAATTATCAGGCGTATTTTCCCGCGTTTATCAAAACAGCGATCGATTTAGGCGGTATTTCTGTATTATTTTATTCAAAAGCATTTTTAGGAAATTTTTTGTAAATTTCAAATCAGAACGTGAAATTTTCATCTGCAGGTTTAGTCGGTTTTTATTTTTTCTGTTTATATTTCCACTTTATTCATTTTATGTATCATAAATAGCAAAATCAGCCTTGTATTTTGCTATTTGTTAATTTATAATTATAATTAATAAACCCATATAAAGAGCAGAAGTATGATCGTAATTCTTCACGATCCCGTTCTGCTGTAGTAAAATCTTTAATTCTATACTATCGGAGGAACACAAATTATGAAGAACGGCAAGAAACCATCACTCAATTTAGTCCTTGTCCTTTTTACACTTTTACCCATCGTCATCACCGTTACGGTGCTGGCAGTAGTTACATCACGTATCACAGTTGACAAGCTCGAAGCAAATATCCGCGAAGAGCTGGAGATCTCCTCTAAAGGACTTCTTGAATATTATCAATACGATCTTTTAAACAACCACGATCTTGTTGACGGATTCCTTGAATACGACACTGAATACGTTGACACAATGGGTCAGACGGGCGTTGATTACACCATTTTCAAGGACAATGTCAGATTCGTTACAAACATTACCGATAAAAGCGGTAAACGAATCGAAGGTACAAAAGCCGGAGATGCTGTTTGGGCTGCTGTAAAGGCAGGTAATTCCTACTACTCCGACAGCCTTAATATCGAAGGCATTCCTTACTACGGCTACTATCTTCCGCTCAAGAGCCCAAGCGGAGTAGTCGGTATGTCCTTTGCAGGTAAGCCCGCTATCGATGTTGAGGTTGCCGAAAGAACGATCATCATGGCCATCGTTTCACTCAGCATCGGACTTGTAGTCATCTTTGGTCTTATCGCTATTTTTATGGCTCGCAAGATCTCAAAACAGTTAACAACAGTTACTGACGGAATTGCGACTCTTTCGGAAGGCGATACATCAGTTACCATAAGCGCAAAAACAAGCATCGCAGAGACTTCCCGTCTTCTTGAAGCTTCTAACAAGCTGGCCAACGTGCTTAATGATTCGATCGGGCAGATAAGGACATGCGCCAATTCGCTTGTATCAAGCGTAAGCTCTACAAACGAGCAGACAAGAGCTTCGGCTGATTCGATAAGCCAGATCAACGTTTCCATGAACGACCTTTCACAGACCACAGTATCCATGGCTGATAACGTTCAGGACATCAGCACCGAAATTATAGAAATGGGTCAGATGATCGAAACTGCTGCTTCAAGTGCGGAAGGGCTCAGCAAAAACGCCGGTGCGATGGACAATGCTAATATCGAAGCAAGCGAATGTATAGAAAACGTTGTCCAATCCTCTAACAAGTCTTCCGAAGCCATCGATATCATTATCGACAGGATAAAAGAAACAGATTCGTCAATCCTCAAGATCAACGAAATGGTTAACCTGATCACCGACATCGCAAACCAGACTAACCTCCTCGCTCTTAACGCATCCATCGAGGCTGCGCGAGCAGGCGAAGCAGGTCGCGGTTTCGCAGTTGTTGCCGAAGAGATCGGAAAGCTCGCTGCACAGAGTAACGATTCGGCCAGACAGATCAACGACATCGTCGATGAGATCAGCAAACAGTCCAAGGATTGTGTCGATGAGTCTGCTAATGTAAAAGACCTCATTGATAAAGAAAAATCACTCCTTACAACCACTCTTCAAAAGTTTGAAGCCCTCGACAAAAACATCAAGTCATCGGTTGGTGAGATCTCGACTATCGCAGGCATCACCGGACGACTTGATTCGGTCAAGAACAAGGTTACAAGCGCTATCAGCGATCTCTCCGCTATTTCTCAGGAAACGTCAGCAACGAACGAGGAAGTCAGCGCTACGATCGAAGCCGTGTCCGGCAACATGCAGCAGCTTTCAAACGAAAGCGACAGCATGAGCGGTGTTGCAAAAGACCTCGAAGATGCAGTTGCTTATTTCAAGTAAGATGTGGTTGATATCTCCAATAATAGGTGCATCCGTAAAAGTCATAAAGTAACTTTAAGTTGTTTTCACTGAACTTTAAAATATTACACCGCATATATGTAAGATATTTCATCACATAAATGTTAAATAAAAAACTCCCGCAAAACTTTAGTATCGTTTTGCGGGAGCTATTATTTTATTATCTTAGAAGTAAACCCGGCAAGTGAATTACCGAGCATCAAGTATGCGCAGCTTTCGCTGTACATATCTTGATCGTAAAACCGTTTCACGGAGCAGATGCTTTATGCAACCTTCTTCTTAACCATTGACTTCATAAAGAGCAGGAATGCAATCGTAAGTATGATGCCGACCGGGATGGAGAGCCAAGCCATTCCCATCATATCGAAAAGTCCGGCAAGGATATAGGTTACGAATGATATTCCGGCAACGCTGAGTGCGTAAGGAAGCTGGGTCTCCACGTGATCAATGTGATTACACTGGGCTCCGGCCGACGACATGATTGTTGTATCGGATATCGGTGAGCAGTGATCGCCGCATACGGCACCTGCGAGGCATGCCGAAACGCCCACGAAGAACAGCGAGCTTGTCTCGGGGAATACAACGGAAACGATCGGGATAAGGATACCGAATGTAGCCCACGATGTACCTGTCGCAAATGCGATGATGCAGGCAACCACGAAGATAATAGCCGGCAGCAGCCATGTAAGACCACTCGCATCTTCCATCATTGCTTCAACAAATGTCTTTGCCGAAAGCGCACCGTTCGTCATGTTCTTAAGCGACTGAGCGAGCACAAGGATCGTAATGGCGGGAACCATTGCCATAAATCCCTTCGGAACACATTCCATAGCTTCCTGGAACGTAACTATCTTTCTGATGATCATATATAAAACAATGGCTATAAGCGCTAAGATGCTTCCCCACGGAAGTCCCACATATGAATCGGTGTTTGAGAACGCGTCGAAGATATCGCCTTCTCCGCCCGTTGCCTGGTAACCGTTTCGTATAAGCGCCCATACGCACAAAGCGATCAAAATAAGGATTGCAAGAACAAGATCGATGATCTTGCCGCGTCCGGGCTTTTCGGGACCGTTTTCTTCAACATCACGGCGATTCTTGTCTTTATTTACATCAACATCAAGAATCGAAAGGTCTCCGGTTTCCTGAGCCTTGATCTCAAAGCCGCTCATCTTGCCGTAATCGATTCCGAGAATGATGATACCGATTATGAATACAAATGTAAGGATTGAATAAAAGTTAAAAGGAATTGCTCTGACAAAGAGCTCGAATCCGGAATAAGTATCGCTCTCAACGCAGCCCGAAACCGCTGCCGCCCATGAAGAAACGGGTGCGATCATACATACGGGAGCTGCTGTCGCATCAATTATGTATGCGAGCTTAACTCTTGATATCTTCTTGCTGTCGGTGACAGGTGACATAACAGAACCGACGGTAAGACAGTTGAAATAATCATCAATAAATATGAGCACTCCGAGTAAGAATGTAGCAAAAAGCGCTCCCGCCTTTGTCTTGATGTGGTTTTGAGCCCACTGACCGAATGAACGCGATGCACCCGACTTATTGATGAGCGCCACTATGATACCGAGGATCACAAGGAAGATGTAGATTCCGGCATTGTCCGCAACTGCTGCCGTAAGTCCCTCTACGGTGAGCATATCGAAAGTTCCCGTAAACGAGCACTCAGCCGCCATAAACGCGCCGAGCAGAACTCCGATAAAGAGTGACGAATACGCCTCCTTGGTTATCAGCGCCAACCCAATTGCTACAAGAGCCGGAAGAAGCGCCCATCCGGTGCCCGCAAACGACTCTGTTCCGGCAGCATGCACGATGCTGACCAGAGCGATCACTGCAACAACAACGATCGCAGCGATCAGAATTCTTTTTTTGTTC
>JAILKT010000084.1 GCA_024693545.1 Lachnospiraceae bacterium
CGCTGCACTTGATAAACACAAGGTCAGCTACCAGTTCTCGGAGCTTGGCAAGGTTGATCAGGGCGGCGGAGGAACCATCGCCTATATCATGGCCAAATACAACATGGAAGTGATCGACAGCGGCGTGGCTCTTCACAATATGCATGCACCGTGGGAGATCTCGAGCAAGATCGACATTTACGAGACCGAGAAGGGTTATGAAGCATTCTTAAAGGAACTGTAATACTCTGAATAACAGCAGAGGTTGTCGCAGCCTGAAGCCGCGGCAGCCTCTTTTTTGTGCCGCATCTTGCGACGACAAAATGAAAAAAGTATAAAGTACCTTGACAATATATATTTGGTAAAATATAATATGACAAAAGATAAAAATCTGCGGTTTCATTTTTAGGCTGAAGAAAAGAGGGCAAGATGAAGATGGAAGAAACATTTGATATTCAGGCATATATGACCGAAGGCGTTGAAAGAGTAGTGACCGATGCTATCAAGGCAACCCTGAAGAATCCCAAGGAAAGCGCTTTTATGGCAAAATTTGCTCTTGCGAGCAGATCTGCTTCGAAAAAGAGAAGAAAAGCGGAGGATGAAGGAGAACACAGGCCTCCTTTTATGATCGCGAGCATTACGAGCCGGTGCAATCTGCATTGTGCGGGCTGTTATTCAAGGTGCAACCACGCTACGACCGATGCCGAGCCTGTTAAACAGCTTACCGGTGAAGAGTGGGGAAGGATATTTAACGAAGCGGACGATCTCGGAGTAAGCTTTATACTCTTAGCGGGCGGCGAACCCCTTTTAAGATCGGACGTTCTTGAAGAGGCGACGAAGAAGCCGAATATCCTGTTCCCGATATTTACGAACGGTACATACATGAACGGGCGGTTCTATGATATGTTTGATAAGAACCGCAATCTTATCCCGATCATCAGTATCGAGGGTGAAAAAGAAGTTACGGATCTCAGACGCGGCGAAGGCGTTTATGACAAACTTATCGAAGTTATGGATGAGCTGTGCGCGAGAGGTCTGATCTTCGGTGCTTCTGTTACTGTAACGACACAGAATCTGAAGGAAGTATCATCGGATGCTTTCCTGAAAAAGCTCAGTGACAGAGGCTGTAAGGCGGTTATCTTCGTTGAATTTGTACCCGTTACTGATGAATCGAAGGATCTTGCACCGCAGGAAGAGGAAAGAGAGTACCTGAAAGCCGAAATATCAAGGCTTCGCAAGACTCATCCCGAGATGGTATATATATCGTTCCCCGGTGATGAAAAGAGCTCGGGTGGCTGTGTTGCGGCCGGAAGAGGCTTTTTCCATATCAATTCGCATGGCGGAGCGGAACCCTGCCCGTTCTCTCCTTATTCCGATATCAATGTCAGGGACACATCGCTGCGTGATGCAATGAATTCAAGACTGTTCAGGGAATTAAGAGACGGCGGATATCTGCTTGAAGACCATCCGGGCGGATGCACTCTTTACGAGAGAAGACACGATGTTGAGAAAATATTGCAAATGAAAGGATGATACGGATCATGAGTAAACTTTTGGAAACCGTAATGGGAAGAAAGAGCGTCAGGACTTACGATGCACAGCCCTTAAGCGATTCCCACAGGAAAGATATCGAAGATTATATTAAGGAGATCCCCAATCCCTTTGACATTCCGGTCAGCTTCGTACTGATGGATGCGAAGGAGTATGATCTTTCAAGCCCCGTACTTGCCGGCGAAAGACTCTATGTTGCCGGTAAGGTTGCAAAAAAGCCCTATGCCGATGTGGCATTCGGGTATTCGTTTGAGAAGCTTGTGCTGCATGCCTGGGAGTTTGGGATCGGTACCGTCTGGATCGGCGGGACAATGAAACGTGAACTGTTCGAAAAGGCAGCAGGTCTTAAAGACGGCGAAATGATGCCCTGCATGAGTCCTCTGGGATATCCCGCGAAGAGAAAGTCATTAAAGGAATCCATGATGAGAAAAGGGATCGGTGCGGATACACGTTTTTCTTCCGACAGGCTTTTCTTTGACGGCGAGTGGGACAGGGCATTAACGCCTGATCCGTCGATGGCGGATATCCTTGAAATGGTCCGCTGGGCTCCTTCAGCCGTAAACAAACAGCCCTGGAGGATCGTTCTGAAGGACGGTGCATACCATTTTTACGAGAAAAAGGACAAGGGCTACGACAGGGAGGAAACGGGCGATCTTCAGAAAATAGATATCGGAATAGCTCTGTGTCATTTTGTCATGGGTGTAGAGGAAAACGGAAAGACCTGCAGTGTATGCATTTCCGATCCCGGAATAAAGATCCCCGAAAATACCGAATATATCGCAAGTGTGAAGATATCCTGAAAAAAATAAAAGTCACGGAAACGTGAAGAAAAGCAGCGGTCAAAATACCGCTGTTTTTTTTTATGTGTTGTGGTAAGATTGTAAGTGTTACGGAAACAATTGATTTCAGAGAAAGAGGTATCGCTTGAAAGATCGTAGTGCGGTTGCGGGCATTCCGGAGGGAATTGCCGCTTTGGATCGGAATGATGGATTCAGTATCCTGGACCTTCATAAGGTCAGGATCGACCCCGAAAGGATCGAACCGTTTTATCAGGATCTGAATCTTGTACA